>CAVJFO010000010.1:0-29941 GCA_963648925.1 Hallerella sp.
GTCACTAGCAACACTTCCACCACGGCGAGCAATCTTTTTATTTTCTTCAAAAGTTATGGGATTTTCTTGTTTTGAAATGGCTGTTGTTGTAACTTCTGCAAGCATATTTAAGACAAGTTCAATGTTGGTCATGTTATCTCTAAGGTTCTCTTTTTTCAAACCTTTTAGTTGTTTGTATTCTTGCACACTCATTCCAGACCAAGCCTTTGTCATTTCGTTTGTGAGTATTGCGTAGTCTTTTTCTTGTGTAATACCACGATTTTGCCATTCATCAGTGAGTTCTTTTCGCATTTTAATAGTCATCATTCTTTGGGTTATCCATTCTTCTGGATAGCCTTTTTGCCTATATGTTTCAACAGCTCTATCAATAGCTTTTTGTGGGTCTGCAATTTCATCAAGTCTTTCGCTGCCAACTTGTGCAAGCCACATTTTGAAAGGCTCTGCTTTTTTGCTTGGAATAGATTGAACAAGCCTTAAAATGCCTTTTGTGTTTAAAACATCGGTTTCTCTTAACTTGCCGTCTTGGGCAGGTAATTTCAACTGGTAACAAAATGATACCAGTTCACTTCCTTCTTTTTTTAATCTACCTTTTAATACTTTCCAATATTTACGAGCATTGTCATAATCTTTGTCAGTTAAAACACCAACAATATCAACAACAGAAAAATACCAATCTTCTTCGTCTGCATTCCATTGAGTTCTAATTTTCTTATCTTCAAAAACCTTAATGTTGGACATAGCATTTTTCCCTATGATTTGGTTATATCATAAACAACAACTTTTTTGCATTGAATTTTAGCATATTTTTTCTTTTATTTTATTTATATAAAATACTTTTTATTGGAAAGTATCAAAAAATTAGGCAGTTTATATGATTTTAGACCACATAACTTTGAGTTAAAGTGTATATTTGATGCCAAGTGTGCATTTTTGTTTGACATCAAAAGACTTTTCGATGTGTCCAAAAGCCTTTATTTTAGGGATATTTAAGGCCCTGTGTATAAACCCACTTAAAAACATACACCTTTTTATAAGGTGTTTTGCTTAATCTCCTTTATGCGCTCTCTTTAAAGTGTTAAGATTTTTTGGGTGTTAGATTATGAAAAAAATTACAAGAGAAGTATTAACAGATGCCGCTAACAGATTGCTTTTCACAATGTCGGATGAGCAATACGCGACCTTAGAAGACGAATTTAAGACATTGATCAAACAAATGAATAAGATTGGCGAGATTACTGATTTAGACGAATACGAGCCAATGACTTTCCCATTTGATTGCGAAACTTCCTTCTTACGCGAAGATGAACCAATCGAGCCATTATCTAGGGATGTTGCTCTTAAAAATGCTGGCAGCAAACAAGATAATCAAATTAAATTACCAAAGGTTATTTTATGAACTATTTAGATTTATCACTTAAAGAAATGCACGAAGCATTAGTGGCAAAAAAGGTTACTCCACTTGAATTAACTAAAGAAGCCTTAAAAAGAGCACACGAAAACAAGGACAACGCTTTTGAATTTATAAACGATGAAGGAGCAATCGCTTTCGCTTCTACTCTAACCGAGCCTGAAGAAGACAACGTTTTATGGGGTATTCCATACGTTGCAAAAGATAACTTTTCAACTAAAGATATTCCAACAACGGCTTCAAGTGACATATTAAACGGATATACGCCTGTTTTTGATGCTACCGTAATTAGCAAATTGAATGATACCAAAGCTGTTTTAATTGCTAAATCTACACTAGATGAGTTAGCGATGGGTGGAACTGGCACAACCGGTCATCTTGGAAAAACTTACAATCCATATGATCCATCCCATACCCATCAAATTGGCGGATCTTCCTGTGGTTCAGCCGTTTCAGTTTGTGCAGATATCGTTCCATTCTCATTAGGATCCGATACTGGCGACTCTGTTCGTAAACCTGCTTCATATTCTGGCTTAGTTGGCATGAAACCCACATGGGGAAGAATCTCCCGTTATGGCTTATTCCCATTCGCTCCATCTCTTGATCACGTTGGTTACTTCACGAAAGATGTTTATTCTTCCGCAGCCTTATTAAACGTTCTTGCAGGACGTGATTTGAATGATTCAACATCATCAGTTAAAGAGGTTGAAGATTATACTGCTGATTTAGAAAAACCGGTCAATGGACTTAAAGTTGCAATCATCAAAGAAATCTACAATTCAATAACGAATAAAGAGCTTCTTAAGCATTTCGATAATTCCATCGAAAAATTAAAAGAAGCGGGAATTACCGTGGATTTTGTGAATTTTGATATTAAGTTGCTCGAATCTTTATATGCGACTTACATGGTTATTTCTTGTTCGGAGGCAACTTCAAACGATGCTAATTTAGATGGTATTAAATTCGGTCCATTTAAAGGCGGAAAGACCTATCAAGAGGTTATGTTCAATGCTCGTAATGAAGGCTTCTCTGAATTAATCAAGCGTCGTTTCGTCATCGGTTCTTATTGCTTAATGGCGGAAAACCAAGATGAATTATTCTTACGCGCTCAAAGAAATAGAGCGAAGATTGTTGAAACGGTTAACAATATCTTAAAAGATTACGATTTCATTTATCTTCCTGCTGCCCCTGGCATAGCTCCTAAGTTCGATAATTCTTCAGATCGTTTATCTGACGAATACTTATTAGCTGATAACCATTTATGTTTAGGAAACTTCGCGGGCCTACCATCAATCACCTTACCTCTTTGCTTCCAAGATAATATGCCAATTGGTGTTAACTTTATGGGACGTGCCTTCGAAGAAAAGAAATTATTCCAAATCTCTAACGCATTTGAAAAGATAAGTGGCTTAGCAAATCTAAGCGTTAATAACAAAAAGGAGGGAAATTTATGAATTTTGAAGCAGTAATCGGTCTTGAGATTCACGTACAGCAAAAAACAAAAACAAAAATGTTTTCTGCTTCTCCAAATTCCTTCTCTCGTGACCCAAACACTCAAACTTCTCCATTAGATATGGGTTTCCCTGGTGCTATGCCAGTCGTTAACAAACAAGCCGTAATTAATGCAATACGTGTCGCAAATGCTCTTCATATGGAGATTGATCACACCTTATATTTTGATCGCAAAAACTATTTCTATTCCGATCTTCCAAAGGGTTTCCAAATAACCCAACAAAGAAGACCTATTGGAAAGAATGGCTATGTTACGGTTGCCACTCCAAATGGCCCAAAACGTATTGGAATTGAAAGAATCCATATGGAAGAAGACACTTGTAAACAAGAACACTTTATGGATTATTCACTTTTGGACTATAACCGTGCAGGTGTTCCTCTTTGCGAAATTGTCTCTCTTCCTGAAATATCTAATGGCGTTGAAGCTAGAGAATATGCTGAAGCCATAAGAAATATCGTTGTATATTCTGGAACAAGTGACGGAAAGATGGAAGAAGGATCCATGAGATGCGATACGAACATTTCCATCCGCCCATATGGTCAAAAAGAGTTCGGGACAAAAGTTGAAATTAAAAATATCAACTCTTTTAAGAACGTTGAACTAGCCATTGAATATGAAATCAAACGCCAATCAGAATTGCTTTTACAAGGCATTAAAATCCAACAAGAAACAAGACGCTGGGATGAAGCAAGTGGACGCACTATCCTTATGCGTGTAAAGACTGACGCAGTTGATTATAAGTATTTCTGCGAACCTAATATCACGCCTATTCATTTATCAGACGAATTTGTGCAAAATGCTATTGATACCTGCCCAGAATTATATGATTCAAAGAAAGAAAGATATCTTAAAGCTGGTCTTTCTGAGAGTGATGCAAACGTCATCCTTTCAAATCCTAAGATGGCCAAATATTTCGAACAAGGCTTAACTAAGGTTACAAATGCTAAGAATCTTGCTAATTATCTCATCGTTGAAATAAATACTTATTTAAATAAAGAAGAAATCACAATCGATGAATTGAAACTTGCTCCAGAAACATTAGGCGAAATCGTTTCAATGCAAGAAAAAGGTGGACTCACGCATAAACAATGCGTTGATATCCTTAACAAGGTTTTATCAGATGGCTGCACTCCAGAAGAAGCAAAGAAATCTTTAAATATTGTTGCCCAAGTTTCTGATTCAGGAACAATACTTGCATTTGTTAATGAGGTTCTAGATAAAAATCCTCAATCAATAAACGATTACAAAGCAGGCAACCAAAGAGTTTTAGGCTTCTTAGTCGGACAAATCATGAAAGCAAGCCATGGCAAGGTCAATCCGGCCGAAGTTTCAAAGATATTAAATCAGGAATTAAATAAAAGATGAACGCTGAAGAATTAGCAAAGTTAAAAGATTATTTGGAGAGAGCCTCAAATTTTGAACTCCCTACATACGATCATTTGCCGACTGTTCCTTTATATATGGAACAGGTGGTTTCCTACGTTAATTCCATTCTTGAGCCTTTATCGATTTCGGATAAGCAAAAACTTACTTCTTTCATGGTCAATAACTATGTAAAGGCCAAAATTATTTCCGAACCAGAAAAGAAAAAATATAATGTCGACCATCTTGGTTATCTTTTAGCCATATCTTTATTAAAGAATGTTGTTAATATGAACGATCTTTCGCTTATTATTAGTATGGATAATGATGTAACAAGCGATAAGGTTGTTCTTTACAGATTCTTTAAGTCGATGTCGAGAGATGTTTTTAGCGATGTCGCTGGAAGAGCTAAAAAGAGAGTCGATAGATTTGAAGAAACCTATGAAAAGGATAAGGAAAAAGATCCTGATAAAGCGGGGCAGTATTTCGACGATTCTATTGGTCTTATAGCCTTTAGAATGTCGATTCAAGCTAGCGTTTATCAATCCGTTTCACAGGCTTTATACAATTATTTAGAAGAATGCAAAAAATCTGACGAAAAGGAAAAAGAAGCCAAAAAGAAAGAAGAATCAATTAATAAGCATCAGCAAAAAAAAGCTGAAAAAGAGGCTAAAAAAGCCAATAAAAAAGAAAAGAGGAATGAGAAAAAATGAAAAAAATCTTGGTTACGGGCGGCTTAGGGTTTATTGGAAGCGAGACTGTTATTTGTCTTATTGAAAATGGATATGAGCCAGTTATTGTTGACGATCTTTATAATGCAAAATTAGCTGTTTTGGATCGTATTCAAACGATCACTGGAATTAAGCCAAAATTCTATCAAATTGACTGTAAAAACGAAGTAGAAACAGAAAAAGTTTTTAAGGAAAATGAAATTGACGCAGTCATCCATTTTGCAGGGTACAAGGCTGTTGGCGAATCTGTTTCTAAACCTATTGAATATTATGAAAACAATCTTGAAACATTGATTGTCATAGCTAAATTAATGAAGAAATACAATGTTAACAATATAATATTCTCTTCATCTGCTACAGTTTATGGTGTCCCAACGCGCGTTCCTTTATATGAATCCGATCCAGTTGCTGAGGCGACCAATCCATATGGTGAAACTAAAGTAATGATCGAAAGAATTCTTAAAGATATTCAATTTGCATATCCTGCATTGAATGTTGGAATTTTACGTTATTTCAATCCTATTGGTGGCCATCCATCTGGATTATTAGGCGAAGATCCTAATGGCATTCCAAACAACTTATTGCCTTACGTTTCGCAAGTTGCTATCGGAAAACTCAAATCTTTAAAGATTTTTGGTGATGATTATCCAACAGTTGATGGAACAGGTGTTCGTGATTACATTCACGTTGTCGATTTGGCCAATGGTCACGTTGCAGCTCTTAAAAAACTCGAAGAAAAGCCAGGTTATGTTGTTTATAACCTTGGAACTGGCAAAGGAACTTCAGTTCTTGAATTAGTCCATGCTTATGAAAAAGCGAACAATGTTAAGATTCCTTATGAAATTGTTGGTAGACGCGCAGGTGACGTTGCAGAGAACTACGCAGACTGCACAAAAGCGACTAATGAACTTCATTGGAAAGCAAAATATACCATTGAAGATGCTTGCAGAGATGCCTATAACTTCCAAAAGAACAATCCAGAAGGCATAAAATAGCCAAAAAATAATTAAGCAAAAAATAACAAAAAAGCAGATATAATCGAACTTATATCTGCTTTTTCTTTTGTTTTTAACTATGCAAAGGCTTGATTTTTCTTCCTGCATTGGAAGTTTTAGGCTTACCAGCTAGCTCAAATGGTATCTTTCCTTCCTTAACGCATTGCTTTAGGAAGATGTTTATGGCCGTGCTCATAGACATTCCTATATCGTTAAAAAGTTTTTGCGCATCATTTTTGAGATTGTCATCTATGCGTACTGTAATAATGGTTTTTTCCATAAAATCTCCTTTACATCAATAAATATACTAGCAAAACGCTATACAAACAATAATAAAACAATAAAAAAGATATACAAACGCTATACAACTTTTCAAAAAGGTCCTTTTGATAAAAAGTGCTTTGTATTTCCTGGTGTTGTATAATCCTTGTATATAGTTATAAACATAGGTTACTAAAAGGAGTTAATTATGGAAGTATTCAACATAAAATCAGGCGAACATATTTTTAAGGGGTGTAGTTTTAAAGTGGATGGGGCAAAAGCCAATCTTGTCTTAATGACTGGCATGCAAGAACATTCTCATCGTTATCAAAACTTAGCCGAATACTTAAATGGCTTCGGAATTTCAGTCTATGTGCTAGACGCAGTTGGGCAAGGTTTGAATGCCGCTTCAGTTGAAGAACAACAAAGATGGTTCCCTGGAGCTTTTGATTGCAACGTTACCGCTGCACGTAATTTGATCGTTTCCCTTAAAGATGAAACAAAACTTCCGACATATTTGATGGGACACTCGATGGGTTCGTTTATGACTCAAAGATTTTTACAATTGTTTCCTAATACTGCTGACAAAGTTGTTATTTGGGGATCAAACGGTCCATGCAGAGCAAAATTCTTTTTCTCCTTTCATTTAGCTTCAATGCTTACTAATAAGAAAAATTGGAACGAACCTTCTAAGTTCATTACCAATGCGGCTTTTGGCAGCTATATTAAATCGGTAAAAAATAGAAAAACAGATTTCGATTGGCTTTCAGCTAATGAGGATAATGTTAAAGCTTACATGGAAGATCCATATTGTGGAGCTGATAATACGCATGGATTCTGGAAAGAATTCCTTCGTGGAGGCAATGAACTTTATAAAAAGAAAAACCTTAAAAATGTTTCCAAAAGCGAAAAAATCCTTATTGTTGCAGGCGAAGATGATCCAGTTGGCGAAATGGGTAAAGGGCCAAGACGCTTGAAGAAGATGTATAACAAACTTGGACTTACCTACGTTTCTATTCACATGTTCCCAGGTATGAGACATGAAATCCATAACGAAAAAGACAAGCATCTTGTTTATAAAGTTTTATCCGATTTTTTGACCGCTGAATAATTCTTTCTATTTCTATGTTTAAGGGGCTATCAATAAATAAGAAAAACATTTTTGCGTTAATTTTAACGATTCTTTTCTTATACTTGATCCCTTACTTTTTTACTGGAAGAGCTGCGTTTTTCAATAATGATGCAAGGTTATTTAATGATTTAGAGTTTTATATTTTTGCTTGCCTCGCAATTTTACTAGAAGGCGGAATGATATTCTTTGCAAAAAGATGCTGCAACGTACGTTTTTCTAAATGGGTATTTATTTTTTGCTTGTTCTTTTTCTTAACATCGATTATTTCAATTATTGGTTTTAATGGAATAAGAATAGACTCTGAGGTTATCGGAACCGTTGATTTAAGTTATAAAATCAGATGCATATTTTTATCATTTGTTTTATTCAGCAGTGCTTATGTGATTATCTCTATAATTCCAATTTTTGTTTCCGGATTGAAAATCATCAAATTGATTTTTTATTTGTCAATTTTGATTGCATTTGCTGCAATAATTTACTCATTCATTTTTGAAAATAAGATTTACTTAGACATATTTACCAATAAAGTTTCAACGGATTTGATTGGAGTGGTGGTTCCTCAAAGTTTTACCGCTCATAGAAATATTTATGGTTTTATCTTGTTTATGGGGATGGTTTCTGAAGGATATTTGGAAATAGAAAATCCTCGTTGGTGGAGGATGCCGATAATGACATTCTTCCTCATACAGCAATTCTTTACTTTCTCAAAGACTTGCATGATACTTGGATGTTTCTGGATTGTATATATTTTTATCCATTCCTTGGTCTTGTCTTTTTTCAAAAACAAGCACACGCATGCCTTATTTTTGACAATTTACGTACTAGTTATAGCGATTTTAACATTGATTTTCTTATTTGTTGATTTTCATAATACATTCTTAGAACACCTTACAGTTTATGCAGGATTTTTGAAAACCAATCTGTTTGATATGTTCCATATGTCGATGGAATCTAGAACTGTATCTTGGACATTGCCTATTGACGCTATATCGAATAATGGTATTTTCACGATTTTGTTTGGCTTTGGATACGGAAATGAATATCGTTCATTAGGACTCTTTGCCTTCAACGATCCGTTAAATTATCCGATAGTTGATAACGCTTGGGGATTGATGTTAGCCCAAAATGGTGTTTTCGGAATGACTTACGGGCTATTGATTTGGGCATTTGCTTTTTATTTAATTTATCACTCAATTATAAGAAAAGATCCCCATGTTATTTTCTATGGTGCATTATATTTTTGCTTACTTGGACGCACGTTTACCGAAAACGATACTCTTTCATATTTCGATTGGTCTGGCAGTGTTTATTTTTGCTTCCTTTGCTTACCAATGTTAGTGAAAGAAGTGGAAGATAAGAAACGTAAAAGCCTTATCTTTCCTAATGAAAAATAAAAAAGCCTTTTTACAGGCTTTCGTATTAACGAACGTAATATAAGGATAAAACTCGTTTTAATTCGTTATTTGAATATTCGGGATTTGAGATGTCGTAAGCGAAAGGCTTAAATTCTTCAGAGAACAATTCCTCGTAGATTTCGTTAGCGCCTTTTTCCCATTCTTCAAACGGATCGGTCTTTCTTGAATCGTATACAAATAAAGGCAAGATTCTTAGATGAGGTGTTTTGCTGTGTTTTAATTCTGTTTCTAACCAAGGAAATGTTTCGTTGAGTTTTTCTAACGAGACATCAGTTAGATCCAAGAAATAAAGATCTTCATCGTTAATTGAATTATTGGCGAATTCAATTACAAATCCTCCTTTAGCTAAGGAAGGAACGAGTTCTTTGTTTAAGTTTGCCGAAGCGATATAAATTACATTTTTCATCGTCTTATTATATAAAATTTGAAACGCTTTGCGAAATGGACAATATCTTTTAATGTTTTCAAACATTCAAAAAATCCAAATTTCGCCTGTAAAAACCCCATATTTTGTAAAAACATGAAAATAAAAACAAACATATTAAATTTGGATTATAATTTTACCTGCAATCATAAAGGGGGTTTAAAAATGAGAAATAATAAAAACATTCTATTAATGGCAACAATCCTTTTCCCATTAGTTTTAAGTGGCTGCAACGAACCAAATAATACAAGCACGGAATCTTCTTCTAACGAAAGTTCGTCTACGGAATCTTCATCGGTTTTTTCTTCAGAGACGAAGACAGGCTGGTCAAACGAAAGTCAGGAACTTATTATCCGTTATGCAGGAAGTCTTTTGCCTTATCCAGTTAATTTCACCGATGATGTTATTGTTAGAGAAACGGCGGATTTAGTTAACAATAGAACCTATCTAGAAATCCTTAATGAATCTAACTCTTTTGTCATGGCTGATTATTACAAGGATTTAGAAGGTACGGGGTGGGAAGGTATTCGCGATTATAACGATAGTATCAAACAAAAGGACGCAAACGGGAATGTTTATTACGAATTTGTAAAAACTTCTGAAGACAATAAAACTGGTTATAACCTTACATATTTCCATTCGATTGATACGAGTACCTCAAAAGAATACGATGTTATTCAATGTTACAACGATTTAGAAACTGAAGCTGATGAAAGCAAGGAATGGGATGACGAAGAAAAAGAAACGTTTATCGCGACACTTGCTGAAGTTCCACCATTCTTAAAATTTGGTAAGACAAATAAGGTTTATCAATATGATAGCAACACTTTATTTTGCTATGACGGATATGTTAAAGATCTCACTAAAGATAACGTTCAAATATTAAAAGAAAATGGCTATGAGCTTAATGAAGAATTAAGCAAAGAAAATGCTAAATATACCTTAACTAAAACTTTGCAAAATAATGCAAAAATCACTGCAGAAGTCTATTATTTCAGTGGAAATTACGTTTTATTCCAATACATTTTAAACGTTGATGAAACATCATCTTGGCCAGAAGATTTCACAAATTCTCTTAAAGAAAAAACCGGATTTGATTTGCCTTCTTTTGAAAGTGATGACATTGAAACTTATTATTCTTATACAAAAGATAACGTGAATACGATTTACGCTTACACGGAAGATATGTCTCTTCTAGATAAATACACGGCCACATTAATGAATCAAGGCTTGGTGTATGACTATGAAAGAGAGCGGTACGTTGATTGGCATGAAACATTTTACGTTCAAACGTATTATGCGACTGATAGCCTTACTTCAAAAAATGCACTTGTCGTAACCTTTGCCACTTTATCTAAGGCGTATGATGAATTCGTTGAAGGATGGCCAACAAATGCCATAACTAATTTCTTAAACGAAAACGATCTAAGCGTCGATTTCCCTTCTTTTGATGTATCAACTCTTAGCAAATATAGCGATTATCGTTATAAAGCCAACAACTATTCAGATCAATACGATTATTACTACACTTTATTGAAACAATATTCCGACTATTTCGATATTGATCCAACAGATGAAGAAGCAATAGTTGCTAAAGCCGTTTCAATGGCTAAAAATAACACGTTTGCAAAAATAGAAGTATATGATCCAGCCATAAAATCTGAAGGTGATTCAATTTATTATGAGGAAAAACATGTTGTTTTGGATTATTTCAAAGAAACACTTAAGAATGCTTGTTGGTGTGCGGTAGATTCTGACTCCTTTACTGATGGTGCTTACGAAGACGCTTCAGGCAAACTCTTAATAGGCTTTGAACACGCTTATGGAGTAACGAAAATTACGTTTACGTATGGCAATGGATTACCTCATACTCCAACATTTAGATTTATTGATTCAAGAATTGGGCTCAAACCAGGTAATGTCTACAACCTTCAACTAGAAGTTCAAATGTTACCATATGAAATCACGTTTAGCTCAGATAACGAAAATATAACCGTTGATAATGGTGGAAAAGTCACCGTTTCAGAAAACGCTAAAATAGGCGAAAAAGCCACAATCACCGCAAGTATGGATGTCCCTAACGAAGGAAAGAGAACGATAACTTGCGAAATAGTTATAGCGGATGGATACGATATTGAAAGTGCAATTCAAGATGTGGCAGATAGTTATAATGCTTATTTCAATCTTGATGAAACTGACGTCGGCTTTGCTAAACCATCATTAATTGATAAATCAAATCCCGATGAAGACTTCATTTTCAAATATTACGAGATGGTTGTTGCAACCTCTTTCTCATCTTTAGATGAAGCGAAAACATTCGTAAATGAAAATCTAATTCCTGCAAGTTTTAAAAATGCTTATGATGGAGAATGGAGTTCTCCTGCAGAATTTGATGATGGAACGATAAGACAATCCGTCGAATATACTTGGTACGATGAAAATTATAATGGGGTTTCTCTTACCTATTTTGTATATGAAAATCCTACTACTAAAGCGATAACTATAATGGTTAAATCTTTAGCTATATAACTGAAAATAATAACTAGAACAACTCGTGAGATAACGTTCATGAGTTTTTCTTTTATCTTCTTAAAAAGATTGTCTATAATTATTGATGTTGACGAAAGGAAAAAATTAAATGGTCAAATTAGTATTAATCAGACATGGTCAATCTGAGTGGAACCTTAAGAATCTTTTCACAGGATGGACTGACGTTGAACTTAGCGAACAAGGCGTTAAAGAAGCTCACGAAGCAGGTAAACTTTTAAAGGAAAAAGGATATTCTTTCGATATGGCATTCAGCTCCGTTTTAAAGAGAGCTAACCATACAATGGATTACGCCTTAGAAGAAATGGGCGAAACTTCCATTCCTAAGTCTTATACCTGGAGATTAAATGAACGTCATTATGGCGCTTTACAAGGATTAAACAAAGCTGAATCCGCTGAAAAATGGGGTGCCGAACAAGTTCATATTTGGAGAAGAAGCGCTGACGTACCACCTCTCCCATTAACAAAAGATGATGAAAGATGGCCAGGCAACCAAGAAAAATACAAAGAGTTAATTGCCAAAGGCGAAATGACAATCGAAGATTGCCCATTAACTGAGTGCTTAATTGACACCGCCGATCGCGTTAAGCCATATTTCGATACCAAAATTGCTCCAGAAATCAAAGCTGGCAAGAAAGTCTTAATCGCTGCTCACGGAAACTCATTACGTTCAATCGTCATGATGTTAGAGAATCTCACACCTGAGCAAATCATCTCCGTTGAAATTCCAACAGGAAAACCACTTGTTTACGAATTAGACGAGAAAGATCTCAAAGTTCTCAACAAATATTATTTATAATCCCTAAAGATTAATAACATTGAAAATGCCCCTTATTTCTAAGAGGCATTTTTTATTTGAAACTCTTCAATTTTTCTACTAACTTTTCCATCGCTTTGCTTATAAGGATAGTAAGTGGTGAAAGATTGTAGAAATGTTTAGCGTTTTTGGCTTTGTGTCCGTGTTTATATGAATTATAAAGATAGCCTATGAAAGCTGGATATTCAGCATTGTTAAGTGCTCTATCAGTTTTTATCTTAGTGAATTTGAGCATCTCTTTTTCGTTTTTTATAATGCCAATACATGAGGCGCGGCATTCTTTAGCAAAAGTGTGCACGTCATATTCGACATATGGGGAAATCTTTAAAATCTTGCCGACTATTTCTAACGTTGCAATAAACGCATCTTGGGAGGTTTTGCAATTATAGCCAGCTTTTGATAGCGATTTATCGATTTTTTTCCATAGAAGTGGGTCATCTACGACACATTCTCTAACAAAATCATCTGCAATATCTTGATATCCTTCAAGAGATGAAAAAGTGAAATATGTTCCTAAGGCATCCCCAAACGCTTTTTTAGCGTCTAGGTAACCGACTTGGAGATTGTTCATCAAGGTTTCATGATTAAAATCCATGATCCAGCCTAAATCTACAACAGAAGAAATGGTCTTTACGAACGGTAATTGGGTAAGTTCAACATGCTGAGGGACCGCTGGATATGATTTCAATTTGACGGCAAGAATTTGCGTCGCGCCCATTTTTATTGCCAAGTCGATTGGAAGGTTGTCGGATAATCCTCCATCAACATATTTTTGCTTACCTATCCTTGATATAGGAAAGATCGGCCAACAAGCGCTTGAAGCCTGAAGGTAAGATATAATTTCATCTTCGTTCAGGTCATCTGTTGTTTTATTAACTTGCTTCATCGAAGGATATTTAGTCGTAACGATGCCTAATTTTATTTTGCTTTTTTTGATTTTCTTTGGGTCGCAATACTGATTTAACAATTTTACGAATGGAGAATTATCTGCCCCGCCGTTTTTAAGATAAGAACCAACAAAGGCCAACGCTCTTGACGTAGAGAAATTTTCTAAGCCTTTTTTGGTGATGTTCATGCCATTATTCATGACATCGTTCATCGATAAATTATCCCATAATTCGTAACATTTTTGATAATCGCCTGAAACATACATTGCTCCGATTAATGCACCAATGGAAGTGCCTGTGACAATATCAAAATGCATGTTTTTTTCTTCAAGGTATTTCCATACCCCAACTTCATAGGATCCTAGCGATCCCCCACCGCATAAAACCAACGCTTTACTCATGTCTTTAATTATATAAGCGAGGTAAAAAATAATAAATCTAGTAATTAATACGAGATGTGCTTGCAATTGATACAAGAAGTGATTATTATAATGCCATGAGCACAAGAGAAATTACATTACCAAATTACACAGAAGGACAAGAAATAGCCAATTCATTGTCCCATGCAGCAGGAGCCTTGTTATGCCTCCTTGGCTTCCCGTTCTTAATCGTTAAGGCAGCGATGTCACATAATGCCTGGGCAATTGTTGGGTGTTCCTTATTCTTTTTCGGAGCACTTATCACTTATTTAGGGTCTGCTATCTATCACGGACTTCCAAAATCTGATACTAAGAAAGTTTGGAGAGTCATGGATCATTGCAATATTTTCTTCCTAATTATCGGAACGTATTCTCCTTATTGCCTGGTCGCATTAAGAGAATATTCTTTAGGATGGGCTTGGTCGATTTACGGCATCGTCGTATTCTTCGGCATTTTGGGCATAATTCTTAATGCTATTGATTTAAAGAAATTTGCCGTTTTATCAATGATTGATTACTTATTTACTGGCTGGGCTATTATCATTTCTTTTTACCCATTAACCGCATCAATTGGTTTTATGAATGGCACTTTCTTATTATTGCTTGGTGGAATTTCATATACGATAGGTGCCGTTTTATACGGAATTGGTGGGAAAAAGAACCAATGGTTCCATTTTATCTTCCATCTCTTTGTTTTGCTTGGCACGGTCTTGATGTTCTTCTCGGTCTATTTCTACGTTATCTAAATAGAATATTTAGTTATAAATTCAAATTGGCTATAATTAAAAAGCTAGGAAGTAATTATGGCTAAAAAGAAAGATGATTCAGTATTGTTAGAAAATAGAAGAGCGGGATTTGAATATTTCTTAAGCGATTTCATGACTGCAGGCTTGGTTTTAACCGGCACTGAAATCAAATCGCTTAGAAGACATGATGCAAATATAACTGATGCCTACATCATTTTAAAAAATGGCGAGGCTTTTGTCGTTAACATGCATATCGCTCCTTATAAAGAAGGTAATATTTTCAACGTCGATCATTTAAGAGATCGCAAACTTCTGCTTAACAGAAACGAATTAAATAAATTAAAGAGAAAATTAACCGCAACAGGAAATACATGTGTTCCAACTAAGCTTTTCCTTATGCACGGATACGCTAAATTGGAAATTGCCGTTGCTAAAGGCAAAAAACTTCATGATAAACGTGACGCGTTAAAAGAAAAAGACCTTAAACGCTCTGAATCTAAGGGTCGTTCTGTTAGGGATTATCAAGATTAACATGAATTACGAAGAGATTCTTAACTATCTAGATACGGTTGAAGGTCAAGATGAAGTTGGTGAGAATGGTGCCTGGCTTAGTTTTATTCGAAAAAACAATATTTCTATTAGATTTCCTTATATTCATCTTACCGGCAGCAATAACAAAGAAAATGTCGGAGACTATCTTTTTGATGTCTACAATGATGCAGGTTACAAGGTAGGATTATTTTCCCAAGAAGAATCTTCTCCTTTAGAACGTATCAAAATATCCGGAGGACGCATTCCTGAATTGTCTTTCGTTACAATTTTTAATCGTTATGAAAAATCAATAATTGATACACGCCTCAACTCTTTTGAGATTTTAACGCTCATATGTATCGTTTATTTCAATGAAGAAAACGTCGCATTAGGAATTCTTGAAACCTTATGTGGGGGGAGTTATGATCCGACCAATATCGAATCCGATACATGCCTCCTTTCGATTATTTCTTCGATTTCTTTGGAACATACGGATATCTTAGGAACATCAATTTCTGAAATAACATATCAAAAAGCGGGCATCATCAAAGATAGAAGCAAAACCTTAATTGCTAGGTTTGATGATAACGCGACTGACATCATCCGTTCTATTTGCCAGAAAAAACGTAATGAACTCACGATCGTAGATGTGCCTCATTTTGAAACATACGATGAGCCTTATTATCGTTTTACATATACCCCTTATGATAATTTACAAATCCTCTCGCCCTCAAAATCATTGTTAAACTCTTCTTTGCTAGTTATTGAAACAACCAAGCTTCTAAATGATAAATATCCAATAAATGAGCAATCCTTAAGAAAATCATTAGAAAGAAAACCTCTTCCGTGCCGCATGGAGAAGTTTAATAACGTTATTATTGATGAAGCACATAACGCCGAAGGAATTGATTCATTGATGGAATCTCTTCCTAATATTCAAAAAGATAGAAAAATCCATGTTTTATTCGCCACTCTCAAAGACAAGAACATCTCGAGGATGCTTACTTCTTTAGGAAGAGAGGCAACTGAAATATTCCTTACTACCTTCGCTAATGAATCGGCTAAAGGAGAATTGGATTATTTCCTTTATATTGGTGATTATTTTTATCAAGAAGATTGGAAAATCGCTTTAAACAATCTCCTCTCATCTAATAAAAACGACCTAATTTTAGTTACTGGGTCTCGTGAATTTGCTTATCTAGTAAGAGAATTTCTTTCTGAATCCAACTAATTATGAATAAAGAACTAAAACAAATTGAGAAAATGACGCTCTCGGCGATGCTTTTAGCGGTTTCGGTTATCTTAGGGAGCATAACAAAGATGATTTCAATCCCTCATCTTTCTTTTATTAGCATTTCATTTACTCCAGCGATCGTGATTTTTGCTTCGCTTACCTTAGGCCCAATTTATGGAGCTGTTGTTGGAGGATTATCAGATTTATTGCCCGCATTTATCATGCCAACTGGCGCTTATAATTTTTTGCTTACCATCGTTTACGTTTTGCTTGGTATTTTTCCTTGGTTAATTGAAAAAGGAACAAAGAGAATAAGGAGGTTTTTTCCTTTTTCTTTTGTAACTGTTTTCCTTATCATGGTGGTTTTAGGCTTAGAAATCTATTTTTTCTATGGGACGGACATTCTCGATAAAAGATTTTCTTATTATAGCCCTTACATAAAAATAATTATTCTTTCTATTTCTATTTTGATGGATATTATTACCTCAGCCGCACTGATTCTTGCGGAACGTCATCAAAAAAAGAAGAAGGGAAATCCTCCTTCGAATATTCCTCTTGGATCTGAAATTGCTTTTATTTCATATATATTGGAAATAACTTTATTGGTCTTGCTCAGAGGCCTTGCATATTACCTTTACTTCATCGTTATTTCTTCTACTGGTTATCAAGTCGCCTATGAATTAATAATTTCCATGCTCTGTATTTCAGCCCCATTAGACATTCTTTTGATTTCCTTCATTGTCCCTCCTTTAATGATGATTTACTCAAAAAGTGGCAATACAAAGTAGCTAAAAATCCCCATAAAATCAAATTTTTAGTGAAAATTGCAAAAAATAGGTGAAATTTTTTCTAATTTGAGTATATTCAAATCACCATCAAGAGAAAGGAGATTTTTATGGCCATCATCGATATTGAGAGGTCCGACCACTCAATAATTAAGTGTGACACAGATAAGCACACTTTATCTTACTTTCGTTACCATGTGAAATTTACTCCTTTGGAATGGAAAATACTTCAAAAGCTATATGAAGAAAGGCCAAGATTCGTCAGACGTGAGGAACTTATCGACTTAATTTGGTCTACCGATTCAGCGAAAAACAAATATGACCGTCTAAAGGCATCCGGCAAGAAATATCCAACAAGGACGATTGATGTTCATATTTCTTCGATAAGGAAGAAAATTGAATATCTCAAAGGAGCAAGAATTGACTCAGTTTATGGGCAGGGTTATCGTTTGCTTATTCTAAGTAGATTTTAAGATTGCGACGGATAGCTCGTTTTGTTGTAGAATATTCCTGTATGGAATTCAAATATTATCACGATCATATCGTTTATCAGATTTATCCTCGTTCTTTTTGCGATTCAAATGGAGATGGGATAGGTGATATACCTGGCATTATCTCTAAGTTAGATTACCTTAAAAAATTAGGCGTTGGCATCATTTGGCTTTCGCCTGTTTATAAAACTGCAAACGCGGATTTTGGCTACGATGTCGCGGATTATTATTCAATAAACCCAGAATACGGGACAATGAATGATATGAATCGCCTTATTGATGAGGCTAAAAGAAAAGGCATTAGAATCGTCATGGATTTGGTTGTTAACCATACCTCAGACGAGCATGAATGGTTTAAATCTTCAATAAATCCTGATTCTCCATATAGAGACTTTTACTATTGGAGAGAAGGAAAAAAGGGGAATACCGTCCCACCGAATAACTGGACTTCAAATTTCGGTGGATCGGCTTGGACTTACGTTCCTGAGGCAGGGGCTTACTATCTTCACGTTTTCAACAAAAAACAACCTGATCTTGATTGGCATAACCCAAGAGTATTAGAAGAAGTAGAAAAAATTCTTCGTTTTTGGCTTGATAAAGGCATATACGGTTTTAGATGCGACGTCATAAACCAAATTTGGAAAGAAAGCCTTGAAGATGGCAAAAAATCTTTATGGGTGGTTGGACAAGAGAAATATCTTATGAAAGATAACAACCACCATATCCTTCATAGAATTTACAAAGATGTTTTTTCTAAATATGATTGCATGGTTGTAGGAGAAACCTATAACGTAGATTTTCAAAACGCTAGAAGATTTACCAACAAGGAACTCGATCTTGCTTTCCAATTCGATACCGTTAATTCCGATCGCTTTCTTGTCCCTATCTTCAAAACGCGTTTTAAACCAAGAAAATTCAAAAAAACTCTTTTTGATTGGCAAAGAGAGCTCAATTGGAATACGTTATTCCTTGAAAACCATGACCAACCTCGATCAATTAATCGTTTTGGCAATACAAAAAAATATTACAAAGAATCCGCTAAAGAATTAGCGATGGTAATTCTCACTCTAAGAGGTACTCCATTCATTTATCAAGGAGAAGAGATTGGAATGAGCGATTATCCATTATTCAGCCCAGACCAATATAAGGACCCCGTGGACTTTTATTTGCTAAATCTTTTGCCTAAGTATCATTTCTCAAAGAAGAAAACCCTACGTCTTATTCATAACGTTAACCGCGATAACGCGAGAACGCCAATGCAATGGAACGATTCCAAGAACGCTGGTTTTTCTGAAGGAGAAGAAACTTGGCTTCCGCTAAATCCTAATTACGAAGATATAAACGTTAAAAAAGAAGAAGAGGATCCTGATTCCATCCTTAATTTCTACCGTTCGTTAATTGAATTTAGAAAAAACCAACCAACTTTGCTTTATGGCTCGTTTGAACCGTTAAAAACAAACGGAAAGATAATGGCTTTTTACCGCGCTTACGAAGGAGACATGCTTTTTGTTCTCATAAATCTTACTGGAAAAAAGATACACGTCCCCCATAAAATTTCTACAATGGTCGGACAAGTCCTCTTCTCTAACTATGCTCACGCAGGCTTTGCGTATAAGAAATATCTTCGCCCATACGAATCCTTGATCGTCAAAATTAAATAAATAAAATTTATTTTAGGTGAATTACCTTTGCTAAAAAGTTATACTTTAGGACGCATAAAGGAGTTTTTTGCTATGGAAGATAAACATCGTCAAGATTACATTGGTTGGGATGAGTACTTTATGGGTATTGCCCAATTAAGCGCTTTACGTAGCAAAGATCCTTCGACTCAAGTTGGCGCTTGCATCGTCGATGATCAAAATAAGGTAGTTTCCATTGGATACAACGGGATGCCTCGCGGAGTCGATGATGAGATAGTTCCTTGGGGACATGGCGAAGGATTAGAGAGCAAATATCTCTATGTTTGCCATGCGGAATTTAATGCTATATTGAACACAAGAGATGGCGCTCATCTTAACGGATGCAGAATTTATGTGACTCTTTTCCCTTGCAATGAGTGCGCTAAGGCTATCGTTCAAGTTGGAATCAAGGAAATGATTTATCTAGATGACAAGCATTCCAACGATACGATTTATGAGGCTTCAAGAAAGATCCTTACGATGGCAGGAGTAAAAATCACTAAATACGAAGGAAAAGTATTGGATATCAAAGAAAAATGAACGTTATTGAAGTAAAAGATCTTACATATTCATACGACAAAGACGAAATAAAGGCGGTTAATTCCGTCTCTTTTGATGTTCCTGAAGGAAAATATGTCACCTTAATTGGGCATAATGGCTCAGGTAAGTCTACATTGGCTAAACTTTTAGCGGGGCTTATCAACAATTACGAAGGAAAGATTTTTCTTTTTGGCGAAGAATTGAATAAAAATAGCATCTATTCATTACGAAAGAGAATTGGTTTAGTATTTCAGAATCCAGATAATCAATTCGTTGGTTCAACCGTTAGGGAAGATATTGCCTTTGGGCTTGAAAATAGACAAGTTCCAACAGAGAAAATGGATGAAATAATTGAGGCATATAGCAAAAAAGTCGGAATGTTTGAACAGTTAGACAAAGCTCCTGAGAATCTTTCCGGCGGTCAAAAACAAAGAGTTGCAATCGCTGGAGTTTTAGCCATGCACCCGGATTTGATTATCTATGATGAGGCTACATCAATGCTTGATCCTTTAGGCAAAAGAGAAATTCTCGATATTACCTCTTCCTTAAGAAAGGAAAATCCTAACATAACTGTTTTATCAATCACGCATGATGTTGAAGAAGCCTTCCGTTCTGATTATGTTCTTGTTATGAGTGGGGGACACATAATTCTTAAAGGAAGCCCAACCGAGGTTTTCTCTCACAAAGAAGAATTAAAAAAGATCAGATTAGACGCGCCATTTTTTATTTCATTGAGGGATGCGTTGATTGCTAGAGGCATCTCTATACCAGAAGACGTCGATAGTGAAGACAAATTGGAGGAATTTTTATGCCGATAGAATTCCACAATCTTTCATTTACTTATAATTCCAACAGTCCTTTTCAAAGTGCTGCATTAAAAAATATTGTGTTAACTTTAGAAGAAAACTCATTTATCGCTATCGTTGGTAGAACTGGTTCAGGCAAATCAACGATGATTCAAATGATAAACGCCTTATTAAATCCAACTTCTGGGTATGTTGATATCGATGGTTTCATCAATCATCCACTTAAAAAAGAAAAGATAGAAAAAGGCTTATCGAAGGAAGAAAAGAGCAAAGCTAAAGAAGAAATAAAACGTATTTATCAAAAACATTCCGGAAAAGATATTAAAAATCTTCGTAAGAAAGTTGGACTTGTTTTTCAATTCCCTGAATATCAATTATTTGAAGATTCAGTCGAAAAAGATGCGGCTTTTGGACCAAAAAACTTTGGCGTAAGCAAAGAAGACGCCTTGAAGTTAGCTCATGAAGCGTTAATCCGCGTTGGACTAAACGAATCTTTCTTTGAAAGAAGTCCGTTTGAACTTTCTGGTGGTGAAAAAAGAAAAGTCGCTATCGCAGGCATCTT
The DNA here is from genome assembly GCA_963648925.1 of Hallerella sp. Classification (GTDB taxonomy): domain Bacteria; phylum Bacillota_I; class Bacilli_A; order RFN20; family CAG-826; genus UBA4951. The sequence continues at coordinate 21,286 of CAVJFO010000010.1, forward strand.
AGCTGCTTCACCTGATATTCTTATCGTTGATGAGCCAACCGCTGGTTTAGATCCTGCCGCTGCAAAAGAAACCATGTCTCTTTTTAAAGAAATTCAAAAGAACGGAACAGGAATTATCCTTGTTACTCATGATATGGATTTAGTTGCTTCATATGCCGAAAAAGTTATAGTAATGGAACATGGAAAAGTTGAAAAGGTTTGTTCTCCTTCTGAACTTTTTGGTGAAGATTTATCCAATTATTCCCTGCAAAACCCCCATATTTTTGATTTTGCATTACGTTTGAAAGAAAAAGGACTGAAGTTAGATACAAAAGACATGAGAACGGTTGATGATTTAGCAGATGCAATTGTAAGGAGCAAGAAAAATGGCTAGTTTTACTTTAGGTCGTTACGTTCCTTATAACTCATTTGTCCATCGAATGGACCCAAGATTAAAAATCTATTCCCTGATTATTTTGATGGTTGCGATTTTTATCAACTACCCAACATGGACAATGACATATACAATGCTTGGGATTCTTTTGCTTGTAACCATTATCCTATTTTCCTTTTCAAGGATGTCTTTCCTTTCCTTGCTTAAATCCTTAAGCGGAATGTGGTTTATGGTCATTTTCCTTTTGCTTATTTATGTTCTTGTTCCACGTTATACCGAGGCTAATCAAGATTGGTATTTCACGATAGGCACTTTCAAAATATATTATGAGTCTCTCCTTGAAGCAGGAAAGGTTCTTCTTCGTTTAGTTATCATGCTTTCCTTATCAATGATTTTAACTGGTACGACAAAGCCATTAAGCCTTACCGATGGACTTGATTGGTACCTCACTCCATTAAGAGTTGTAGGTGTCCCTACCCCAATTTTAGCGATGATAATTACGCTTGCCTTAAGATTTATTCCAACAATTCTTGAAGATGTTGAAAGAATTCTTAAAGCCCAGTCTTCCCGCGGGGTCGATTTCAAACATGGTCATCTATTTGCTAAATTCAAGGCAATTATTTCTTTGATCATCCCTCTATTTGTCTCTTCTTTTGTAAGGTCTGATGAGCTTGCTAATGCGATGGAATGCAGAGGATACGATCCTCTTGGAAAGAGAACCAAATATCGTAAACTCCAATTCAGATGGTGGGATTTACTTGAATTTGTCATTGTTTCTTCATTCTGCGCGGCTTTCTATTATATTTCCATCACCGGAACTGATTTATTCTCTTTACTTTTCAATCTAACATTAAAATAAATGAAGTATTTTGGCATTTTACAATATAACGGTCAGCATTATTGGGGATTTGAGAAACAAAAAGATTACCCGACAATTCAAGGAAAATTAGAAGAAGTCCTCTCATCTTTATTCGCCCATAAAATTACCATTCACGGAGCAGGAAGAACCGACAAAGGCGTTTCCGCTAAAGGACAAACGTTCTCTTTCTTGGTTCCAAAAGAGATAAAAGATCCAGAAGGAACAAGAATTTCCATCAACCGTCTTTTGCCAAATGATATTTTCATTTCTTCTTTAAAAGAGGTAGACCATTCATTTGACGCAAGACATTCATCATGTGGGAAGGTGTATTCTTATTCATTTCATTATGGCGAAAGAGATGTTCTTTCTCCTTTTGAATATCAATTACAAGTTCCAGGCTTCACTTATTCTAAATTTGTTGAATGCTTGAATCTTTATTTAGGAAAACATGATTTCAAGAATTTTACATCTAAACCACATGATGTCGATGAGTTTATTCGTGAAATCAAAAAGATCGAAGCGAGCGACAATAACGGCCATGTCCGCATCATATTTTCAGCAAATGGCTTTATGACCTACCAAATTAGAATTATGATGGGAGTGGCTTTAAGAGTGGGCTTAGGAAAAATGGGTATTGAGGATGTTAAGAAGTCTTTAGATTCAAAAGAGAGAAAAATAATTTCGTTTAAGGCCGATCCTGTCGGGTTGATGTTAGAGGAGGTTTTGTATGAATAACGAACCATTCAAAGTTAATTACCATTCGCACACGAAAAGATGCGGGCACGCGGAAGGAGAAGATGAAGAATTTGTTCTTTCTGCGATTAAAAATGGTTATGAAATATATGGTTTTTCAGACCATATCATGTTGCCAGGACGCCCTCAAAACAGAATGAGAGGTACCTACGAGACTGATTTTGATGATTATGTTTCTTCCGTTCGTTCTCTTGAAAAGAAATACAAAGATCAAATCGAACTGCATCTAGCCTTTGAAGCGGAGTGGTATGGCTCATATTATGCGGATTTTTACGATCATCTCCTAAAAGATGGAATAGTTGATTATTTAATTATTGGCCAACACTGTTTCATTGATAAAGCTACAGATAAAATAACTTTCTACGCTCAGCTTAAAGACAAAAAAGAAGCCACGCGTATGTATTTAAATGATCTTATAGACGGAATGAAATCCGGCAATTTCATCTATGTTGCGCACCCAGATTTATTCATGCAATGGTATGGCAATTGGGATGAATTCACAAAAGAAATTGCTATAAAACTAATTCAAGCTGCCAAAGAATGCGGGATTATATTTGAATTAAACATGGGTCCATCTAGATGGGGCGCAAAACTTAGCGATGGCGAAGATTATGATGTCTATTACCCAAATGAAGAATTTTGGTATTTGGTATCGGAAGCAAAAATCCCTTGCATCGTTGGAGTTGATAATCACCGCCCATGGGAATTAGAGAAAAGTCCATACGATTGGATGAGAAGATTCATAAAACGCCATGGCCTTCAACCGTTAGAACGTTTAGAGTTGCCTTTTAAAAAAGGAAAATAAAAAAAATCTACTAGCCTTAATAACCTAGTGGTAAAATACCAAAGTCAAAAAGGAGTTTTATTATGGGAAGACACTTTGAAGTTCGTGCTGCAGCAATGGCAGCCACTGCAAAAGCAAAAAGCGCAATCTACATGCGCGCATCTAAGGAGATTTATGCCGCAGCTAAAAGCGGTATCCCAGATCCTGAAAGCAACCTCGCTTTAAGAAGCGCAATTGAAAAATATCGTAAATCTTGTCCAAAAGACGTTATTGATCGTGCTATTGAAAAGGCAAAAGGCGGAGATGCAACCGCATATATCGCTGGCCGTTATGAGTTCTTTGGACCAGGAGGAAGCTACATTATCGTCGATACTTTAACCGATAATGTCAACCGTGCTTTAGTCGGAGTCCGTACCATCGTTACCCGTAAAGGCGGTAAGATGGGTTCAGTTGCTTACAACTTTGATTACAAAGGAATCCTTCAATTCAAAGGCGATGCAGCATTAAGAGATTCAGTCGAAGAAAATTTAATCTTAGGCGATATCGATGTTCAATCAGTCGATTTCGAAGATGGAGAAGTAGAAGTTTTACTTGCTCCAAATGATTTAGACAAAGCCAAAGAAATCTTAAAAGGCATCAACGTTACCGATTATGACGTTTCCGAAGCAACGATGGTCCCAAATGAGCCAATCGAACTTGCTGGGGATGATCTCCAAAAAGTCAAAGATATGTTGGCTGCATTAGACGAATGCGAAGACGTCCAAAACGTCTACACAAACGTTTCAAATTTATAAGCTAAATCTTGAAATCTCAAACCACCTTCGGGTGGTTTTTTCAATTTGATGGTTATCCATTAACAAAAATGCACTCAGAAATATGAGTGCATTTTAAATTTTAACGGGCTTTTAGCAGGGATTTTTGGATTTTAGTTTATTTCCTTCCACATAGTATCCCATGGTTCAACCTCAATTACTGAGCTCTCTTCATAGGCCTTAAGGATTTCTGGAGAAACGAATTCTTTCTTTACGAAAACTTCGTAGACATAATTTTCAAACCATGCGTCATCCATCACGAAGAATCCGCCATTTCCGACGTCTTTTCCCCATGTATTTTCAACTTTCCAACGGTTTGGCTTATCATCTTCTAACAAATTAACGCCAGTAAAGGTCATAGCGTGATTACAGAAAGAGATTCTTGCATCCATTCTTGCTCTTTTATCTTGAGGCAAGGAGATTTGCAATAATTCATCAAAACGAATCAAATTATAGCCAAGTAACCCTTGTTTTCTTAAGGATTCAGAAGAAACGTCTGCGCCAAACCAAACAAGTTCATCCGCTTTCAAGGAAGCAATAACCGCTTTCTTTATTTCATCAATTTCAACGTTAAAGAAAACTACTGGATCTCCTCCAACGACATTGTTAACCCATTCTGAAGTATATTTTTGCTTTTGCTTGTAATTAAGAGTTGGAGCGTCAGATAAGACAATATAATCATCTAAATTAACCCCAACATATTTTTCGTAGAATTCAAGAGGAGTGGTTTCTTCTAAACGGACATATTTATTGTCCTTGTCTTTATATTCATAAGTAAATGATTTAGGCGGAACCCCTAAAGTGGTGCAAAGAACGTTATAGATTTCTCCAAGCATTTCTTCTTTTTTCTTAGATAATTCTTCCTCTGTCGCACCATTTGTTTTTGCTTCCCTAAGAACAAGAATATCTTTTCCAACTAAGCTAGACAAAATTGAGTTAACTTCGCTTGTTCCAGAGTTAACAACGTTATCAGGCATAATTGAAGAAGGGATTACGCCGTATTTTTTGACTAAATTCGAGAACATCACAAAATGTCCTCCATCAGCGACTCCTGAATCCAATAAGAAGACATTTAAGCGTGAATTGATTGGTTCAGAAGCAAGTTTGATGGCTTTTTCTAAGGTAAAATTGGCTTTTTCAAGCTTATCAAAGAATTGAAGATAGGCTTGAGATAACTCAAATGATTTGAGATTAAGCTTTTTTGCCGCGGTCATTCTGATGATGTTAAGCCCAGCGAACATCCAGCAGCGCCCTGATTGTTTTTGGTTGGTGATATCTCCAGCGTCTACATCGATTGAGAAAGTGTTTTGCAAAGCGTTTACTTCATCTGGATCAACCGCAGAGTTGATAATGCCATTTCTTGCGATAGCTCTTTTTGCAATCCTTAATTTATCATTCTCCGCATATTTTTTTGAGAACGATTCTAAATCTGTTAGTTCTAATGCTGATTTCATAAAACTCCTTTTTAATAATTTCAGTCCGTTTTCGATGATAGACCCAAAAAAGAAAATGTCACTAAAAACTTTTTATATTTGTTGTGCCTATATTTATAATATTAGAAATTAAGGGGGCAATTAACTGCCATGAAAATAACAAAATATGAAAGATTTATTATTTATCCTTTATTGTTAGGATTGCTCGTTCTTTTTGCTTTTTTTGATTTAGATATCACGCACGCTTTATACGGTTCAAACATGATCGTTGGCCGTATTGGCGAGTTATTTGTTGAATTTCCATTTCAATTAGTTGCAGTTTATGCGGCAGTCTTGCTTTTTAGGGCAAGGCCAAAAGACACAAAAGCTAAAAACATCGGCTTTGGCGTTCTTTTTATGTTTTTTGCCATTGGTTTTTCTATTTATAGTGGTGGAAGAATTATTTCTTATACGCCAAATTATGGTTGGCCAACATATCTAAGATGGATTGTTGCTGTGATTTTTGCTTTAGGAAATTTCTTACTTTCTGGTTTCTTGGCCTTAAAAACTCCTATCGAAGATAATAAGAAAATCATTACCTATGGTACGTTTGTCATATGTATGTGGTTTGCCGTCTTAATTTTGATGAACGTCCTTAAATTCTTTTGGCATCGTCCTAGATGGAGATACATTCTTACCTTAGAAGGAGACCCAGATTCATATTTCGTTCCTTTCTATCTATTAGGGTGTAACGGAACGTTATCAACCAATTACGCCTCGTTTCCTTCTGGACATACAATGAACGCCTTAGGTGTTGTTTCGATTTCTTTAATTGGATATTTGATCCCTTATTGGAAAAACAAAGGTTTGTTGTTAAGAATCATTTGCTATGTTTGGACGATTCTAAGCGGCACGACGAGAATAATCGTTGGCGCTCATTTTGCAAGTGACGTTACTGGCGGCTTTCTTTTCTGCTTCTTGCTTTTTGATTTAATGAGTACATTTTTCTTTCCATTTCTTGAGAAAAAATTCACTAAAAATGCAATAGAAACATCGACAAACGCTTAAAAAATAGAAATCTTTACAATTTGCCATCCAAAATCTTTACAATTTGCCATTTTGTTGTTGACAACGATTTTTTCATTGATGATAATATTGCAGCGCGCTTTCGTAGCGTCGCTAGATTTCAAATCAGAAAGAAGGAAAATAATATGCAACGTCAAACAACAGTTGCCAAGCCTCTTGAGATTAAAAGACAATGGTATGTCGTCGATGCTACTGATGTAGTTCTCGGAAGATTATCCACCAAAGTCGCTGGTATCTTAATGGGATCAGGCAAGCCAATCTTCGCAAAGAATGAAGACTGCGGTGACTATGTCATCGTTATCAACGCCTCCAAAGTTAAACTCTCTGGTAAAGAAGGCGGAGAACACAAGAAAAACTATTACAACGTTTCCGGTTATAACGGCGGATTAAGAACACGTACCGCTGGTGTTATGAAACGTGAATTCCCAGTTGAGATGGTCGAAAGAGCAATCTCCGGAATGCTTCCACACAACCGTTTAGGCAGAGCCATGATGAAGAAGTGCTTCGTCTATGAAGGGCCTGAACACAAACACGAAGCCCAACAACCAGTTGCGCTCGAAATCAAATAAGGAGTAGACAAAGATGGCAGAAGAAAAGAAATACTATGGCACCGGTCGTAGAAAGAGCTCTGTCGCTCGTGTCTGGGCCAAAGCTGGCAAAGGCAGCATCCTTGTCAATGGCATCGCTGTTGAACAATATATGCCTTATGCAACATTAGTTCAAAACCTCAAACAACCTTTAGCATTAACAGGTTCTGAAACAAAATATGACATCATTGCTGATGTTAATGGCGGTGGATTCACTGGCCAAGCCGAAGCTATCCGCTTAGGTATCGCACGTGCTCTTCTTGAAGCAGGCGAAGATCGTAAGACCTTAAAGGTCGCTGGCATGTTAACAAGAAATGCCCGTTCCAAAGAAAGAAAGAAATACGGTCTCAAAGCCGCTCGTCGCGCACCACAATTCTCCAAACGTTAATCGTTTGCTCAATTGGTTACAAACCCGGAATTCGTTCCGGGTTTTTTATGTTAAAATTTCAACGATGAAAAACTTAGATTTATTTGCTAAAGAAAAAATCTGCGGGGCTTATATGTGTTTAGCCGCTTTGATATCGTTTTTAACTCTTTCCCCTTGGTATGAAATAGTTAAATATGATGAAGCAGATGCTTCTCGTTCGTATACGCCTTTTGAATTTTTGCGCCTTCATGACGTTAATAGGGCTTATCAAATAGTTTTGATGGTTTTCTATGTTTTGCTATTCACCAACTTTCTTTGTGGCGTCTTGATGCTTTTTATGGGCCGTATAAAGAAAAATACTTTAATTACTCCAGCTATTAATTTTTTCCTTTATATCGTTTTGACTTATTTATCGTTATGTTATTTCTCTAAAGCCAATGGCTTAAATGCCCCAGCCGTAATCTTATCGTTAGTTGGCATTGCATTAGTTGGATATTACTTTGTGAATTCTTTGAGCAATTTTATTGTTTATAGAATGGAAAAACAGGCGAAAAAACGTATAAAAAAATAATTTTTTCTTCGATAGAATCTATAATTTGAAAAAAAGTTCGTAATTTTCTTGTTTATTTTTTACGATAGATATATACTATCAAAGCCCACGGGCCTTTAGCTCAGCTGGTTAGAGCGTCCGCTTGATAAGCGGGAGGTCGATGGTTCAAGTCCATTAAGGCCCACCATGTGGATTATATAGCCCCGTGTGTTGCGCGGGGCTAATTCATTAAATAAGGGTATTTAAGGGTGTTTAGCTCAGCGGGAGAGCGCTTCCTTCACACGGAAGAGGTCGTAGGTTCGACACCTATAACACCCACCAACCCATCAAATGCCGTCTTAGCTCAGCTGGTAGAGCAGTTGCCTTGTAAGCATCAGGTCGTAGGTTCAAGTCCTATAGACGGCACCATTAAGAAACAGTAGGATTGATACCAAAAATATCAGTCCTTTTTCATTTTTCAGGGTTATTTTGCCTATTTTTTGCATAATTTGCTTAAATTTAGGTGGAGTTGCCTTTTTTCTTTTCAGTTTTTATCGATGCTATTTTATCGAAAGCACGAACTAACAATAAAAAGCACGATTATGTAATCAAAAGCACGAATATGCTTTTAATTCTTATTTATGGCCATTGGCAGTGATGCTGATGGCCTTTTTTACGCTCTGGTAAATTTTGTTAACTTTTTTGAATGTCCTAACGCCAGAGAACGGTCGGTTTAATGCTTAAGATCGCCATCCGTTACCGAGGAAGGGGCGAAATCTAAAATCATCCTCGCCCACAACGAGCTCATCGGCGACAGGGAACGGCTTGTTGAGGATGGCAAGGAGATAATGCTGGTGGTTCTTGACGATACATCCGAATTGGAAGCAAGGCTTGCGGAGCTGAGCCAAAAAGCCGAGGACATAATAACACTTGTCAAAAACCTAATAGACCAAAACAGCACAGAGGCATTGGACCAAGGCGGATTTCAAAGGAAGTACGATTCCTTCGATTTAGAGCATAAGAAGATCATGGGCGAAATCGAAGCGGTAGGGCTTGAAATCGAAAAGAAGGACAGCCAAGCGGAATGCCTGCAG
>CAVJFO010000011.1:0-49038 GCA_963648925.1 Hallerella sp.
AGAGATACCTGATGCATTGATAAAAACAATGTCGATTGGTGGCAAGAATTAAGCCAGAAAACATATCTATATTTTGGATTAAGACTCATCGTTTGATGGGTCTTTTTTTGATTGCCTTTCCTTATTGTTATTTTATGTTTTTATCGTTTGAATTCTCACGCCTTGAAACTATGGTTATTCGGAAATTTTAGGTTTAAATAACCATTTTTCAGATAAATATTGTTTCGATTGCTGGGGATTTTTGTAAATTTCTCAAGTTATCTTTTTACCTTTTTTTCTGGTTATGATATAATTCGATTGTGCAAAGTAAATTATTAACAAACATACAAAAGAAATTTGAACCTTCAGAGTTGTTCTTCCTAGCTGATATCCATGATAAAAACATGACTGATGCAGCGGTAAAGGAAGAGTTATTAAGACTTACTAAAAGCAAAGATTTAAACCGTTACTCATATGGGGTTTATTACCTTCCAGGAAAGGAAGAACCAAGCGCCTTAAAAGCAATCGAACTTAGGTATATTTCTAAGGGTGGAGAAGTATATGGTTTCTATACTGGAGACAACTTTATAAACGCTTTAAAAGGAATCAAAGTTAGTCTAGATGATCACATAGAAATTATGACCAACAGAGCTACTTCCGGTAAGAAGAATGTCTATATGTTTGAGAAACGTTTTACCCTTAGAAAGCCTTATTACAAGATCGATAAATATAACATGACGACAAACGCATTCTTATCCTATATCGCCATGACCCCATTAACGGAAATAAAGAAAAACTATTCGATACTTGCTAACTATTGTAGAAAGGAACATCTCTCCGCTAACGATGTAATGGGAATGGCTCAATACTTCCCAACTAAGACAGCATCAAAATTGCTATCTTCTGATTTATATAGGTCTTTGTGGAAACATTGATATAGTGTCTTGTATATTGAGAAATGGAAGCCTCGGCTTCCTTTTTTCTTGTTTTTCGCTGACAAATAATCCTTAAAATTATTGCTAGTCATTCCTTTGCTAGAAACAAGATTATTTTTAGTTTTAGTTCTTAATTGTTATCTCGATGAGAAAAAGCCATTAAATTGACTGCTACAAAACTTCTTTATTTTTCTTGGATAAAGCAAAAAATCGTTTATTTTTTCATTTTTTAAAACCCCTCTCTTTTTTCGTTGGCTATGTCCAACTATTCAAAAATGAGAGGTTTTTTGCTGCCTTTGAAAAAGGTTATTTTTCTCTTTTGTTACATCTGTTCGGATTTTTCCATTAAAAAATAAAAAGTAAAATCAAGAAATTATTATTGAAATTTTGCTTCATTATTGCATAATGCTTCACATGCGTTAAAAAAGGAGCCCAAAAATAAATGAAAAAAACTAGATTATTTGTATTAGGGATTTCTTCCTTGCTTCTCCTTGCTGGATGTGGAGATGTAGTCTCTTCATCAATAAGCGAAACAAGTTCCGAAACCTCCTCTTCCTCTAGTGGTAATACAAGCAGTTCTCAAACTTCGGAATCATCTGCATCCGAATCGTCAACTTCAAGCGAAGAACCATCCTCTTCTGAATCTTCATCAACAAGCGAATCTTCCTCTTCTGAAGCAGTCAAAACATACGATATTTATGTTACGTGTGATGATGGCGCTACAGTAAGCGAAGTTGCCTCAAAAGCAGAAGGAGGAGAAGAAGTTCACTTCACTCTTTCCATCCTAGATGGCTTTGCTCTTTCCTCATTAAAAATTGTCTCTGGCACCAATGAGATTTCTTACACTGTTGGTTTTGATGGTGATTACTCATTCACCATGCCAAAGAAAGGTGTTGAGATCAAAGTTGTCACGTCAAGAAAATCATATGAGGTTGCAACTACCGACGTTGCTGGATTTATTAGTTCCATCAAACAAAAGAAAGTTGGATCTGATAATTATGTTGAATTAGAAAGTGTTACTGAAACTGATACGGACGATGAAGGAGAAGAAGTTGTTACCTCTTCTTATAAAGCCGCTCAATATGGGGCTACAGTTTTGGTTGAACTTAATGAAAAGGTTAACGGTTATTCAATCTCTGGAATAACGCTTAATGAAAAAACAATTGATTTGAAAGACGGAGAAACATCATTCTCATTTGTTATGGGCCATGAAACTGCCTCCATCAAGGTTTCTTATGATTACTCACCAATTCCGGTCTCTACCATAAATTCCGAGCACATTACTTTGTCTTTATTCGCAGACGATAAAGTCACTGCCGTTACAAATTCATATACGCCTTATAAAGATCTTTACATCAAGGCAACATCTTCCTCTGAAGACTATGCTGTTAAGACCCTTTCATATACGTACACCGACAACAATCAAGAAACTAAGACTGTCGATATTCTTTCCTCTTTAGAAGATGGTTTCTATCATTTCAGAACCCCATTATATGAAAGCGGAGTAAAGATTACCGTTACCGAATATGATCTACACGCTTATAAAGATTACGCATTCGTTGGTGAATTTGCACAAGTAGATTTCAGTTATGCTGGCTCATCCGACATCACTTCATTCACGGCAAATACAAAAATGAAGATTTCTGAGTCTGGCGATATTGTCTATACACGTAGTTCTAGCATTGAATATACTGACTATTCAGTTAGTTCAATCACTGGTGATAAGGAAGAAGGAACCGCTTCATTATCTAAAGCTGGATCGTATGCTGTTCCAACAATTGAATATAGCGGCAACGTTCTTGTTTATGATGCGTATTTTAAATCTTCAGCTAGCAAAACAAACGATCTTGCTGTTGCTTATAAGAAAGAAGATAGCAATGCGACATACACCACAAAAGCAACTCAATTCAAACTTGGAAGTGTGACTTATGCCCTTGCTTCCTTCTACAAAGATGGAACAATTGCTGAGAGCGTTCTTGTTGAAAGAGGAGGATCCTCTCTTGTGATCCATTATGGCGTTGAAGTCACTATGCTTGAAGGGGAATATGTTTCCGATGCTAAGGCTATTTTCAATGTCAAAGAAGATGAAACAACCTTATTGAAAGTTGGTTACAACGGCAATGGCGGTGCGGCTAATAGAGTTTCGTTAGGCGATGAATATGGCACGTTTACCACAGCAGACGAGAAGACCTTATATCTTAATGGTGCGGGTTCTGCAACATATGACGGAAATGAATATTCTTATGCCCTTGCGGATGATGGAGCAACTATTACTCTTACAAGCAACTCAAAGACCATCATTGGAACGTTGGATTTAGATAACAAGACATTTACCGTTACTTCAGAAGAAGAAAACGTTGGATATCCTTGGTATGGCAAAACATATTCAGGAACCTCGCAATATAGCGCCTACGATGATGATGTTGGGACCACTTGGACCGTTGTGTTCCATTCAGGTGAAGATAAAATGGATGCCTCGGCTAAGTTTAATCCTTCATTCTATAATGACAACGGAAAGGATACTGAATATACGGTTACAGACGGGATGACTGTTACCACTAAGCTCTATACAGCCGCTCATAAAACCGGTTTTACCATAACGATGAAATACGATTCAGCTAAGGATACATTCACCGTTAACGGAGGGGTAAATGGCGATTATTTCTCGAACTCAGTCTTCAAGCTCGTTGCATAATTAAAAACAAAACATATGAAAAAATCATTATTACTATTACTTGCAAGCTCAGCTATTTTAACTAGTTGCATAGGTGGAATAACTCCATCTTCAGAAGATGTTTCTTCAAACGAGGATACATCTTCAAGCTCATCTTCATCATCACTTGATGAGGATATCGACCATACGGTAGTTGAAGAACTCTCGGATATTACCACAGGCATTTCCGTTTCTAGCTCTGGATATTTAAACGATATCAGTGTAGGAATGAGTTTGGCGGGACACTCTTCTTACCCAATAACCTTTGAGATTACCAATAATTCAACAGGCGTAACAAACGTTAGAAGCGATAACGAAAATGTCTTAACGATCGAAGCGAATTCATCCGGCACGGTTTGGACCTTGGTTACCCACAAACAAGGAGTTGCTCATCTTATAATCGAAGATGGCGATACAATCATTCATTACCGTAAACTTGTCACGGTCAAAAAGAAGATGAGCCAAGAAGAAGTGTATGACTACTTAACCGAGGTTGATCACTTTGTAACGATTAAGGCTTTTGAATCATTTACGGGACACATGACCTTAACATTCATGAATGACGATCTTACCGCGCCAACTGGCTATATAAGCGGTAGAGAGTCTGGTGGAGTTACCTTAAGCAACGTAAGCTTCAAATATGCCTATGATGCAACCTACTCTGACATATCGGAAAATCACGAGCATTGGTATATCTATAAAGTCTCGAAATGGGAGGACATTCAAGACTTTACGTTTACATACTTCGCAGTCTGGAATACAGGGGATAGAATTCATGCGCATACAGCTAATGCGTTACTCGGCTTATTCGAACCAGCAGAAGAAGCCTAATGAAAGGAATTAGAAAATGAAAAAATCAATCAAATCATCATTATTAGTACTTGCCTCAGCCCTGTTATTAACTGGATGCGGAGAAGGCAATGACAGCACATCAAACGCCTCCTCTAGCGAGAATGGCACGACATCAAGTCAAACATCTTCCGAACAATCTTCATCTTCAAATAATGGAGGTTCCTCATCTTCATCTCAAACCGTTACAACATACGCAATCGTTGATAGAACAGCAGACGGAATAACCATTGAATTAAGCAAAACAAAAGCCGCTAAAGGAGAAACTGTTGAAATCACCGTTACTCTTGAATCTGGCTATGTTTTACTTGGCATATACGCCAATGGCAAAGAATGCGAGAAGGTTGACGATACTCATTACACCTTCGTTATGGGTGACGCAGCTGTTGCAATCACTGCTTCTTTAAGCGTTACTGGAGATGTTGTTACTTCAGGAGATGTTGCTATATCCTTAACGAAACAAGAAGACGGAACTTACAAAGGAACATTTAACGCTGAAGCAAGCAAGGCTTTCCTCGTTATCGCCTCAGGTAAAGAATATGGCTATGGGCAAGTTGACTTCGATAGAAGCTATGCTGATATCAGAGATGTTTATGTTACTGGCTCAAAAGCTACGACAAAGATTCAAGTCGGCGGTAATGCTAAATATGAAATCACTTTCGATTTAACCAAAGAAAAACCAATTTCCATCTATCGTACGGGAATCTTTAAAGCACCAAGCTCTGCCGATGAAATAAGTTCATATTTCTGCGGATCTTATGCTGGAAGAAACGTTCTTGATACTGGCGCATATAACGTCAAAGGCCTTAATCACGTTTCTTACCGCAATTCTAGATCAGCAATTAGCTATACTTGGGATTTATATCAAGACGGATCTTTAGCGACCGCTACAAACCTTCTTGATGATACCGACACAGCCTTCGTTTATAAGTCCGTTAAAGATAACGTCTTAACCGTTGTCGATGAATATGTTGAAACCGGCAAAGATTCCGAAGGCAACTATTACGACCGCACAAAAACTCAAGATACGGTTAAATTTTCTGGCAAATATAAACTTGTTGATGAAGTTGAAAACTCCCATTATGAGAAGACACCATATCTTGCTTCACAAGAAGTTATCACTCCATCTCACGAACTTCACTCGATGAATAGTGAAATCCAATATGGCTACTATATTGGTTATACAATCGAAGATGAACTTAAGGCATGTAACCGTAAATTCACAACATCCACAAACGATGACGGAAGTTTTACAACAAGCATCTACGCTTGGAAAAACTACGAAGATAGCGAGGCCGTTCATACCCGTTACCAATATGACACAGTTATCGATATTAACGCTGATGGCACGTTAAAATCTGTTACCTACAAAGAGGTTTATCACACCGAATCAACCTGGAACTTCAATGATTCCGACACGGATAATGGCGGATCAGCAAAGACCGGAACAAGTGGCAAAACAAAACAAACAAGCTCCGTTTCATATGGCTACGGCGATCCAATTGCTTCAAGCACCAACTTTGATACAACCCCATATTTCATCTCTGAAATAACTGATGTCAAAGTTAATTCTAGAAGCGATAAAGAAAAAGAAGAAGGACACGTTAAATACAAAGAAGTTATCGATGAAGAAAGACGCGATCCATTTACTGAGACTGTCGATATCGATTCCGCTGTTGGATACACTTCAACCTTATCTCTTAGCTATTTACCAAGCACTGCTTTAGACGCTTGGGAATACGGTGTTGTTGATTCTGACAATAAATCAGTTGTTAGCCTTAATGAACTTCATCCAAGAGAATGGATTGGCTCTGGAATGGGCTCTACAGAGGTCACAATCGGCAACCATTCAACAAATGAGGTCACAACCAAGAAATCCATCACGGTTGATGATGCAGACTGTCCAAAGAGCTATTACGTTTGGAAATACGGCGATGAAACCGATACAGACGTTCCAACCTCTTCTAGCGTTGCAATTACTGCTGGAAAGAGAATGAAAGTCTATTTATGGGCTTCCCCAGCCGATTCTCTTGCCAAACCAGTCGTTTCTTGTTCAAATTCCAACATTAGCTTAGAACTTTCTGAGCAAGTTAAGGCTACTGGAACAACAATATCCACATATCCAGCCTTCATCTTGACCATTGACGCTTCTAACCTTACAACAGAGACAACTTTAAGCGAAACAATCACTGTTACAGACAGCAGATCTGATACTCATTCTTCAAAGATCGCTCTTAGCGTTAAACCTGGAAGCAAATCTTTAATGCCATCAAGCATTGAAGGAACAACTTGGACTTCTCACAACTTCAATAATGATGAAGATATTAAATCTAGCGATCCACGTTATGTTGATGATTTGAACTTTGCTGAAGCAACTCTCAAATTCACTTCAACCGTTGGTAAAGAAATTGGTGGAGTTACCTACAAAGAAGGCGCTTTAACAGTTTCTTCTGTCTCCTATAAGTTCTACTATCACTATGGCGTTGGTGATAGTGGCAATATGATCTTCAAATTAGTTAGTGCTGAAAGCAATATTTCTAGCGAATCCTCCGTCACAACATTCGAAATTGGCGGAACAACATTAGAAGATTATGGCTTACTTGGTATCTACGCATACACAAACACTTGGGCTGGCCAAGATGATTCTACCGAAGACTATATAATTGGTTATCCAGAATCAGATGATTACGCAGCTTCATATGTTTGGTTTGAGATGAACGCCTAATTAAAAAAACAAATGATTGAGCAGCCTTAATTGGCTGCTTTTTCATTTGCGTAAAATTCTAATTCAGATGGGTTTTAATAGGGGTTTTTGGATTTTTAACAAGAAAAAAGGAACGATTTCTCGCTCCTTTAGTTTATTGATCTTGAAGGCTATCTAAGAACTTATCTAATGCTGGGATTGTCGTTGTATCGAAGTCTGAGAAGTCGTATGTTACATCTCCTCCGCTAGTGGATAAGCAGAAACGAATCTTACGAGAAGAACTGTTTTTGTTTTCGATATCTTTCCATCCGATTGAAAGAGTTCTGACGCGGACATTTGCAACCTGATCGCTCATGGAGAAATTCTCAATGAAATTGCTCATCATTAACGTATCTGATGTAGTTAAATATGCATCTAAATCTTCTGGAACGTCATCTGTTTCGAAGAATTCAGGATTGCTCCACATGTCTAAATAGCTCGGATAATGATAAACGTATGGGATGCTAGGGGATTCATTATATGGACGAGATAAACTAATGTTAAATGTGTTATTGCTTAGAGTCACTAAATAAGAACCATTGTATGTATTCCCGTTGCTGTCCTTTTTATGATCAAGGCCGATCATGCCTTGGCTATATAACAATTGGCCTGATTCTTTGACGTAATTGCTATCCCAATTGATGAAATAGTAATTTTCATTGAAATATTCAACTCCAACGACTTTGCCATTGTCGTAATAGTTATGGGTATAGTTATTTGCCTTCATCAAGGTTCTAGCTGTAGCGAATTCGGAGTCTATAACGTAATATGTCCCGCCACCATTGATAAATGATTCAATCTCTTCGCTTTTGCTTGTTAATAAGCCATAAACTATCGCATCAATGGTAATTGTCCCTGCGGATGAATCGTTTAATATCAATTCAAGGACAAGTTCATTGGTTGAGCCGATACTTGCTTTAAAGGAGGTTATTTCGCCGTAATAAGAAGAATCTAATCCTAAAATCTGCAAAAGAAGGAGTTTGTTTGCCTTCCCTTTTATTGTGATGTCCTCTTTCCCGTCATCAAGGGAGTCTAATTGAGTATCATCAAGTGTTGAGAAGTTCTTGAATAATTTAGCGTCCCAAATATCTGTATATGCATTTCCATCTGAATCGCGAACGATTTCTCCACCAATAAGCGAATCGTCTTTCGAATTAACTTGATATACACCATCATCAGATTTGATATATCCACTCGTATATTGGCCAACAAATTCATAATAGTAATATGACTTCGTATATTTGATTTGAATGGAGTTTTCATAATCTGCCGAAGAGGAAGCGACGGTTTCAGATAAGGAATAGTTATGGATTGATTTTAAGGCTTTGAGATAATTCTTAACTGAAGAAGTATAGTTTTCAGGAAGAGTCCCTTTATCTTCTTTGTTATCAACGCTAGAAGATTGTGAATCACCATTTAAAGACGAATCTTTTTTCTCTTCATTCCCACAAGAGAAGAGGCAAGTGCTTGCCAATGCTAATAAAATAAGTTTTCTTTTTTTCATACCAAGATATAATGCGTGCTTTTTAAAAACTTTCAATGTTTATTTTAATAAATAAAAGGATTTGTTTTTAGATGCATGACATAAAAATGACATTGTTATGGCAATCAAGATATTTATTGCCAGTGTTATCATGAAAAATAAGATTTAAATCCATCCAAAAACAAATACACGCATAGGCTATTTTATATTTTTGACAAAGAAAAACGTTTTCTTCATAGATTGAATCTACTTAGAAAACGTAATGAGTTATTTGCTATTTATTTGCGTTTGATGATAGCAAAGATGTCGTGCATATTTTCTTCATCGAGTGATTTATTGAAATGGAATTTGCCATCTTCACCTTTTTCAAGCTTATCTAATGCCCAATAAGCAAATCCGATTGCAATAAGGGCAACTAAGATTCCAGCAAGTAAGCCAATCAAGAAACCATAGGAGGAAGACTTATCCATATTTGTGAAACCATAAGGATAGTAATAATCCCAAAGGTTTTCAGCAATATGTCCGCCAGAAGCATTTCTCTTGATTGTGAATCTGACGATAACGACAATCCAATAAATTAATGGAAGAACAACGCCAAGGAATGGATAAGAGATACGGTAGGTTCTCTTTCTATCAAATAAGGCGGAATCAACAACGACAAGGATTGGCATCAAGAAGTGATGGATGATGCTAGAGAAGTTCCAATATCCTTTTGTCCAAATCTTATCTGGTAAGACAAAGGCTGCAACGACGAATGTTGCAATGATCATGATGTTAGAACAGAACTTTAATAAAGGTAACCAAGTGTTGTTGCCTTCTCTTTTGCCTTTGATGAATTGCAAAAGGGTGGAGATAAAGCTTGCGCCAATGGTGAATTCTGCTAAGAAGCAGGACCAGTGAGTGTAATAGAGGAAGGGAGAAACGCTTCCGCCATCAGAGGCTCCGTTTAGGATTGTGAAGCTAGTAACTAAAGAGATTACCGCTATCACGAGCAAGACTGAACGAAAGATCAGCTGTGCTAATAGATTATTTCTTAATTTCATTTTGAAATCCTTTCATACAAGGTGAAATTATAGATTTTCTAAGTATTTTTACAAGAAATAATGGATATATGTGGCGTTTTTTGAATTTCTTCTAATTTATTCAACTGATTATTTGTTGGCTATCTTGTTATAAAAATAAGCGGGTTTTGATAGGGAAAAATGGATTTTTAGATTTTTGGTCTGCTAATTATCTTTTTTGGATAATCAATAAATGGTATATTGATTTTACAATGAAAATTAAACGTAAAAAGATTATCGCCTCTCTTATAACGGTGTTTCTTTTGCTCGTATCTGTTTTTGTTGTTTGCTTTTCCCTATGCATCTCTGATGTGAACATGAATTCCAAACAAGGCCTCCCGGATTTGAAAGATGGCTATATCGATTTTAGTGGTTATAACATTGGGGAAAGTTACGTTAAACAACATATGAAAGGCGAATATGAGTTTTTCTACAATAAATGGATTGTTGAAGATGGGTATGATGGAGAAGCGGATGCTAAGGTAAGCGTTCCTCATCATTACAAAGATACTTCTATAAATGGTCAAAGACTTTCTAATGAAGGATATTCATCTTATAGAGTTTTCGTTAAGGGCTTACCAGTTGGAGCAAAAATATGGTTTATCAACAACAACTTTGTCGGAGGATTCTATGCCTATATAAATAAGGAAGTAGTTGTTAAATATGGGACGAGAACTAAAACCGGCAACTGTCAAAGCAATGGCGGGGATGATATGACTTTGGAATATATTGTCAAAGATGATAAGCCTCTTGAAGTGGTTTTCGAACTTTCTTCTTCCTACCAAGGAGGATTAACCTCTCCCGCAAGACTTGTGATCAATACTTTAGGAAGAAATCCTACATCGCAATATTTGACTAACAACATAGGTTTTTTAGTCCTAGGCATCGTTATCTCGTTGCTAATTATTTCCTTTGTTATCAATATCAACCTCACCTGTCCTGATTTTTCTTTTGCCATATTTATGGGTTTGATAACCGTCATGACTTTCTTTTCGATTGATGTTTATTGGAGAATTCTCTCCATCATTAAAACAAACACATACAATCCAATAATATTTATCAACCTACTTATTTGCATCGCTTTGGCATTTTCATTCTATTACCATCTATCAAAAACAAAGAGGATCAACGGAAACAAATATTATTTAATTGCTTTTTCCGCTATTTCTATTGCATCGACTATTCTATATTTCGTTTTTATGGGAACGTTCTTGCAAGTAATTCCTCTGATGATAAGCTTGCTTAATTTCATAATTATGGCTCCATCTTTAGCAAGCAATATATTTGAGGGGAAGAAGACTGATATATGTTTCTTGTTGATTGTTTTTTCTTTGATAACTTATTTTTCAATTACTTTCTTTGATTTGGAAAACATCATGATTGCAGGTACTGAGCAATCGATATCTTACGTTCTTTTGCCTTTAGTAATCATTGTTGTGGTTCTTTATCGTTTAGCGGTTGTCTCCAATACGAACAAATATATCAAAGCTCTAGAAGGAGAAAAGAAAGCCGAGAAATTAAAAGCGGATGTCCTTAAAGAACAAATCAAACCTCATTTCATCTTTAATTGCCTCACAAGCATTCAAGGTGCGTACGAGACAGATAAAGACAAAGGACAAAAAATGATTACGATGTTCTCGAAACATTTAAGAAACAATCTCGAGGCCACTTCATATGATTTAATTCCGTTTGAATCTGAGCTCTCAAATATTCTTAATTTCACAAAGCTTGAAAGTATGCGTAAGGGTTGCCAAATTGACCTTTTGCTCGATCTTGAAGAATCGGATTTCTTTCTTCCTCCGCTAAGCTTGGAGCCATTCATTGAAAATGCTGTTAAGTATTCGAGAATCGAAGAAAAGGAAGACGGCTATATTCAGTTATCAACATTTAAAAATGAAAAGTATATAATTGTAACTATAGAAGATAATGGAGTTGGTTTTGATGCATCAACAATAAAGGCTAACTCAATAGGTTTAAAGAATGCCAAAGAAAGGCTTAAACTTGTTTTAGGCGCAGAAACCATTATTGAATCAAATATAGGAATTGGAACGAAAATCACCATACGCATACCCTATATCATGAAGGAGAAAGAAAAATGAATGCTATAGTCATCGATGATGAAAAAGAATCTCTTTTGCTTTTCACAAAGCATGTAATTGATGTTCCTAATCTAAGCATCAACGTTTTTTCTTTGAAATACGAAGACGCGCTTATGTATGCTAGAAGCAATAAGATCGATGTCGCCTTCCTTGATATAGTCATGCCATCAATAAACGGAATTGATTTAGCAGAGAAGTTCATTGAAATAAACCCTGATATCAAGATTGTTTTTATCACTGGGTATGCACAAGATGTTGACGGAATTAAAAAGAGAATAGGCAAAAATTTCTTTGATTTTTGTTATAAACCTTATGACGAAGAAACAATGAAGGGAATCATCGTTAAAATTCTTTCCGAAAAGAAAAAAGACATTAGCATCAAAGCCTTTCCAAGATTCGATTTATATATCAACAACGTCTTGGTTGATTTTGAAAGAGGGAAATCAAAAGAACTCTTAGCTTTACTCGTAGATCATCGTGGGGGAGAACTCACGATGGATGAGGCAATAACGAAATTATGGGTTGATAAGAAAACGGACTTAGCAAAAAGGCTTTACCGTGATGCAGTTTCCCGATTAAAGATGAAACTAAGGCAATACGGGATTGAAGACATCGTCACGTTTAATAGAGCGAGAGCGCATCTGAATGTCGCCGGTATCAATTGTGATTACTGGGACTATCTTGATAAGAAAGAGAATTCCTTCTTTGGCGAATATATGCGTCCATATGAATGGGCAATCGAAAAAGAAGAAGAACTTCTTTGCAAACATTTCTGATTTTTAATACACGCACCCCCTCTTTTTTGCGTTCAATTGATTTTTTATCAAACGCAGAGAACAAAGTGATTTTTTCGCTACGCCTTCACTTATGAAAAATAGTTAGTTTTAACAAACGTATAAATCTTAAAAAAGTCCGATATTATCTTGATAATAATACTAAAATAATGATAAACTAATATTCGATAAAAAATTATCAATAAAGGTATCTTACCTTATTGGGAGTAGAGATATGGAAGTAGCGAAAAAAGAAGAGCTTGTTGCCCTGATTGACTATCTAGTCAAACATAACGAGCATCATAACGAAGAGTTAAAGGATTTAGCCAACTCTTTGAAAGATTTTAACGTTGAGGCTTATACGAAAGTCCTTGAAGCAATTCAATCCTACAAAGAAGGTAATGAAAAACTCCTCCTCGCCCTTAAAGAAATGCAAAAATAAGGCATACGTATATGTGTTTATCAACAATTTATAAAGACAAAATAGATGATAAGAACGTTCTAATGAAGAACGTGATGTGTATCGAAATGAATGGCAATTCTTTGCTATTTACCGATTTGATGGAAAGAAAATTAGAGATCAAAGGCAGTTTGACGAAGGCTAATTTGGTTGATGGTTATGTTATCGTCCATCCGGAAGGAAAATAATATGACAAAACCAGTAATTATGGCATTCTGTGGCAAAGGTGGAGTCGGAAAAACATCAATTTCCGCTTTAAGCGTTCGCTTACTTCATGAATCTTATCCAGATAAGAAAATTCTTGCAATTGATGCTGATCCTGCAATCGGACTTGCAACTGCATTAGGCGTTGATTCATCTTCAACAGTCGATGATATTAGGAAACTCTTTATCGAACACGCCGAAAGTGGTGAGACCAAAGCAGCCTTAGAAATCCTATCTGAAGCAAAATATCAAATATTCGATGCTTTAGTTGAAATTGACAATATCTCTTTCCTAGCAATTGGTCGCCCTGAAGCAAGCGGATGTTATTGCAAAGTTAACGCTTATCTAAAAGAGGTAATCGGTCTTCTTGCTAACAACTTCGATTACGTCGTTATCGATGGTGAAGCCGGCATTGAACAAGTTAATCGCCGCGTTATGGAAAAGGTGACGCATTTGATTCTTGTCTCCGACGCATCAAAGAAAGGCATCGAAGTCACTAAAACAATCAAGAAAGTCGCAAATGAATTAGTCATGTTTGAACATGATGGATTGATTCTTAACCGCGTTAATGAAACAGTTGACGTGAATAAATTAAATCTCGAATCCCTGAATCTATTAAGCGTGATTCCAGATGATAAAGAAATGATGCTATCTGACGTTGAAGGAAATTCAGTCTTCTCGTTGAATGAAGATTCCTCAATCGTTAAAAACACTAAACTCGCTCTAAGAAAATTAGAAATATTGTAAGGAGGTCAAAATGAAAGATTTAAAACATTTGTACTATTTCGAAAAATTGCTCGATGATGCGAACAACGAATTGGTAAGAAAAGCGAAAGAAGACGGCCTTAAGTGCGTCGGAAGCGTTTGTTACCAAATTCCTGAGGTTCTTCTTAATCTCAAGGGGTTATTCTCAACGCGTTTAAGAGCTCCACGTACCGGCTCAATGGAAATGGGAACGTATTATATGACCTCTTTCCTTTGCGAGTATACAAGAGCCTTGCTTGAAAGAGCAATTGAAGGCGGATATCAATTTCTTGATTGTTTGCTTGCACCAGATGGTTGCACGATGATCAACCGTTGTGTTGAAAACATGGAACTATTAAAAACGATGCCTCAAGAGAATTTTTTCTTTGAGTATCTTGAAGTTCCAATGAAAGACGATGACAATGGACTTAATTTGTATGTTTCTGAATGCCGTAAGAAAATCTTAGGTTCCTTACATGAACATTTTGGAACTGATGTTAGTGATGAAGCGCTTAGAGAAGCGGTCAAAGAATATAACAAACTTTGCCGTTTAATCACAGAAATTGGTGAATACCGTAAGGAAGATAATCCACGCATTACAGGCTATGAATTCCATATCATTACGATGTGCACCTACGTCTGCCCTCATTATTTATTGCTTGATAAACTTGAAGAAACCCTTGAAGAAATCAAAACAAGAGTTCCTGACGAAAAGAAGAAATTCCGCGCACGTGTCCTCGTTGTTGGTTCAGAAGTTGATGACGTAGATATGATAAAACTCATCGAAGAATCTGGCGCACGTGTTGTAGGAGATAGATTCTGCTTTGGCTCTCTTCCAGGAAGACAAGAAATCATTCTTAACGATGATGAAGATGTCTTAACTCAAATATGTGCTCAATATATGCATAATTGCATGTGCCCACGCCATATGAATCTTGCTAAGTTTAGAAGAAGAAAAGAATACGTTAACCAATTAGCAAAAGAATATAAAGCGGACGGAATCATCTACGAACAAATGAAATTCTGCGATCCATGGGCTTATGAAAGAATGACTGGGACGCATATGCTTAGAGATGAATATAATTATCCAGTTTTATCAATTGATAGACCATACGCAGTCGGTAATTCCGGACAAATTAGAACAAGAGTTCAGGCTTTCGTTGAAAGCATTGAAATCAAAAAGATTCAAGGAGGCAAAAAATAATGGGAAGAAAAGTAGGTTCCGAACCATTAGGCAAGCTTTATAACGGAAAAAGAGTTAGAAGAAGAAGGGAATGGAGAGGTCTTGTTGATACCCTCTACGATTTCAGATGCTGGCTTAAAATCATGTGGATGCTTGCTAAGTTCATTGTTAAACCAGCAAACTTGAAAGGTTTCTTTAGATATAGATGGATGCTTAACTATCTTGCTGTTCCAATGATGATTGATAAGCATACGACGGGGCTTAGAGGCGAGGCTCTTAGAATTGCTCATACCGAATATGATTTGGTTGCCTTAGACGTCGCTCAATTACTTAGCAGAACCTTCAAAGCTGATAAGAGATGCGGAAATAATGAGAAATTCTCCAAGAAATGTGTTATTCTCGATGAAAACGAGATGTTCCATATTATGTGTGGTTTCCCTAACCTTTATGCGGTTAGCTGGGAAACTGCCGCTATCTATGTTTCCGTTCTTTTAAATGGCGGAGCGGTTACTCATTATCTTGATGTCCTTCAAGAAATGGGTATTCCTGGAGACGTTTGTCCAATGCCTGCTGCGGAAGCTGGCGCGGCTGTTGATGAAGATATGCCAATTTATGGCGCATGTGCAGTCCAATGTAATACGACTTGTGACGGTTCCTTAATGGGAAACGGCATCATGTCAAAGAAATATGAAGAATTTGGCATTCCTACATTCCAAATCGCCGCTCCATTAAGACACACTGAAGAAGGCGTTCAAGAATATGCCGCTCAAGAAATCAGAAATGCCATCAAATTCATCGAAGATAATACAGGTGAAAAATGGGATTGGGATTATTACTTCAAATGTGCAAAGCGTTTCAATGAAGAGAATAGACTCCGTAAATCATGGATGGAAATGTCTAGAACGGATCATCCTCAAGTATTTGGCGCCAACCTTGCCTTATATGCCGAAACAACATATATGGCCGTTGCAGGACGCAGTGATGACTTTGTTAAGGC
This sequence comes from Hallerella sp., assembly GCA_963648925.1. Classification (GTDB taxonomy): domain Bacteria; phylum Bacillota_I; class Bacilli_A; order RFN20; family CAG-826; genus UBA4951. Next base: position 16,224 of record CAVJFO010000011.1, read on the forward strand.
TGATAGAAAGATAACCAAACTTGCTGAAAAAGCCTACAAACGCAATGCAATGGTTTGCAAAGAAAACCGCCATAGAGCAATCATTTGGGGCGTTCAATCGCAATTCTATACGGATTTCTTGCCATGGTTACAAAATTGCTGGGGCATCCTTCCATTAGTTGACATGCTTTCATTGGTTTATTTCGATGAGATTTCCGAAAACGATAAAGACCAAGCAATTTACGATATTGCCAAACTCTATCAAGAGATGATCATGAGAAATAGAACCCATGGTGGATATGAAGTCTTATTAGATGATCTTTGGAGATTCTGTGACTATTACAAAGCGGATATGGTTATTCTTTGGGAACATATCTCTTGCAAGGCGCTCGATGGCATGCATGGCTTATTCGAAGAACGTGCTAGAGAACACGGAATAAGACTCATCTGGGTCAACCACGACTTAATGGACCCACGCGTTATCTCCAAACAATCGATCAGAGATGACGTTAATAGATATATGCGTTCAATTATGAGAGAAGAGCCGGTTGATCCAAGCTTAGAAGTAATTGACGATGCAAAATCATGGTAAGGAGAAAATAAATATGAAATATTTTGGTGGATGTGATTCTGGAAGTACTTATACAAAGTGCGTTATCATCGATGAAGAAGGAAAGATGGTCGCAAACGTGACCCTTAGAAGCAGAATTAATTCTGTTTTAAGTGCCCAAGACGCTCTTGATCAGGCTATCGCTCAAATTCCTGAACTTAAGTCTCCTAAAGATTTAGCTTACTTAGTTGGAACAGGTTACGGCAGAAATAAAGTTCCTTTTGCCGATGAAAACATTTCGGAAATTTCTTGCCACGCGATGGGCGTTCACGTTACCGATCCTAACGTTAAAGCCATAATTGATATTGGCGGACAAGACGTCAAGGGCATTGCAGTTGATAAAGACGGAACGGTCCTTAACTTTGCAATGAACGATAAATGTGCGGCTGGTACAGGACGATTCTTTGAAGCAATGGCTAGAGCCTTTGAAATGGACTTAGATAAATTTTCAAAGCTTTCTTTACAAGCTAAAAACATCATTCCTATCACCGCTCAATGCACGGTTTTTGCCGAATCTGAGGTTATCTCATTAGTCGGCGAAGGAAAACCAATGGATGAAATTGCCGCAGGCATTGAATTCTCAGTTGCTAAGAGATGTTTCGTTATGGCCAAAAAAGCTGGTGCAGTTGACAATATCACGTTGACTGGTGGCTGCGCTAAAAACGATGGATTGAAAGACGCCATTGAGAAAGTCTTGCACTTAAAAGTCGTTAATTTGAAAATTGATCCTCAATTAATGGGTGCTTTAGGCGCTGCAGAATACGCACGTCAAAAAGGCTTAGCTGGAGGAAGATAAGATGGGAACCGCTTTAATTGTCTTAAGCTGGACATTGTTTCCTTATTTAGGCTTGCAACTTTGGATTAGCATTGTTTGCACGGTTGTTGGCGCCTTCGTTGCTTTATTTGCTTTGCTCTTTATCGTTTATTTCTTCAATCTTGATATGAAACTTATGGCTAAGATGGAACCAATCTTAGTTAAGGTTTATGACAAGAAAAAGAGAAATCGCAAAATCTAATTATGTTCATTTTTGATGATTTGGTTGTTTCGACTAACCAAATTAATTCCAAATATGAATTTAAAAAATTAGTCGTAAATCTCAAAGATTCTTATAAAGAAAACGAAAATCAGCTTATATTCAACTCTGATAAGGCCTTTGAACTTGGTGGAGGAACATTTAAGGGGATTGCGCTTGATTTATTAAGCGATGAGTCTTTTGATGATGAAATTCTTTTGCTTGGAAAAGACCTTCAAGAGGTAAAGAAAGATGGTAACTATGCTAGAATTTGCATAGCAAGCATCGATAAAGAACTTATGGGCAGCTCTACATCTCTTTATGGCAACATAAGAAAATTTGACTATGTTAAATATCATCTTGCCTATGATGGAGTGATGGTTAGGGAATCTGCTTTCAATAAAAAAGAAAGCTTGCTTGTATCTAAGGCATCTTTAAAGAAGGATAACTTAGATTTTTCCAAACTTGGAAGCTATCTTATTAGCAAATATAAAAGCCTTTCATTCGTTAAAAACGTTAAGATGATCTTTATTGATGAAGATACGTATGATTTTAACGCTCTCTCTTCAATTGTTACTAAATGCGAGAATATCACTAAAGCCCTTGACCATTTAAGCAATAAAGTCAAAATGGATTGCCATTCTTGCGCTTTACAAGTTGTTTGTGAAGAAGTAGAGAAGAAGGTTAAAGAAGATTTTAAATAATGCCTTAAAGATCGTTAAATGTTTAAAAACATGACGATCTTTTTTCATTGAAATCAGGTCATCATTCCATTGAAGTTTCATTGAAGTGACCATTGAAGTTGCATTGAAGTGACCATTGAAGTTGCATTGAAGTAACCATTGAAATTCCATTGAAGTAAACGTCAAAAGATATCTATAGTTGAGAATAAATGGCTCTTTTTGAATATCAAGAATATAATTGAAAAAGATATAAAGCGGTTTCTAGAATGATTGAATTTCTTCACTTAAACGTAAACGATATAAACGACGATCTTATTAAAAATCTTCCATCCTATCGCAAAGAAAAAGCGAATAGATACGTTTTTGATAAAGATAAAAAGTTATCTCTTGCCGCAGGAATCTTGTTAGAAGAAGGCTTAAACAAACTCCTAGTTAAGACGGAAGAAAGAGAAATTGCTTATTTAGAACAAGGAAAGCCTTATTTAAAAAATAGACCTGATATTCATTTTAGCTTGTCTCATTCCATGGAGATTGCAATAGCCGCCTTTTCGGATAAAGAAATAGGCTGCGATATCGAAAAGATAAAAACGTATAACGAAATAGTTATGAATCGTTGTTTTTCAATGAGAGAAAAAGAATATGTTCTTAATTCAATAAGCAAAGATGAAGCGTTTTATCGCATCTGGGTATTAAAAGAAAGTTTTCTTAAAGCAATAGGTGTTGGAATTGCCGTTGATATGAGCGCGGTTTCTTTTTCAATCAACGAAAATAAGGTGAGCCTTGACCAGCATTTAGATGCACGTAAGTGGAAATTTGAAGAAAAAAGAATTGATGATTATCTAGTTTCCATTTGCGAAGAAGTTTAAAAAATCCAAATATCCCCTGCAAAACCCGCGTATTTTTAATAATTACTTCTCAGATGGTTTTAAATTATCTATTTCTTGACGTTCAATGAAATCAACTATTTGTTGATATCCTTTTTTCATGTAGAAGGCAACGCTTGTTGGCGATATTTTGCCTGTAAGTGCGCCAAAAGCAGGAATAACGATTGATTTAATGTTATTTTCAATCGCCTTCATAAGCGTGACTCTCATGGATTGATAAATAACAAGAGGATCTTTTATTGGAGAAGGAAGACGCATTGTTGGCGTGTGTATAAGATAACGTTTTGTTTCTGGTATTCTAACGATGATAGAAGTTCCAACTGGTTGTTCGCCATATAGGTTATCGTTGATGTATTTTTGCACACATTCTTCTAATTCAAAGCCAAAACATTCAGTAATCGCCTTGTCATATCCTCCGCTCATGAAACCAAATGCATTAGCGGGACTTACGATGCATTCGACCTCATCGTGCTCAGCCATGAAATTAACAAAATCATCACAAACTACGGTGACATTATCAGTATTTGCAAACTCTTTCTTAAAGGCCTCGGCCATTTTTTCGTCATTGCTTAAAAGATAGATATCCATCGACAATTTCTTTGTTTGATGGTTTTTTCTAGTGAATGTATTACCGTTTTCGATGTAATTTTCCTTTTCTAACTCTTTGAAAATTGCAGATCCTAAAGTAAGTGAAACGCCATAATTTTTTTGGATAAGTGATATTGATATCTTATCTCCCTCATTCATGGATTTTTTAATCGTATCTAATACCGTTTTTTCTTTGTTCATGCTTTCCTTTCTAGTCGCAAATAATTATTGGTTAACAATTAGCAATAAAAAATTATATGAGACGTTTATACTTCATTATGGGCCGTAAATAATTAATTACAAGTATTGACAAAGAAAAAATAAGATTTGGAAATAAGCAAAAGTTATAAGTTTTTCGAGTAATGTAACAAGCCATCTGGCTACGAGTTAATAGTTGAAATTAGTTGAGAGGGTAAAATTCATCTAATAGACGAACGATAGATACTTATAAAACGTATATAATAACTACATGAAACGTAAAATTTATTGGTGTATCCAACAACTTAATAATATTGGTGGGACTGAAATGGTCACTCTTCAAATTATTAAGATGCTGGAAAATGATTATGAAATCCATCTAATTCCCTTTTCTAAAATTGATAGGGAAAAGATAAAATATGATCTACCTAAGAATATCATTCTTGAAGATATTTCCTTCAAAGATGAGATTTCCCAATTAGATTTAAATTTCGCCAAGAAATGGAATTCTCATCATCATTTGCAAGCTATTAAACTTCTTTTTACTTGTCTTCATGAATATACGTTTGGAAGATTTAAATGGAGAAGAAGATTAGAAAAGATTTCTTCTAAAGATGATATTTTCGTTTTTGCAAGCCAAGAACTCCTCTTATTTGCCCCAAAAAACAGATTTATTGTTCAACATTTTCATTTTAATTCTAGATTGTATAAATCTTTTGTTTCTAAATTATTTAGATTGCTTTCTAAGAAACCTAACTATTACATCTTCCTTACTGATGCGACCAGAAAAGCTATTGATAAAAAGGAAAAATTCCCTAGTTCAGTTATCTATAATCCATCAAGATTTACTAGAAAAGAAAACTTTGAATATCACAATAACACGATAATGAGCGCATGCCGTTTCGAAGATCAAAAAGATCCTTTGATGTTACTAAAGGTCGCTAAAGCCCTAGATGATAATAAGTTTTCTTATACGTTTAATATATATGGCTCTGGCAGCATGAAGCCAAAGATGGAAGAGTTCATCAAAGAAAATAAATTAAGCAATGTTCATCTGATTTCAGGCATATCTCAATTAGAACCGCATTATTTATCCAGCGATCTTTATTTAATCACATCAAAATTTGAAGGATTCCCTTTAACTGTTATTGAAGCGAATACCCTTTCAGTTCCAACAATTTGGAAGGAGATGGGCGATCCAACTAAATCGGTCATGGAAGATGATGTTAATGGATATGTCATTGATTCAAATGATCCGCAAGAATTTGCGAAAAAAATAATTGAAACATTAAACGATAAAGACAAATTAAAATCTCTGAAACAAAGCACGTATGTCTTCGCAGAAAAGTATCAAGAGAAGAACATTGAACATTCTTGGAAAGAACTTTTTATAGAACTTTTCTCTAAATTAAATAAGTAGAAATTAAATATAAATATAAATTTCCTTTGTTTTTCTTTTTTCAATAATTTAGTATTTATCGAATTATTTATTTAAGTTGCTTAAAAATTTTAAAAAAGTTAGCATTTATCGCTAGTAAAGCGCTTTCAAAAGAGTTATTATTTTCTTCGAAGGAAATAATCTTTTTATAAGGTTATGGTAAATAATATGGAAGAAGAAAGAACTCGAGAGAATGGGAATGGACGTTCCTATATCTCTCAAACGTCTGGGTTACACACTAATGATTACATTGGCTACGCCTTAGGTGATTTTGCTGGATGTCTTTGCTTTTCAACGGTAACGACAATCTTGCAAAAATACTACACAGATATCTTAGGCTTATCGCCTTTGTTTATCATGCTCATGTTCGTTTTCGCCCGTGTGTGGGATGCGATCAATGATCCAATTATGGGAAGAATTGTCGATATCAGAAGGCCAGGAAAAGATGGCCGTTATCGCGTTTGGATGAAATGGGTTGCTATACCTTTAGCAATTGCCACCATCCTTATGTTCTTGCCATGGTCAGGACTTGCTCAAGCGATGGGGCCAGTAGGTATTTCAATTTATGCCGCTGTGACCTACGTATTATTTGGCATGGTTTATACCGTTCACCAAATTCCTTATGGTTCGCTTGCTTCAGTTGTCACCACTGATACAAAAGAAAGAAACAAGCTTTCTGTCTTCCGTTCAGCCGGTGCTGCATTAGGTTCTTTGCCAATCCTTGTTCTTACGATGTTTTATGCAAAAGGAGTGGTTGATGATAGCGGCAATCCTGTCATTGGTGAAAACGGTAAACAACTTACACAAGTTCAATACCCATACATCATCATTGGCGTTTCAATTCTTGCTGTAATAAGCTGCATCCTTTTATTTGTCGCATATAAAAACAATAAAGAAAGAGTTGTTGCAAAACCCGTAGAACACAAGAAAGGCGAAACATTAAAAATCGCAAAAACCCTATTGAAAAACCGTTCTTTTTTAGCTGTTTGTCTTACTGGCCTTCTTCTTTTAGCAGGCCAAATGTTCACCCAATCCTTCTATACTTATCTCTTTAATGATTTATTTGCCTCTAACTGGATGAACCTTGCATCTCAAGCTTGCACATATGGCCCAATGGTCATTTTGATGTTATTTGCTGGTAAATTAGTTCGTAAATATGGCAAGAAAGAAATTTGTGCCTTAGGCGCTATACTTGCTTCCATTCCTAATTTCGTTTTAATTTTCGTTAAAGATATTGTTGTTAAATATCCTTTCATTTTCTTAGGCGGATGTTTAATTAGTGGCATTGGTTTATCCATTATCACCCTTGAGATTTGGGCTCTAGCAACCGATGCGATTGATGATGTCGAAGTCAAAACCGGTTTACGTAATGATGGATCAAGCTATTCTGTGTTTATGTTCTTCCGCAAATTAGGACAAGTCGTTGCAGCAGTTGCTGTTAATGGCGCGCTCTTAGGAATGAACTATAAGGCTGGTTCTGGACAAGTTCAAACAATGGAAACGTTAAATGTCATGTATTACATGGCTACCGCGATTCCTGCCGCATTATTCCTTCTTATGGGTCTTGTCTTATTGCTTATTTACGGATTAAGCAAAAAGAAGACGGATGATTTACAAGTCCAAAAAGAAGAATTACTTGCTAAACAAGCTGCCAACAATGAGATAATTATTGGCGGAGATAATCAATAAATGATCATTAACACCTCTCTAGGAAAAATAAATGGAAGAGAAAGGGATTTCTGTTATGAATATTTAGGAATTCCTTTTGCTAAAGCAGAGCGTTTCAAATACGCTAAAGAAATTAATTATCTTGGCGAAACATTTGATGCGACTTCTTTTGGCGATGCCTGCATTCAAAAAAGATGTTGGTATGCCCATCTAGAAGTTCCTGAGAGGATGTTTTATCACAAAGAATTTCGAGATGGCATTGAATTTAAATATTCTGAAGACTGCCTTAATTTAAATATCTATACACCAAAAGAAAAAGGGACGTATCCCGTTATGGTTTTTATCCATGGCGGCGGTTTTGATAGCGGGGCTAATTCTGAATCCGCTTTTGATGGTGAAGTATTAGCTAAAAGAGGTATTGTTACCGTCTTCATCCAATATAGAGTTGGAGTTTTTGGCTATTTCTGTCACGAAGACATCGAAAAAGAATTTGGGCATGATGGTAATTTTGGCTTTGATGACCAAGTCGTTGCTTTGAAATGGGTCAAGAAATACATAAGCAATTTCTATGGCGATCCAACAAATATTACAGTTGCTGGGCAAAGCGCCGGTGCAATGTCTATCCAATCAATGCTCCTATCTAAGAGATGCGAAGGGCTTTTCAATAAAGCGATTATGATGTCAGGTGGAGGTCTTTTTCCATCTATGGCTACTCCTAAAGCAATAGAAGAAAGAAGAGAATACTACCATTGTCTCATGAATGAATGTGGACGTTCTTCTGTTGAAGAATTTAGAAATCTTGAGCCAAAAAAGATTTTTGATGCTCTTGAGACTTTTAAGCCTAAAAGAAAAGACAACCAAATTTCCACAATGACAATGGTTGATCATTATTATTTAACCGATAGACAAGAGGAACTCATTAAGAAGAAAATCAATATACCAACAATTATTGGTTTTACAAACAACGATATGTTTACCTTGATTCTCGCATTAATGGCCATCAAATATGCAAAAAGAGAGGATGCGTATGCTTATTATTTTGATGTTGACGCTAAAGGAGACAACAATAAAGCGTTCCATTCATCTGACTTAAGATATGTTTTTGGGACATTGGATAAATCTTGGAGACCATATGATGAAAACGATAAAAAGGTTTCTGAGATGATGATTGATTATTTTGCTAATTTCATGAAAAACGGAAACCCTAACGGAGATAATTTGCCTTTATGGGAGAAAAAGAAAGGAAAAGTTCTCCGTATTAAGCTTGATAAGACTAAAATGAGTAGGCCTAATTATTGGTCATTATTTAAAAATACATTCCTAGGTGATCCAAAATGAAATATCAACATTCCTTCAAACTAATTGAAAAAACTCCATCAACGAGGCTTTATCAAGCAGATGGGAAATATGTTCAATTAGATTTTTTCGAACATATCTTGCGCGTTGCTATTTATTCCAACAAAGAAGATCTTTTTCCAACTTTCTCTATATGTCCTGGAACTAATATCATGCCTAAATGCGGGAGAGAAAGACTCTCAACTGAGGGATTAAAAATTGTTGAACAAGTAAACGATACTGATTTTAGAATTGATGATATTGATATTCATCTAGATTTAAACAATTTCTTTTTGCATTACCTAAAGGATGGCAAAGATTTCTTTCACGATAGAGAAATCCTTGCCTATAACTTTGAAGGAGAGATGGGTGAAGGGTCTTATCATTATCTTTCAAGAGAAAAGAATGAACATATATATGGACTAGGGGATAAAACCGGTCCAGTTAACAAAAATATGTGTCATTTTAAATTAGAGACATTTGACGCTTTAGGATTTAATGCCAACTGCAGCGATCCTCTCTATAAGCAAATACCTTTTTATATTTGCAAAAACAGCGTTGGCTCTTACGGTATTTTCTATGACACATATTCTAACGGCGAGATAGATTTTGGCCACGAGCATAACAATTATTACGAGACTTATAAGTATTTCCATTCAGAAGAAAATGCATTGGTTTATTACGTTATTTTTGGCTCGGTTGAAGAGATAGTCGAAAGATTTACCTACCTGACTGGAAAGTCTTTCTTGCCTCCAAAATGGAGTTTTAAATATTGTGGATCGACAATGGCTTACACGGATTCAGATAAGCCTTTAGAATCTTTCAAGGAATTCAAAGAAAAACTTAAGGAATATCAAATTGATTGCGGAGGCTTTTACCTTTCTAGCGGGTATACCCAAATAGGTGATAAGCGTTGCGTATTTCACTGGAATAAAGAAAAATTCCCTGATCCAAAAGGATTTGCAGAAGAATTTAAAAAAGAGGGAATCAATTTCCTCCCGAATATCAAACCTGCCTTTTTAACAACTCACCCTTTGTATGATTTCATTAAGGAAAGAGGATGGTTTTTGCATTACTTGAACGGTGAACCATATGTGTTTCCTTTCTGGGGAGGAATGGGAAGCTATTTAGATTTCACCAATGTCGATGCATATGATTTCTGGACTAAGTGTGTTAAAGAAAACCTGGTTGATTTAGGCTACGAATCAATATGGAACGACAATAATGAATACGATATACATGATGAAGATGTATACGCTGCAGGGTTTGGTAAACCAATCAAAGCAAAGCTAATTAGACCTTTGTTTTCTTTGCTTATGGCTAACGCCTCTAACGCGGCAGTTCCTGCAAATAAAAGGCATATGGCAGTTACTCGTAGCGCACCAGCTGGTTTCCAAAGAGTTTGTCAAACTTGGACTGGGGACAATCAAACGTCTTTTGAAGATTTCCGTGGAAATCATAAAATGGCAATGACCTCCGCTTTAAGTGGATTTACCTTTATCGGACAAGATATTGGAGGATTTGCCGGGGAAAAGCCTGATGAAGAATTATTCCTTCGCTGGATTGCTTATGGAATATTCACTCCACGTTTTACCTTGCATTCATGGAATCCTGATGGTTCTTCAACAATGCCATGGTTATATCCAGAATTAAAAGATAAAGTGATGAATCTATTCGCTTTAAGAAAGAGACTTTTACTATATATCTATTCTTCGGCGATGGAAGCCGTAGAAACATATCATCCTCTTATTTACCCTGTCTTTTTAAAATATCCGACATATGATGAAGAAAGTGATTTATTCTTCTTGGGGAATAGTCTTTTAGCCTGCCCAATATTTGATAAAGGAGTAACGGAAAAAGAAATAACCCTTCCAGAAGGAAACTGGTATATGAATGGGAAAGAAGTTCATGGAACAATTAAAATTTCAAATATCCCTGGTGAAACCCCAATATATTTCATTAAAGAAGGCTCTATAATTCCTCTTAACGATAATAATGGAACTCTTTTTGAAATATATCCATTAGAAGAAGGAGAATTCACCTATCATTTCTATGAAGACGATTCTTCCTTAGCGAATCCTCATCGTCTTATTGAAGTTAAATCTTTAGCTAATGAAGTTATTGTTACAGGCGTTAAGACAAATGAAAAAGTCTCCCTAATTGATAAGAAAGGGAGACAGTTAATTAGAAAGTAATTCCTTATTTGTATGTCTTTATAAACGCGCCAATGCAGCTCTTTTTTGCGTTGAATTCGTTATAGTGAGGATACACGCATAATTTAGCGGTATCAAATGAAGGGTTAATCAATGTTAGCTCTTCTTTTAATTTTAACTTAGTTGTCTCATTTGATAACAACGCGCCAGAGAGAATTATTTTTTGAAGAGAAAGCAAACAATCCGCATTAACTAAGGCAAAAGATAATACACGCATGACCTCTTTTAATTTTTCTTCATCATTTAAAATGATTTCGTTGCCTTCATTTTCTTCATATTCTTTGCCAAGTAAGGAGGAGTAGCAGATGCTATCTTCAACCGTCTTATTTGGGTAACAATATGTATGTCCAAGTTCCGAAAGATTCCCTAATGGATTTCCGTGTACATAAATTGAAGATCCAACTCCAGGGCCATATTTAACTAAAAGGAAGTTCTCATCCTCATGATGGAAAAGAGAATAAATGTCCGCTAAACAATCAACGTTATTGAAAATATATGTTGGTAAACCGATTTCATCTAATTCTTTTTGCAGTTGAGGATATTTTTCTTCTAACATTCCATTAATGATGCTTCCTCTAATAGTAACTCCAACAGCTAAGATATTTTCTTTGCCATTAACGAATTCTTTTAGAGAAGACTCTTTGCTAGAACAACTATCAACTAATTCTCCTTTGAAATTCATCAAGGAGTAGTAGAGGTTATGCTTACGGATATCCACGCCAAGGAAGTTTCCGTAATTTGGATTCAACGCTAATTTAAGTTCCTTACGGCCAACTCTTTGCGTATCGTTTTTCTCTTCAATAACGATTTCGTTTTCAATCAAAGGTTTTATGGCCAACGTTAAAGCGGCGTTAGTCAACGAAAGCTTGTTGGCTAAGATTGATCGAGATCCTTCTTTTGTCACGAAGAGAATTCTGATGATGCTTTTTTGAGTATCTGACAGATTTATCATATAAATAGTGTAACACCTGAAATAAGTAAAAGAACACAAGTTACTTTCATAAAGACGTTCTTTGAAAGTTTTGGGGCAATAAATGAGCCAATAACAAGCGATAGAACTGTTGCCCCAGCGCCAATTCCAAAGAGGATCAAAACATGACTATTGAATAGCCCTTCAATTAAATGGTTCGTGAATAACATTGAATTGAGAATGATCCATAAAAGAGACAATGTGGCCCTAAATTTGTTTTTGTCCTTAAGTTCATGAAGGCCATAAATAACAACGAATGGTCCGCCTGAAACATAAAGTTTGTGCATGATTCCCCCTAAGAAGAGAAAGATAATCATTAACCATTTTGGCAGATTGACTTTCTCGAAATCGATGAAGAAGAAAATGATGCTCATCAAAATAACGATTCCTCCATAAACGTATAGAAGAATTTTGCTTTCAATAGGAATCAATTCCACGGCATAACCAGCGCCAAAACCTGCTCCGACGCTAAGAAGAATGATTAAGAAATGTTTCCAATCAATATCCTTAAGGTGAGCGAAGACGATATAGAGGCAAACTAGCAATGCGACTAAATTCAAAACAGGTTTAGCAGTGTCTGCTCCTTCTAATTTAAGAGATAGAGGCATGGCTAAAACGGTGCCTGCAAAACCTGTTATGGTTTGAATTATGTTGCTAAGAAAAATGATGAGGATGAATATAACATCTTGCCACATATTAGAAATCTACTTTGAGATTATCTCCTATAATGCCAATATAAGCGCCACTAGAGGCTTGTTTGGATTCTTTATGGGCCAATAGCCATTTATTCACCTTCCATAGAGTTTTCTCTTTAGGTGAGGTTTCTAGGTCCATATTCGTTTTATCTGTGAGAATGATCGCACATCTAAAACCATCTTCACTCAATTTACATGGTGAAAAATGCAAGGTATACGGATTCAAAATAACCGCCTCGCCTTTTTTTAGGAGGAACGCTTTAACATCTTTTGAATCTAGGATTCCTTCATGGATATCTTTTTGTGCGGCAAGCAAAAGAACTAAATCATCCGCGGCAATATCTACTTCAGGACATGTGTGATATTCCATGCAATTGAGCAAGGAATTATATCCATTGCAATATCCAACTTCGATATCGGAAAGACCATAGACGCTTTCTTTGATCTCATCAATTCCTTTTAGAGAATGCATCAAAAGATCGTCACGGACGTAAAGATTATTTTCATCTGGCATCCTTGCTTGGTTTTTTAAATAAGCAACGATGTTAGATGAATCGATATTTAATATTGAGCCATACTCCTTAAAGGAGGGATCAGTAACACTTAGTATTTTCATCAAGAATCTCCCAACCCATCAAACGCGCTAGATATTGCATGGCTTTCTTGTATTGAACATATCCCATGATGACGTGGTGAGCAACGCCAGTATAGGTAACCGTATCAACAACTTCGTTAATTGGGCGGTTGAAAACGACCTTGGCATATGTGCCAGAAAGATCTTTATTCATTTCGAATGCTTCGCCTTCTTCGTAATAGATTCTTGTTTTGCCTCTTGCAGTATCTATACGCAGGATAGACATCTTTCCTGGTTTTAAGACAAAATCTGCCGTAACACCTTTTCCGCCCGCAAAATATGTTTCTAAGGAACGATTGCAACGTTTGTCCCATAAATTGCATGGCGCAACGCCATCATGCCATAAAAGGGCATAATTTTCTTGATAGTTAACTTGCGAAAGATCGGCCATAAATGGAGTTGCTTCGCCTGCTGCTCTAACCGCGACCATTGAAAGAGCCGCTTCGATATCGCCTTCGCAAGCAAGAAGAATGCCTCTAGATTGCAACACAGACATCATCGCGCATGGGGAAACACCATAGTTTTTAGCAAATTCAGGCCAGCAACGTATTGCTACGACGTCTAACGCTTTTTCCTTCATAAACTTCTCAGCGACGACAATTAAACGCGCTACGGCCCTTACTTGAGTGTCTGTGAGCTTTTTGCAATCAAATGTCTCACGAAGATTTTTTTCTTCAATATCGATTTCTTCTTCCTTAGCTTCTCCCCCGAAGAAATCATTTAATTCATAATGAGAGATTAAAATTCCAAGTTCATGATAAAGATGAAGTTCGTCGACTCCAACATTATAGAAACCTTGAGCATGGAAACCGATTAAACCAACATTAGAGTTCTCTAAAGCGGTTTTCATCTTGATGGCTTTGATCCAATCATGATCAACGTCATCGCCAACATAGACAATATAGTCATCCACTCCACCTTTATAGAGGTTTGAGGCGTTTAAGTTAACTCCACATACGGCGTTAAGACGAATCTTCCCTCCGTCATATGGCAATTCGTTATAGCCTTGAAGAAGAAATGGACGTTTGACGATGTTATGAAGAATTAAGGCCAGTCCACCTAAATGGAAGGTGGCGGAAACCACAATTACTGCATCGACATGTTTTTCAACGAAATATTCGCCTGCCGCTTTAGCTTCAGATGGTTCGATAACCATGCTAGGATAATAAACCCAATCAATTGAGGTGTCTTCCATTACTTTAGCGGATCTTTCTTGATAGAGTTTAAAAGCGGTTTCGTAATCAAAAGTTTTTCTAACTAAGCAAACTATTCCGATAATTGGTTTTCTCATGCTTATTTCTCCTTGTTGACGATCTTATATGAGGCTGAAAAGTCTTCTTTTGCAAGGCCTTCAGCCATTGCTTCTTCGTATATCTTTGTTACGTGATGTAAGACAGGACATTCTTTGTTGGCTTCTTTAGCCATTTCGGATGCAAAATGAACGTCTTTATTCATGTTTTCAACGGAAAAAGCGGTTGGATATGTATTGGAAATGATGTTTTTGGCTTTGGTATCAAGATAGAAACATTGTGCTCCGCCATATCCGAATGCGGTGACGACCTCCTCTTGGTTCAAACCTAAGGTTTTTGCTAAGCCAAGAATCTCGTTGACGCCATTTTGAATTTCACCTACTAAGGCGTTGTGTAAGATTTTCATTTGACATCCTGCACCATGTCCACCCATATAGATGATATTGTTTCCCATGCAAGAGAGAATTGGTTTTACTTTTTCGTATGTTTCTTTGCTCCCGCCAACATATATTCCAAGCTCGCCTTTTATTGCCGCTGGTTGAGATTTGACGACTGGGCAATCAAGAATTTCAATTCCACTTCCTTCAAGCTCTTTAGCGACCTTTTGATTTGTGCTAGGAGAAATGGTGGACATATCAATCCAAATTTGGCCTTTACGTAAATATGGCTTAATTGATTCAAAGAGGGCAAGCATATGCTCGTTTTTTGGAACCATCGAGATAATTACGTCAGCAAAATTTACGCATTCTTCATAAGATGAGGCGAAAGGGAATGGGGTTTCTTTTTTAAATAGGTCGTATCCGATCAATTCATATTTTTTTGAGATGTTTGTGGCCATTGGCAAACCCATAATGCCAAGGCCAATGAATGCGACTTTCATTTTAGTTGCCTTTCGTGTGGTCCCATGCATCTGTGAAAACGCCTAGGCCATAAGTGGTGAATGGGTGATTGAAACTATCTTCATATACGGCTAAACCCGCTGTGACAATATCAGCGCCCATCTCTGCCGCATCAGCAATTTGTTTGCCATTTCTGACTGCTGCGGTAATGATTTCTGTCTTATAGCCTTTTTCTTTGTAGATATTAACTAATTGAGACATATATCCGTATGTGTCTTCGCCATTATTTTCTTTCCAACCAACAAATGGTGAAACGAATTTAGCACCGATTCTCCCGGCTTGAATAGCTTGTGAAGGAGAGAAAACAAGGGTGACGTTAGTGCGAATTCCGCTTTTTTCAAGTTGATAAGCTGCTTTAACGCCTTCAGTCGTGCAAGGGATTTTGATGACAAAGTTTTCGCAAATTGCTGCGATCTTTTTTGCCTCTTCAATCATCTCTTGAGCAGTTGCTAAATGTGGATTGATTTCAACGGAAACCGGGAACTTGTCCATGCCGATAAGATCATTTTCTTTTAACCAAGCTGCAATATCGCTAATGGCAGTAAGGAATGGCTTTCCGCTTGCCATGATGTGTTTTGGGTTTGTTGTAACACCATCAATCGCATAATTTTTGTATGCGTAATCAATTTCATTTATTTTTGCTGAATCAAGAAAGTATTTCATTTTATTTTCCTCCTTTTTCTTGGTTTAGATTTTCAAACAACTCTTTGTATTGGCTATCCTTGCGATAGAAGGCAATAGGTAAGCCAAGTGGCGAATCAATAACGCCTTTCCCAGCAGGAACTTCTTTATTTGTGAAGAACTGAATCCATTCTCCTTTAGGAAGGTAATATTCATGTTTAGTTTCGTTAGGCCTTAAAACAGGCGAGACAATGATGTCTTTTCCAAACATGTATTCTTTTTTGTTTAGATATGCTTCAGGTTCATCGTAATGGAAGAAGAGAGGTCTAATCATTGGGGTGTTCTCCCTATAATATTCCTCATATAGATCTTCACGATATTCCTTTAAGCCAACGAAATATTTAGTGTTTTGAATGAATTCATCGTAGGTGTTTTTATTGTCATATTGAACGTTATTTTTTGGCTGATTGCCCTCGTGAGTTCTATACACTGGCGTGAAAATATTCATTTCTGACCAACGATTGAATAATTCGGCATTTCGTTTCATTGGATATAAGGCGGTTATTGTTGTATACCCGCCAATATCGGAATGAATGACGCCTGCCCCAGAACAGGCTAACGATATACAAGCAGGAATAATGGACCCTAAACCATATTCATCAGAGAAATCGACATGTTGATCGCCATTCCACATGGAATTGGTGAATTGGAAGGTGTGGCCATATGCCGCTCTAGAGAAGAAGAAACATTCATTTTCTTTATTTGTTTCTTTAACCGCGTCAAAGTTACATTTTGCCCACATAGTTGGCCAACGGTTATGAAGTTTTTCACTTTCCCCGCCATAGCAAACCGAATCGGTTGGAAGATATTCACCAAAGTCAGCCATCCAGCCAGATAGGCCATATTCAATCATGTTATGCTTGATGATATCCATATACCATTTACGTGCGGTTGGATTTGTTAAATCAACAATTCCTGCGTTAAAAGTCGTGGATTTAATGTGGTAGACTGATCCATCTTTGTGACGGATGAGGAAACCTTTTTTCTTTGCTTCAAGATATTGAGGAGCACCTTCTTTTAAGAATGTGTTGATGTATCCTAAAAATCTGACTCCTTCAGAGTTTAATTGTTTGATGATTTCTTTTAGATTTGGATAGAGTTTTTCATCCGCCTCCCAGTTCCAATAAACTTGGTAACCGAAGCTTGTAACAACGTTCCCACACCAATCTTGGCACCAAATTCCAGCCACTTTTAGGCCTTTATCTTTGGCTTCTTGATATTTCTTTAGAAGAGTTTCGCTTCCGCCTTGTATGGCAAGAATAACGCCATCATTAACCCAGGAAGGAACTCTTGGTTGAAGGCCAACCAATTTAGACATGTCTTGAGCGAGTTCTAGGATAGAATTCTCACAAATAAGGGAGATTGACTGAGGAATTTGTCTGAATTTAATTAAGAGCTCATCTTTTTTGAAAGAGAGGAATCCATATGTATCTTCGTGACAATATATCGCATATCCCTTAGACGAGATAAAAGAAGGAGTAGATACATACGTTTGATGATCCTTATATGGCGCTTGGTAATCTGGATTAGGGCCATGTAAACGTTCTCTTAGTTGTTTCTTTGCGATTTTCATCACTTGTTGATGTTCGCTAACCCAAATAGGAACGTCCTTGCCTTTAAGATCTAGGGTTGAGTATTGCTCTCCGCATCCGTAGATATGCTCATCTTCGAATGTTTTAAAACGCAATGTAAATCTGTTATATCCCGGATCAACATGGAAATGAAATTTGATCCATGGATCCCTATCAACGATGATTTCCGCTTGAACTTGGCCATCAGAGAAAATATAACGATTCCCATCTTGGAAGGAAAAGACTAGTTTTCTTCTTCCGATGATATTATCTCTTGTCTTGAAAGACCCGCGTTTCATCTTATATTGGGCTTTGCCTTTGCCAATAGTAAGGTACGCTTCGCCATTTGTTAGCTGGTTAAGGAAATATTGATAAAGTTCATCCTTATTCATAGGCTTCCTCCTTATTTTCCTCTTAATTATTTAAGTGACTTAAAAATTATAAGATGAATAGTTCTTTATTGCAATATGCTTAATGATTTTATGAAATGCTTTTTATATGAGCGAAGAATTATAAATTAGCAGCAGAAGTAGGAACAAATACAAAAATAACGCATGCGTGTATTAATATCCCTATGCAAGATAGGCTTTCTATTCATATTCTAGATCGTTTTTCTTGCTCAATCTTGAATATAACAACTTCGCTATTCCAAATATCAAGATTGCTAGGGCAAAGAAATGACTTGTAGAAAAGATGCCAATAACGTTTGTTCTTTCTCTAAAGAATTCCATTGCAAAACGAATAAGACCATAGGAGATGTAGGTGATATAAAATGCTTCGCCACGTTTTAGCTTGTTTTTGCTTGTTAAGAAGAAAATAAGAATGAATGCAAGAAGGTCTAAGACCGCTTCAAATGGCTGAACGGGAAACAAACCATCTGTAACTCCATTTGTGATTCCCCAACCAACCTGGATGCCATAACAACATCCTGTACACATACATCCAATGCGATAAATCGAAAGCTGCAATAAACCAACTGGAAACAAGTAATCGAATAAATCCAAATGCTTTACCTTTAATATGCATGACACAAGAAGCAAAATTAGGGGAGTAAAGAAGAATACGCCAAACAAGGAAAAACCGTTATTCCATATTTGCCAATGTTCCAATGAATACGGAACTTCGATGATGAACATTATCTTTGCGCTTATAAGTTCCGCTAAAGCCATTATTAATCCTAATATCAAAGCAACATACCACTTAAATGAATATCTTTTTCTAGTTATGATGTAAAAAATAATGATGGCTATAAATCCAACGATTAGAAAGAAAATATAAGAAGGTATTTTTCCAATAGACGGTAACATGATTGCTCCTTGATTTTTGATTGACAAACTAAGGTTAGACTATATGCGATAGTAATCTAAGCTGATGATGATTTTTAACAATTCTTATAATCATTATATCATTCGTATTTTTACATGCATAATCAATCAAATAAAACGAGCATAAATAAGAATTTATTTCTAAGGATATTTTAACAATCTCCCTATATTCCATTTTAAAAAAACATAGGCAAAAAAACTAAATATGGTTAAAAAAGTCTGTCCTTATTTGGCAGGCTTTTGTCATAAGAAAAAAACCACTAGGTTGTCCTAGTGGTAATTATCAGATATAGAAAGCCGCGCCAATTTGATCGTTAATCAAACGTACGAATCTATCATTTTTCATGACATACACGTAATAATATAAGCCTTTGTGCACTTTAACGTATTGAGCCATATCCGTGTATTCTTCAAACCCTGGGCTAATTTCATATCCCGCATCTTCGAGCGATGTTTTTATCGAAGAGAAGACTCCATCAAGATCTGATGAATAGATGAATGCCTCATTACGGTGTCCGTAGCCGTATTTAAGCAAGTCATAGTTATTTTCGCTTTGCCATATTTCGACTTTTGCATCGCTTGGAAGACTTGGCGAATAACATAACGACTGATCAATTGAAGAACGTTCATTTCCTAGGATTGATAAATCACTATAAGAAGGAATGGAGATAGGAGAAGAAGAACGGTAAATCAATATTTCCGTTCTATAAGTCCATCTCTTATGACCGGTGTAGATATAATCGCTTGATGGATATGTGGCAATATCAAGGAACTGGCCTTCCTCTTTTTGGAAGAGATAATGGACTGATCCTCTTAATGTATAAGTATAGGATTTTCCATCAACCTTATATTGCTTATAGCCCATACTTTGAACGAGGGTTTTCTTATAATCTTCCCCAACATTAGTGTTCGAATCTAAGGTTATAGCAAGTAACGGTTCATCAAGTTTCAATGAGGCAAAGTTGCTAAGCTCATATAAGGAGTAATCCGCGTCATATGTATTTTGATATCTAAGGAAGGAGGAAGAATCAAACCATGGGGCTTTTTCTTCGATACGTTCTTGGATGGAAGGCATTCTAATCATCTCATCAACGCTTGAGGAATAAATCCAGATGCTGATTTGATTTGGGAATGCGGACCATGATGCAGGGACGTATAAGACATCGATGATGAAATCGTTATATGTATAAATGCAATGACGGTAGAGATATTTATCGGCAATCTCGTCGTATTTGCTTACGCCTAGACTTTCAAGGTTAGCGATAAATGAATTATATTCATCATCGGTGAATCCTTCTTGCCCGATAAACAAACCTTTCTTGTGGTCAGTAGAAGTAATCCCATATTGGGACTCAAGCTCGTATTGGGTGCCTTTACCAAAACTATAGGAAATTGAAGAACCAACTAGAGGTAAGGTGAATCCTTTTAATCCGCAAAGTTTTTCGACTTTTTCCGCTACAGTAAGTTTCTTATAAACAGAAGAAGAAGGAAGGCATTGTAAAGAGAATCCACTAACTAATCCGTCAGTTTTTAGAAGAACGGAATCGAAGCAAAGAAGCAAAGCCTCTTCTTGACTACCATATATACCTGCATTTTTAAGAGTCAGATATACTTCATCTTTGCTTTCCTTATTTAAATAAGAAGGAATAACGAAGTTTGTATAGAAAACACTTGGATAGTAGTTGCTAATTCCAGGGAAGGCAAGAGTAACGACGGTATCTTTTCCATCAACCATTTCAGGCAATGCTGAAACGTAAGCGTATGTTGTATACAAGGAGTCAGAGTAATATGGAGTTGAGGAGAAATAGTTATAGGCGTAATAGCCTCCACCATAAGAGTCAACAAGCGCTTCTTCAGAGAAGACTGGAACGTAATCCGCATTAGAAAGATGCGTTATTTTTCCATTTGTTCCATAGACGACTTTGCCATCTGTTACAATCTTTGTTTCAACTCTAACGTAATCAGAAATCGCAAAATCCCCTGTAGAAACCCCTTCGATTTTGATTCCAACGTTATCTCCGTTGCTTAATGAATTTGCAACATACACGTCGCCATTATCATCAATGCCAGAAACGACTGCATCAAAAGTAACCGTTTCGTTTTCATAGAGAGATTTACGATGAATAAACGCGCTATCTAGATTTTTGAAATCAGAAATTCGATCATCGATTTTTGAGCCTTCTTCAACCCAATTCTTGTAGAAATATACGTTGTTCTTATCTGCTTCTTTGATTGTTCCGTTTAAAAGAATATTTGATCCATCGCTCCCAAAGAAAGATGAAAGTCTGCCATTCCCATCAATAACAAAAGTAATGTCAGTAAGAGCTTGCAATCCTTTTGATTCAAAGAAATACGCAATCGCATAAGTTAAATCCAAGTCGTATGACGTATATTCCGTATCGCTTGCTTTTTCAAACGTATTTACATATTTGGATATAACGCTCAAGAAATTACTATTTCCAATCTTTGAGAAATTACTAGCTTCAGTTGAACGTCCGTAAGCGCTCATTATAAGTTGATAATCGCTATCTAATGAGCAAGAAAATGAATGCACGTATCCGTTATCTTGACTTGGGATGAAATAACCTGATGCATTCGTGGCCTTATAATAAAAATCCTCGCTATAAATTTCGCTGACATAATCTGGATTGCTCGCTAGAGTAGACATCGAATAATAGCGGGTGTTACTGACTGCTTCCTTAAAGTTTTTTACAATGATAGGAGAACTTGAGGAAGATGATGAAGAAGAGGAGTGATCCTCACTAGATGAACTAGTGGAATCATTCTCCTCTGAGGTTGACTTATTTTGTTCTTGGTTACAACCAGTAACGGCTAAGCCTAGAAACAAAGCCGCACTGGTTATTAATAAACGTCTTTTCATTTAATATAGTCTTCTTTCTGAAGAATATATTACCATCTGCTCCAGGAACATTCTACGGTTTCGGAAACGTCGTTGATGATGAGGGTTGCTTCCATCTTGGAGAAATCTTTTGCAACAACGATACTTGTGATTCCACCTAAGCATGGATCGCCGCCTAAGCTTGAATCTTTGCTAGCAAGGGCTTCTAAGACATCATCAGCAAGGACGATGGAATATCCGTCTTCCGTTTCGCTTACAGTGAATGTGGCATCAGAGATATAAGCATCAACTAACATGTTATATTCTTCATCGAATTTGCTTAATGAGACATCAACTGTTTGACTATATGTATTGAAGGAAAGTTTGAAGCTAGCTTCATTTGAAGTTGTGGCACTCCAAGATCCACCAACACCAGTGATGACGGTCTTAGCGTCAAATTCGGTTAATGTAGTTGTGACTGCTTCATCACCGCTTCCTGTTGTAGCAAGAAGTTTAAAGCTTCCAGAGAAGGATAACGTAACATCACTGAAGGCTGCACCATCTTTAGTTAATGCGAAGGTTTTTGTTGTTTCATCGTATGTGTAGGAACAAACATTTGTGACAATTGCACCTGCATCATAGTCATAGGTTCCAACGCTGACTGTGCCAACTTTTACATCGGATTCGCTTGGGGTGAAGGAAACATCATTTAAGAGTCTGACGCCAACGCCTGGTTCAGCGGTTGCGCAAACATATCTCTTTGCAAGCAAAGAAGCAAGTTCTGGTGCTTCTTTGACTTCGATCGTGATTGTCTTAGTAACGCTGGCTTCGGCTGCGGAAGAAATCTTTACTTGATATGTTCCAACAACAGAAGAAGTGAAGGTATAAACGGATGTACCGGTTGTATCCCATTGGCTGGTATAGATTGTATCAGAAGCGATTGTTGCATCATCTGCGTTATCTCCGACGACTTCCATAACGAAGTCTTGGGAAGCCTTATATGGCGAGAAGGAAGCGGCAAGAGAAACTGATCCGCCAGCATACATGCTAACGCCAGAATCATCGACTGTTGATTGAGTATAGCTGTCACCTTCTTTGACATAAGAAGTTACTGAGCTAACTGATTGAGGAACTGCGGCTGTGACGTGGAGGGTGAATGTCTTGCTTGTGTTTGCGGTTTTTAACGTGCAAACATAATCGCCTTCATTATAAGTATAAATATTAACTTGTCCTTGATAGAAACCAGTGGAGATACCATATTGGACACCGCCTTCGTAGGTGATTGTTGGGGTATCGATATTTGGATTTGCTGTTTCTGGGGCATAATTGCCAACGCTAAATGATAATTGGCTACCGTTGCTGACAGAATATTCATCGCCCATTTCTGCACCAGTGGAATCTAAATAAGTGATTGAAGTATAGTAAAGAGTTTCAATGTCGTATGGGTTCTCTAAAGTTCTTTCGCCAACTGTTTGGTCGAATGAAATTCTGCTGGCATCGCTTGGGGAACCATCTTCAGCGACATGATATGTATTTGTTTCATAGTCAGCTTCGATATTTTCTCCGCTATATACTGACCAGGCAACGCCTAAGGTGGTGACTGTTCCACTAGCAATTGTTAAGTCATAGGTGAAGATGATTAAACGGGTGTTTCCGTTCCAATCTTGGTTAACAACGCCAAATTCGAATGAATATTCGGTTTCGGTTGAAAAATCATCAACTTTAGCGTCTTTGTTTGCATCGGCGCCTACATATGCTTGAGCTAATTCAAGGAAACCTTGAGCACCATAGATGTATCCATCAAATACATCGCTTTGATAAAGTGGGGAAACATAGACTTTAGCGCCGTAAAGGTTTTCGTCAACGACTTGATAAGCAGATGATAATTGCTGGGAATATTTTGAGTATTTGATACCATAGACTGTTGTTCCATCGGCTCTATATCCATAATAACTGGTGTCATAGCTAGTATCGAGTTGGACGAATGTGCCGTATTTGTCTACGCCAAATTCATAAGGATTTTCGCCGCCGTAAGAATCGTTATATATAGCGGATTTAACGGCGCTTTGTCCAGCGATGGAATTTTCTAATACACCTAAGATTTCTTCTTGATCTGTTGCACTAGTACTTGATGAAGAAGATGATGAAGATTCGCTAGATGAAGATTCTTCGCTTGATGAGGATTCTGATGATGCCTCAGATGATGAAGATGAAGAAGCGGCGGTTGAAGATGATTCTTCAGCAGAGCTTGATGCAGCTTCACTTGATGATGTTTTTCCTTCGCCACAACCAGCTAAGGCCAAGACTGCTCCTAGAAGGGTGACTGTTAATAATTTTGTTTTTTTCATATGGTTTTTTTACCTCTTATGGCGGTGATTGTAAACTTAGAAGTTGAAATTTAAATAATTATTTTTTGCTTTTTAACTGAAAGCGCTTACAAAGTCTCATTTCATCGAAATAATTAGTAAAATTGTAAAAATATTAGTGACAAATCATTAACTGTATGTAAAATGAGTTGTTAAGTAAAATCAAACACCCGCTATCTAGAGATAATTTTCTTTTAACTAACGATGATTTTGTGTAATCTTTATTCCTTATTTTTATACATTGTTAAGCACTTTCATCTTGCCGATGTATTTTTATAAATGGTTAAATAAAATGTATGGAAAAAATAATTGTTTTAGATTTTGGCGGTCAATATAACCAATTGATTGCTAGAAGAGTAAGACAAACACATGTCTACTCAGAAGTTCTTCCTTTTACCACATCCTTAGACGTTTTAGCATCCGATGATGTCAAAGGCATCATTTTTACCGGTGGCCCTAACAGCGTCTATGATCCTAAGTCTCCTCATATTGATGAGAAGATTTTTTCTTTAGGAAAACCAATTCTTGGGATTTGCTATGGCTGCCAACTTATGGCTTACACCTTAGGTGGTGAAGTGGCAAATAGAGGCAACACTGAGTATGGAAATGTTGAAATATCAATACACGCACCATCTCTTTTAACTGATGGAGTTCCTGAAATCAACAACGTTTTCATGTCCCATAATGATGAAGTTACCGTTCTTCCAAACGGCTTTAAATGCCTTGCTAGCAGCAAAGCCTGCATGAATGCAATATACGCAAACGAAGAAAGAAAACTCTATGCTACGCAATTCCATCCGGAAGTAGAACATTCCGAATACGGTCAAAAGATGTTAGAGAATTTCGTTTGGAATATTTGTGGTTGTGCTCCGACTTGGAAACCATCATCTTTCATTGATGACAAGATCAAAGAAATAAGAGAACAAGTTGGCAACAAGAAAGTTATTTGCGCTTTATCGGGCGGAGTTGATTCTTCAGTTGTGGCGGCTTTAATTGGCAAAGCGATTGGCGATCAATTAACGTGCGTTTTCGTTGATCATGGATTATTAAGAAAAGATGAAGCAAAATCAGTTATCTCCCTTTTCTCAAATAAAGAGAAGTTCTCTTTTAATTTCATTCCTGTTGACGCTTCACAATTATTTTTAGAACGTCTTGCTGGCGTTACAGAACCTGAGCAAAAAAGAAAAATCATTGGTAAATCCTTCATCG
The DNA here is from genome assembly GCA_963648925.1 of Hallerella sp. Classification (GTDB taxonomy): domain Bacteria; phylum Bacillota_I; class Bacilli_A; order RFN20; family CAG-826; genus UBA4951. The sequence continues at coordinate 41,272 of CAVJFO010000011.1, forward strand.
ATGTTTTTAAAGAAACAAAAAAGAGTATTCCAACATGTGAATACCTTGCTCAAGGAACAATCTACCCTGACCGTATTGAATCGGGCTTAGGAATATCCCAAACGATCAAGTCCCATCACAATGTCGGAGGCTTACCTAAAGATATTGGATTTGAAGGAATTGTTGAACCATTAAAAGACTTATTTAAAGATGAAGTAAGAGAACTCGGTCTTTTATTAGGGATACCTGCTTCTTTGGTGTATCGCCAACCTTTCCCTGGACCAGGACTTGGAATTAGAATCATTGGCGAAATAACGGAAGAGAAAATAAAAATCGTTCAAGATGCGGACGCAATATTCCGCGAAGAAATCAAGAATGCTGGACTTGATAGAAAAATAAATCAATACTTTGCCGCCTTATCAAATATGCGTTCAGTTGGTGTTATGGGCGATGGCAGAACATATGATTACGCGATTGTATTGCGAGCCGTAACAACCGATGATTTCATGACTGCGAAAGCAGCTAATATTCCTTTCGAAGTAATAACTCACATCTCTAATCGCATTGTCAATGAAGTCAAAGGCGTTAACCGTGTTCTTTATGACTTTACTTCTAAACCACCGAGCACGATTGAGCTTGAATAAAACTACTTTTAGGATTGTGGAATGATTTGTAGATGGCCCCAACAAACAAAGATTAGTTTGTGTGCCAAAGTCTAACATTCGAATCTGTGTTATCTGTAATTAAGCGCCTATATTTAGGCGCTTTTTGTGTATTCTGGATGGCGTCATAGAAAATCTAAAATTTGATATATTACGGAAAAATGCAACTATTTACACTTTTCCGAAATAACAATTCACGCGATATTGTCGCTTATTGCAGTTGAAGATATAATACTATTACGGAAAAATGCAACTATTTACACTTTTCCGAAATAAGGAGTTTGAGATCATGGAACAAATCAGGCGAGACTTGTATCTTAACAGATTGATAGAACGAAGAGAGAACGGCATGATTAAGGTCATTACTGGTATTCGCAGATGCGGAAAATCCTATCTTTTATTCAAACTATACTATCAATATCTAATTGAATCTGGGGTAGATTCGTCGCGAATTATCACTATTCCGTTAGATGATGATGAATTTGAAGAACTTCATGATGCCAAACAGCTGAACGCTTATATCAAAGAACGGCTTACCGATGATGGCATGTGGTATGTATTTTTGGATGAAGTTCAGCTATGCGAAAATTTTGAAGCAGTGCTCAATGGGCTAAATAGGCGAGATAATGTTGATATTTACGTTACCGGAAGTAATTCTAAATTTCTTTCCTCCGATATTCTTACTGAATTCAGGGGGCGGGGAGACGAAGTGCGCGTATATCCGCTTTCTTTTTCTGAATATGTTTCAGCATATTCTGGCGATAAACATGATGCTTGGGTTGATTATTATACATATGGAGGCCTTCCGCAGATTCTAAATAGAAAAACGGATGAGTTGAAATCTGGATATCTGACCACTCTTTGTAAAGAATTGTATTTGAAGGATATCGAAAACCGTCATAATCTTCGTGGTGATAATATCATGCCTACGCTACTCAATATTTTGGCATCTTCGGTTGGGTCTTTGACAAATCCGACGAAACTAGCAAATACCTTTAGCAGCAAAGGCATGCCCGTTAGTGATAAAACAATCGCAACCTATATTTGTTATTTGCAGGATAGTTTTATAGTTAGCAAAGCGGAACGGTATGACATCAAAGGGAAAAGATATATTGCTTCACCGTACAAATACTATTTTACTGATGTTGGACTTCGTAACGCCCAGCTTAATTTCCGTCAACAGGAAGAAAATCACATTATGGAAAACATCATATACAACGAACTTCTAATTAGAGGTTTTAATGTAGATGTTGGCGTCGTAGAACGGGCTGAAAAAAACGAAGAAGGCAAAGTCATTCGTAAGAGATTGGAAGTCGATTTTGTCTGTAATCTTGGAAGCCGTAAATACTATATACAGTCTGCATTAGCAATTCCTGACAAGGGAAAAATGGAACAGGAGCAGAATTCATTGATTCACATTGATGATTCATTCAAAAAGATCATTGTTGTGAAGGATGGAATTAAGTTGTGGCGTAACGAAAAAGGCATCGTTATTATGAATATCATGGAGTTTTTGCTAAACCCAAACAGTCTTGATTTATAAACATATATATATACATCAATTATGTTTATTGTGAGGCCATCAAAGAAAATAACATTGTCGATAGTTAAACAAAATGTTGCATAAGATTTTCATTACGTGAAAGAATTAAACCAAAGATGTTTTATTTTTCTGAATATTTATCACCAATTGGCAAAATAACAATCATCGATAAAGATGGTTATCTTTTTGCCTTATATTTCAACGATAAGCATAAATTGAATTTGGATAACGCTGATTTTACAAATAAGAAAGATACCGAAATTATCATTCAAACAAAACGTTGGTTAGATATCTATTTTGCTGGAAAAATACCATCATTTACGCCAAAAATGATATATGGGTCCTCTCTTTTCCAAAATGAAGTGCTCAACATTCTTCTAGAAATACCTTATGGTAAGTCTTCAACCTACGGTGAAATAGCAAAAGAAATATGCAAGAGACTTAATAAGAAAAATATGTCTGCACAAGCTGTTGGAAATGCCATATCTCATAATCCAATATCATTGATTATTCCTTGCCATAGAGTTTTAGGAAGAGACGGATCTCTTACTGGATATGCGGGTGGAATAGAAAGAAAAATAGCTTTGCTTAATTTAGAAAAGATTCCATTTAAAATGTTACTTGAAAAATGATTAGGCGATAATACGTCTTTCTCTTATATTCATGAATGCAATTAATAGAATTTAATATGGTGAACATTTGGCAAACAAACACGAACATATTAGCTAGAATAATTTAATATTTAAGAGAAGAATTGTTTGTAAATCGTATGCACGCATCCCCTCTTTTTTAGAGATGAATGCATACGAAATTATTTTTGTTACAAACGTTTCATTTACAATAATCCTTTTTTGAATGAAAATTAACAATGTATGAAAAAGACTAAGAAAAGATTAATTATTGTTTTATCCTCGATTGGAGGGTTGCTTGTTGCAGTAACTGCTGCATTCTTTATTTATGTTGGCATTTATCAACACGCTACAAGTGACGCATTAACGTATTTGAATGATTCTGAATTTTCAAAAGTAGAAGATAAAAACGATTATGTTACTTTTACACCAAAGAATGGAGAATCCACCAAAGGATTTATTTTCTATCCTGGCGGAAAGGTTGAATATAAAGCATACGCTCCATTGCTTAGAGATCTTTCGGATAATGGCATCTCATCAGTAATGGTTAAGATGCCATTTAATCTTGCCGTATTTAATATGAATGGCGCGGATAAAAAACAATCATTGTTCCCATCAATTAAAGACTGGTATATTGGCGGTCATTCTCTTGGTGGGGCTATGGCCTGCTCATATTTAGAAAATCATATTTCTGAATATAATGGCGTAGTTTTATTAGCCGCATATTCTACCGTGGATTTAAGTTCGACAAATCTAAAAACATTATCTTTATTAGCGTCTAACGATAAAGTCATCAATAAATCTAAATATGATTCAAATAAGAATCATTTACCTAATTTAGAAGAATATACGATTGAAGGAGGTGTCCATTCCTATTTTGGTGATTATGGAATTCAAAATGGCGATGGGAATCCAACAATAACCGTTGGGGAACAAAGAAAAGAAACGGTTACTGCGATAACTTCATTTATTTACGGCTAGCTTATTTTTCAATGACGTGCCAATATCCGGTCTTCCTAGATCCAATTCTTTCTATTTTGCCTATTTTTACTAAATTGTTGATGTGTCTTTGAATTGTAGGAGCCGATTTTTTCAAAAGGATTGTTAATTCGGCGGTGGTCACATATTTATTGTCCTTAATAGAAGAAATGATATCTTGATCAAGGTCGTTTATTCTATCATTTATTCTATCATTTATTCTATCATCTAAGAAATTTGACTTACGTTTAAAAACAAATGTAAACCCAAATTTATCATTGTTATATGTGTAATCTACATCATTTTGCGCACAAAGAGTGAAGGTTCTATCAAATCCCGTTCCGAAAGAGTCTATATATCCATATTTAAATAATGTAATTGCTATCAATGGGTTCCTTATCTTGCTACCGATTTTGCCTGATGCAAACTTAATTGGATCGATGTCTTTAATGATATTTCCGGGATTATATATTTTGATTGAAGACTTATATATTGCGTAGTGGTTGAAATCTCCCTCGATTGCATAAGAACAATGGGCAAATGAATTTATAACGATTTCTCTTATTGCCCTTAAAGGTATTTCCGGTATTTCTTCGCGTTGAATGCCGATGATGTTTGATTTATAGGAGATGTGATTTTGAATATAAGAAATCGCATCTTTAATACATTCAATGATGTTCCCTCTAAATTCTTTTATTTCACCGAATTCCGTTCTTGAATCAGTCGGATAATTTGCTTCCTTGATTTTAAGAGGCTTATTTTTTCCAAATAAATACAAACCTGCATTGTTCAATTTCCCGTTTTCCGTCAACAAACCGAGCTTATTTAACGCCTCAGTCGGATTGCGATAAACATATTCCATACGTCCTTTTTCGTTAGCGGTTCTTATGCAATCAATCAATAAATCTTCGTCTATATCTTCAACGTTAAATTCAGTTTCTTTTTCTTCCCATTTTGAATACACGTTTTGCTTAGATTCAAAGAAATGTTGCAATTGATTTGAATCCATGGGGATATCGGCATCATTAACTCTTATGTAATAACGACCGTATGCTGAATATGGTGTATCTTCGCCTTCTACGCTAACCTTAATGACGCTTTTGCCATCTTCGATATAATCGTCAATCAGTATTTTTGTCGGAAGAGGCTTAATCTTATTTTGAATTTCGTGATCGATATCCGCTTTAGTTTGTTTACCTATAGTTAACCCATATAGTGAGCCATTGTCATTTATACCTATATACAAATCTCCTTTATGGGATTTGTTAAGCATTGAGCTTAAAGATATGATTCCCTCTTTTAATTGATTTAGTGATTTTTTTAATTCAACAAATTCGTTTTCGTGATACATAAGCAGCCTCCTTTTTCTATCATTTATTCTATCATTTATTCTATCATTTTTTGTTTATCGTTCGTTTTAACTAAAAATGAAAATGTGTTTAAAACAATAAAAGCCATGGCGTTTTTCGCCATGGCAATTATCTAAAAATCCAAAAATCCCCTACAAAACCCACTTATCTTTTTATAGGAGAAGTGACTTTTCTTAAATACGCTAATAAATCGTAATCGTCTTTGATAAGCGCAGATAACTTATCGTAGACCATTTCGTTATATTCGTTAAGCCAATTCAATTCATCTTCGTTTAACATTGAAACAATGATTCCTCTTGCATCATATGGTGCGTAAGTTATTGTTTCAAATTTATAGAAGATTCCATCATTGGTTTCAAAAGCAGGAACTACAAGAAGGTTATTTTCTAAACGTATTCCGTGTTTTCTTGCTTTGTAGACCCCAGGTTCAATTGTAATGATATGCCCTGGCTCTAGGATGGCGTCATCATAGACTCCTTCGCGGTGATAATATCTAAAACCTATTGGCCCTTCATGGACACAAGACATATAACCGACTCCGTGGCCAGTTCCACATTTGTAATCCAATCCTTCTTTCCACATAATTTCTCTAGCCATGATATCGATCTCATGTCCAGAGCATCCTTTTTCAAAGACTGTCGTAGATAAAGATATTTGTGATTTTAACGTTTTTGTATAGTCTTGTTTGATTTCCTCTGGAACGTTTCTTCCAAAGACGAAAGTTCTAGTGGTATCAGTTGTTCCGCCATAATATTGTCCACCTGAATCAACGAGAAGAAGATTGTTGTCTAATGTTAATTTTGGTGAATCTTTTTCATTTGGCTGGTAATGCATCATCGCGGCATTTGCATCAAGTGCGGAAATAGTTGAGAAAGATAGATCAAAACATCTTTCGTTGCTCTTTCTTGCATCATCGATGAATTTAGCACATGAATATTCGGTTAACTCACCTTGTTCGATATTGTCATCGATATATTTCATCAATTTCAATACGGAAAGTCCGTCAATGGCTTGAATTTCTTTTGTATTGGCGATTTCTTTTTCGCCCTTGATTGACTTTTGCATGATGGTTGGATTGTTACCAAAAACCTTGTTCTTGAGAATTGAGCAAATTCTTGCGTTGGTGTTATTTGCATCAACGAAAGTCTTAACCTCGCTTCTCTCTTTAAGGAAGTCAAAGAAAGTATCGTATGCGTGAATTGTCACATCAGGTATGCCTTCTTCTGGAAGTTTTTCATTATCAATAAATAAATGAACGTTTCTTGTTTCGTCGATATATAAATAAGAATAGAAGACAGGCGTGCATGGGATATCGTTGCCTCTATATCCAAGAAGATATGCGACATCATCAAGCGTAGGAATAACCAAGGCGTCAGCGCCAGCTTTATTTACGGCATCCATCGCTAACTTGATACGTTTTGCCATCGTAGTTGAAAGAAGAGCGTCATCCACCTTCCAAATCTTATCTTTTGGAAGAGGAGGTAAATCCTTAATCATATAACGATAAGAAACCTGTCTTATCTTATGTGCTGAATCTTTGTATAACGCTTTCAAATCTCCATATGAGAATAAAGATGAATCAAGACCTAATGGATATAAATCATTCTCTTTAACAAATTCCGCTAAGGATGGAACGCCGGCCTTGCCAGCATAGATGAGTTTGCATTCTGATCCATCTAATTCCCATTCGGCTTCGGTCCAATATCTTCCATCTGTATAAAGGTAATAAGCGTCTTGCGTCACTAAAAGAGTTCCGTCATTCCCTAAAAATGGGCAGAAATAAAATCTCTCCTTGGTGAAATGTTGATGAGATTCCTCTGACATATGAGGGTCAGTTGCAGGAATAATATAGGCTAGGATGCCATCTCTTTTCATGTGCGCTTGTAGAAGAGCGACTCGTTTATCGAAGACATTCATATTTCTACCTCCATTAATTAGATTAAATATCGTTTCGACTTAATTTATAGATATTATAGCCATTATTTTTTAATATAAGTAATAAGGATGACTCATTTTTTAAAAATAAGTCACCCATATAGCAATATTCATCAATAAGCGAGGAAAAATTATGAGACACGAATGCCAAATAACTGTATTAGAAACAAAATTATTCCCAGATTTACAAGAGAAGTATTTAGCCGACCCTAAATCGGGCGTTTGTCCATTTTTTAAACCTGGAGACACTTTCCGTTTAAAAAGAACGGCTGAGCAAGATGATTTTTATCATTTAATGAACGGAAGATTTTGTGGTGAGGCATGGGATGCAATAAGTAGATATGCTTATACTGCCTTGCAAGGTGGATCAATAATGCATGGATGGAGCAATGATGAAAGAGTAATGATTGCGTGTTGCAACGATGGCACGCGTCCGGTTATTTTCAAAATAGAACGAATCGATATACCGGAAAATGAAGAAGAGAAAGAATGGCTAGAAAAACAAAATTTCAAAAATACCCCGTCAAACTCCTATAAAGGGTAAAAGTCGAAATTTAAGACAGTTCGGATTAAGTTTGGGACAAAAAATGTAACCGCTTTCAAATAATTGTGTAAATTAAACGCACATTCGCCTAACAAGCGTTTGGTTTCATAAAAAGGAGAAAGCAAAA
>CAVJFO010000012.1:0-4107 GCA_963648925.1 Hallerella sp.
ATTAAATCCATTTGGCTCTGTATACGTTTGTTTTCGTATTCGATACTTTGCTTTTGCTTATCTTTATAATAGACGTAGATGAACCCCGGTATAAGGAAAAGAATAAACAAGATTATACAAATAGAAGGATCGACAGGGTTATACGTTCGTTTTTGAGTTTTTAACGAGAAATATTTATCTTCAAGGGCTTTGATTTTTTGATAATTTTTCATATCTTTGTCTCGAGCTAATATTTTCACGGTACGATGACAAGGGCCAGTCCCTCTACTTGCATCTTCGGTATGTTTCCAACCAAATTTTTCGTATTCGGTTACGTCGTTTTTAACTGTTTTTGTCTCAATATTCATGGTTACTCCTATGCGATTTTGTTGAGTGCTTTAGTATTAAGGTTTAATTGATAGAAATGAGCATCGCCTAAAACTAGTTTTGGAATGTAGTTCAAGAAATAAAGGTTATCGGAACTTATTAGTAATTCGGATCCGTAATATTTCTTGTCATACCCTAAAATCAATTCTTGGGTGCCGTCTTTTGTTGCAGATTTGCTTACTTTGTAGAAACCTGATTTCGCCTGTGAAAGAGTCACAGGATGGGAATAATAATATACGTCCTCACCATTTAGAAGAATTTCATTTGGATTTGTTTCACTACTAGCGATCTTTGTTCCTTCTCCTAAAGAAGAGAAATCTGTTCTTCTAACGGAATTATCGTATATTCCATTATAGATATAGAAGATATCGTTATCATCAAAGATGAATTGCTTAACATTTTTGATGTTTTTGCTTAGATTCACTGATTCAATGTCAGTTGATTCTGAGTCTATTTCTTCTAATGAAATATATTCGATGTTTCCATTATCTTGCATTGTTGCACAATTGATGAAATAGAGATTTCCATCTTTGATTGTTAGGTTCTTAGCTCCATTTATATCAGAGAACTTAACATATTCAGATCCATCAAGTTTCATTCTTGAAAGACCTCCAGCAACACCAGCCCAGTTATAATGGGTCGCATAGATATAAGTTCCATCGGAAGTCATATTTCTTACGTCGTTTGTACTTATCTTAACTGCTTCAGAAGATATTTTTAGATCAACGCAATATAAGTCGTTATTCGTTAACATCGTTACTTGGTTGAAATAAAGCTTATCTCCGTAAATGAAGAAATCTGCGACCTTATTTGTTGTAAGTTGGTAATTGGTTTTACTTATTTCGTTATATGCATATAGGGTTTTTCCTGCATACATATTTAGATAATAAATGTTATTGCCGTATTTAGCCGTTCTTCCACCAAGATTTAACGGAGTAACCTCAGGTGGGACAAATCCATCAAGGAGGTCGGTGGTAACTCCACTTGTAGGATTGTATTTATATAGATGCAAATTTGTTGAATCAACGTAAATCAAAGAAGAAGATGAATCGATATCAAATCCATTAACGCCGGAGCTAGCTAATATCTGTTTAGATGTTTTGCTAGATAAGTCAATTGACCAAACACCATATTTAGATTCATCGATCATTCCATAAAGGTCGGTGTAGTTGAAATATAACTTGTTGTTTTTGATAGTTAAATATTCACCTGCCGCGTCAGTTAATTTAGTTGGTGAAGTGCTTGAAGAAGCTAAATCAAGATAGCCGATATAATCATTCAACAAGCCATTAACCGCACAATAAAGTTTATTTCCTTCAATGATATATTCATGAACTTTCTCCTTTAAAACAAGAGATGTAGTTAATGAAGTTAAGTTCATCTTGTAAAGATAGTCGTTATCGTTTCCATTGGTGAAATATAAGTAATTATTGTAGACGGAAAGATTGTCGGTCTTGCCATTGAATACTTCAGTGACTATTGGCTCTGCATCAACATTTGTCGCGTCCACTTTATAAATTCCTGATGAAGAAGAAGTTAGGCAGTTCTTTGAATAATAATACACGGATTCGCTATATTTGACGAAATCATCAATATTGGAATCTGTATAAATGATATTTGTTTCGCCGTTGCTAACTTCTTTAACGGAATTTAAGAATGGCGCTCCAGCGATGAATGTCGCATTACTTGAACTGTTTTTGGTGAATTCTTTTGGTTTTGAGAAATCGATTCTTGCTAGTGGTGTCTCGGCATTGCTGGTGTATGAATATAAGTATTTGTTATCTAATCCATTGGCAAAATAAATCGTTCCATCGCTAGAAGAAAAGACAGGCATGGTGGTTTTTTCCGCTTTGATGGTCAAGGTAGCATTAAGCGTGAGTTTATTGTAGTTTTTGTTCGTTATTTCAACCGAATATGAATACACGCCTACCTCAATTGCAGATATAACGACTGTTCCGTTAGCATCTTTAACAGTTTGTTTAACACTTGTTCCGTCTGGTTGAACTCCAACTAATTGAACATCGTTAATATGATCCGTTCCATCATATTTAACCGATTTGCTTTCATATGTGAATCCAGCAAAGTCGATTGGAGTTATTGTTAAAGTCGCAGTTATGGTTTTTGTTTTGTACCCTTCTTTAGATACGGTCACGCTTGCTTGATACGAACCAACGTCAGTATAGGAATTCCTATTTGTATAGGTAACTTTACTTCCTTCAGGCGCGCCGCTTAACTCTTTTAGGATATGTTCTTTTCCGTCATAAGGGACAGATAGGTTTTCAAAACTAAGACCCGTGAATTCCTTTTCTTCAATTGAAGATGAAGAGCTTTTTTCTTGCTGGGATGATTCTTGGTCTTGTGAAGAAGCTATGCTTTCGCTTTGCTTTTCACCCCCCCCACAAGAGATCAACATCAATGATGTCAATAATGGCAATAATAACCTTTTTTTCATTTTTTACCTCCTTGTTATTATTAGTTGTTTGAAGCCAACATAAATGGAAAACAGAATATGGACATGAAAGAAGATAGGGCAAGCGCTAGCAAGAATGCGCCAACGCCAATAAGGAAACCGATTATCGCAAAAAGGATTTTCATGCCAATTAGCCATAAAATCCCATCTAAATTAAAGGTGAAGATGAGTCCTGGCATTTTTATTGACCATGATGCGACATCAAGGAAAAGTTCGCTAATCCAAGTCGCGCTAAAGATGCAATAGATATCCGCTAAAACGATGTATCCAATAATTATTGGCGCAAATATCGTCCACCAAATCCCTACGGTTTGATAGTTACATATACAAGCGATAAGAGTCGCACCTAAACCAACAATGCCTCCAAAGATCGCCCAGCCTAAAACTCTCTTTTCGGCTGCTTGTTCTTTTGTTAATACTGGCTTTGCTTTTTGCACCTTGCTAACTTGGTTATTTTTTTCTTTTTCTATATATTTTGCTTTGCACTTGTCACAAACCCTGATTACTTTCTTTTGAGAATATTCATCAATGATGGTTACAACGTTTATCGAATCGCCAACATGAAGTTGTTTTCCACATTTACTGCATATTGTTACTTTTGGCTTATCTGCGTTGGCAGAAATAACAGGAATAGGAGTTTCTTCTTTTTTCTCTTCGACTTTAGGCTTTTTAGGCGTGATATGCGATATGATTCCACGTCTTAGAGCACATTCATCACATAACCTAATAACTTTATAGTCACCATTCTCGTCTTCAATCGTGGCAACGTTTATTGAATCTTCGGGAAAGAGGTCTTTTTGACAATCACTACATGTCGCAACCTTTTTCTTCACTTTTTCGGTAACGGAAGGAGAAGTCTCCTGAGGAATCTCTTCCTCTTTCTTTTCTTCTATTTCAGGCTCCTCTTTTGTTTCTTCTACTTTTTTGATAGTTTTCTTTTCTTCTTTTTCATCTAAATCATCATTTAATAAATATTCAAAAGAGCAATCAAATACCTTGCATAATTCTTTTATGTTGGCTATATCAGGTTCATTCAAACCACTTTCCCATTTACTGATCGTTTGAAAAGAAACGTTTAACTTATTGGCTAAATCTTTTTGAGTTAAGCCCGCATCTGTTCTCAGTTTTTTAATTTTTTGTCCGAATTTCATTAAACTTTTCCGCCTTCTAGGTTTAATTTCTACTTTTTCACGAATTAAGTAAATAACATATTTGGCGAACCGCTCGCCTTTTTGGAGAATTCATCATTTAGATACAAAGTATCTATTGTT
>CAVJFO010000013.1:0-9051 GCA_963648925.1 Hallerella sp.
TTGGGCTTGTGATATAATCCAATTAACTTGTCCAGGAAATTGGGTACACATCATTAATTAATGAGAGTCTTTTTTAATACACGCATGCCTTGTTTTTTTAGTCTAAATGGTCTGGCGCGTCATAATCTGATGGGTTTGGACGTGTTGGATTAACCTTCTCGGTGAACTTAGCTTCTTGCACGCCAGGATCGTTTTTGCTTTCTTTCCCTAATTGTGCAGCGTAGACAAGTGAGATAACACCAAGAACGAAATTCGTGCAAATAATTCCAACTAAGCCTAATGCAAGCCAAGTATATTTGCTTAATTCTTTTTTCTTTGAGGCTAACACGGCATAAGTTATATCGAAACCGCAAGAAATCGCTCTTGTAATAGCCGCTCCAATAAAGTAAGCCGATAACATGCCAAATAACGCTCTCGTTTCTTCGTAGGTGTATGGATTGGCGGTGGTGCCATTGTTCAATTGCTCCGTTAATTCCATTAAGAGCTGGTCGTTGGTGGTTACCGTAAGACAACTAATACCAAGAATGAGGAATCCGATAAATGATAACCCCGCGATGATCGCAAAGATGATGCCTAATATTTTTATCGCTTTTTTCATATTTTTTTCTCCTTACGTTAAGAATACCATTATTCCTTATAAATGAAATGAATATTATTATTTTCGTAAGATACCTTAGCGATAGCCCCGTTTTTAATTGGCATTGATGGAGAATAATGTCCTAAATCAACATCGAATAGTATTGGAACGTTTAAATCGTCTAAGACTCCTTTAACCGCCTCAAATCTATCAATCCCAAAAGAAAGATTATCCCAACATAATGGACGGCCGATAAGGAATGCTTTAGCGGTTTTAAACCAGCCCGCTTCCTTTAATTGAAACAAAGCACGTCTAATGCCAAGTGGAGAAAGGTCACAGGCTTCAAGATACCAAATGATTCCTTCATTATGTCTATCAATAAATTCTTTCGTTTTATCAAAAGAAGTGCCGCATATCATAATTAAACAATCAAGGCATCCGCCTAAAAGCCTTCCTTCGACATCATTTTCCCAATTATATGGAGTAATTACCTTTTTGCTCATATAACGAAATTTGTGTAAAGGATTTATCTCTTTTTTAAGTGTTGGATCGAATTTCTTTTTGAAGTTAGGCTTATTCCATTTCTCATATCCATAAAATTCTTTTTCGCCATTCAACATTTTTAATGAATCTAATTGGTTTAAACGCAAAGGCTTTTCAAAAAATGTTGGTGCGTTAGAACCGTAAATGGTTATTACATCTGCGATGGTTGTTAATGTATACGTTAAATGAGTGTTATCAGAGAAACCCATAAACCACTTTGGCGGCAAGGATTTGATTAATTCAAAATTAACGTATGGGAGCATCTCATTCATCAACTCCCCTCCTCCAACAGAGAGGATCAAATCTGTATCCGAGGAATACGCGTTCATGAATTCTTTTGCTCTCTCTATAGGAGTGGAAGAGGCGACAACCCCTTCGGCAAGATGCACGTTTCTTCCTTCCTCAATCACGTATCCTTGTTTTTTGAGGTTTTTCTTTGCTGCCTCATATCTAGTCATATATGGTTCGGTTGTAACTCCAAAAGATGGGGCGACCATGGTTATTTTTGAACCTGTTTTTAAAAATTCCGCTTGTTTCATAATCATTATTTTAAGAAAAAAGTTGATACATGTCTCTCCTCTAATAAGAATTATTAATACCAACGAATTCAAGGAAAGGCTCCAAAAGTGCGTTTACGCGCATTATTAGGGTTCTTACAATTCAATTAGGAATCGTTCTTTAAAAAATGTATTTAGAGATATGTAACCATGCATATATTTTAAAGTTAATGAAAAATGTTTATATCTTGGTATAATATTCTTGCCATCGTGAGGAAGCCTCTATGAACCTGGTCAGGACCGGAAGGTAGCAGCCATAAGTAGAGATTCCTGTGCGGTGGTTTTCTTTTATAATAATAACGATATGAATGATGAAGAATACATGCATGAAGCTTATTTAGAAGCTATCAAAGCCCTTGATGAAGATGAAGTGCCAGTTGGTGCGATAATCGTAAAAGACGGACAAATAATCGGGAGAGGTCATAATCATCGCGAGAAAAATAATGACATTTCCTCCCATGCGGAAATTGAAGCGATAAAAGAAGCGGAATCTAACATAAATAATTGGCGATTAGATGGAGCGATTCTCTATGTTACTTTAGAACCGTGTCTAATGTGCGCTGGTGCAATTTTGCAATCAAGAATATCTAAGGTGTTTTTTGCATCCAAAGACAAAAAAGATGGAGCGATAATTTCTAATTATTTCGTTTACGATCAACCATCAATTCACGAAAGACCTTTGATTTACGGGGGAATTTTGGAAAATGAATGCGATTCATTGCTAAAAGATTTCTTCAAAAGCAAAAGATAGTTTTTTAAAAATAAGCCAGTTTTCGAATTGGTTTCATTTGCTTATTTGGCTTTTTTGCTAGATTGTTTGAAAAATGAAAAAATGTTAAAATTCAAGCGTTAAGAAAAATAAAGTGAGGGTAATTTAGTGTTTAATATTGCTGTTGTTGACGATGAAGAAAATGCTAGATCTTCTCTTTTAACGTATTTGCAAAAATATAGCGAAGAAGACAAGCGTGTTTTTAAATTTAACGAATTTAGCACTGGTGCATCCTTTTTAAACGCTTGTCAGAAACAAAAATACGACGTCATTTTCCTTGATATCGAAATGCCAGGCCTTAACGGTCTTGAAACAGGAGAGAAATTAAGACAATTCAACAAGAATTCTGTCATTATTTTTGTTACCAATCTTGCTCAATATGCCATTAAAGGATATTCCCTACACGCTTACGACTATATCGTTAAGCCATTAAACTACGAAGCATTCTACTTAAAAATGAAAGAATTGATGCCTTTGCTTGAAGCGCATGAAAAACACGATTTAATTTTAAATATCTCTTCCTCGAAGATGGTCGTGGTTACGATTGAAGAAATCTTATATGTCGAAAGCCGTTCGCATGATATTTATTATCATATGGAAGATGGCAATATTTATCGGATTTACGGGACACTTGGCTTATCGGAGAAAAATCTTCCGAAAAAACTTTTCGCTCGTTGTAACTCCTGTTATTTGATTAATTTCTCTCAAATTAGCTCAATTAAGGGAGATGAGGTAATCATAGGCGAAGAGAAATTAAAGATATCAAGGCCAAAAAAGAAAACGTTTTTACGTTTATTTGAGGAATATTACCAACAATTATGAATTTCTTTTACGTTTATGGAGTTGTCTCTTATCCGTTGTTTCTCTATATTGCGGTTTTTCTTATCGGACAAAATCTTCCTAAACGTGACAAATGGTTCTACTTAGGCATTCCCCTTTCGTTTGTTTTTATTGTTTGTGAGTTTTTTCTTTATTATTTTCTCGTCGATAAGATAGCAGTTAGCTGGGAAAACGTCTATTTGATAACTTGCGTTCGCGTTGCATGTTCAACAATCAATTTTGTATTGGCTTTCGCTTTGCTTACCATTTGTTTTAAAGGTTCGATTGGACCATATGTATATTGCTTGGTGTGCGGAATCTGCTTGCAACATTTTTCCCAACAATTAGGCAAAGCCGTTTACGAATCTTTAAAAATAGATAATGCGTCTATAAATTTTGCTATTAATATTTTTTCTTATTTGATCATCTATGCCTTGTATTTCCTTTATTTGTATAAGAACGGAAAAAGAATTATTCGCATAGATGAAAGGAAACAATTCGTCCTTGCTTCATTACTTATTATGGCCGCCATTTATGCGATGCCTTTTGCAACTTGCGTAAAAACGAATGAAGTTACTTCGGTTTTATTTTCCATTATGTCATCAATTGTGGCTTTTCTTGGGTTGTTGCTTGAAGACCAACTTGTCCAATATAAGGCGGCTGAATTAGAAAACGCCGCAAACAAGAAATTGCTTGAAGAGCAGAAGAAGCAATACCAAATAGACAAAGCGATAGTTGATAAGTTGAATATCAAAGCTCATGATTTACGACACCAACTTGAAAACGGCTTGCTAATCGAAGAAGAGCATCGTAATAGTCTTTTAAGTGTCATTAAAGCGTACGATTCCATTTATCATACTGGAAACGAAGCGTTAGATATCGTTCTATCAAAAACATCCTTACGTTATCAAAAACAGAACGTCAACCTTACTTGCATGGCAAATGGAGCATCGCTCTCTTTTTTGAAAAACGAAGAAATATATTCTCTTTTTTGCAACATACTAGATAACGCCTATGAAAGTGTTTTTCCTTTAGAAAATCCAAACAAGCGTCTTATTTCCCTGATCGTTTTTGAAGAAAAGGGCGTCGTAACGATCAAAGAGACTAATTATTATTCAGGAAACGATGATTTAAATACGCATAAAAAAGATCGTTCAAATCATGGCTTCGGGCTTATTTCAATCAAACAAATAGTCGAGCAGTATAACGGAAAGGTCAATATCTCAAAAAAAGATGGTATTTTCGCGATAAAAATTACTTTTCTGAAAACGGAATAAAACAAATTATGTTGTTGATTTGATACTTTTCGTTTAGTTACTTAAGCGCTTACATTTCTTTTGTTATCTTCTTGTCATCATCTAATCACAAGGAGGTAAAAATGAAAAGAAAGAAACTTTGGTTAGGTTTAGGCGGAATTTCTACTTTCGTGTTAACTTTCACTAGCGTTGGTTCTCAGCTAGCGAATAAATACGAAAGCTTGATTAACAACACCTTAAAAGCCGAGACTGTAAAAAAAGTAACAGTCGAAAACGAAAACGAAGACACTGAATATTTCAAGAGTGAATTCGGCGAAAAGAACGAAGCCAATCAAAAGAAATTGGTTGAAGCGGGATTCGAACAAACCATCAACGAAATGAAGGAAGGTGCCGTTTTGATGAAAAACGACAACAACGCCCTTCCATTAAAGAGCACCGAAAGAAAAGTATCCCTTTTCGGGCATGCGCAAGTTCAGCCACTTTTATACGGTGTCTCTGCTGGTTCCCGTCCTAATGAAGGCTATGCGCCAGATTTGAAAGATGCGTTGGAAAAAGAAGGATTTGATATCAATGAAACCCTCTTTACCGCTCTTAAAAATTCAGGTACGGTCAGAGGCATGGCAATGCCTTGGGGCTATTTGACTTACGGTTCAGCGGCAAATAGCGAAGATCCAATTTCTGTTTACACCTCTGAGGTTAAAGCATCTTGGGAAAACGATTACCAAGACGCGGCAATCTACATGATTGCAAGACAAGGACATGAATCTGCTGATATGTTGATTCATGACAAAGCCGAAGGAAAATACGAAGATCAATCATCCATGGCTTTGATACCTGAAGAAAAAGCCATTCTTCAAATGTTAAAAGAAGAAAAAGCGGCAGGACATTTCAAGAAAATAATCGTCTTATTGAATACCGCTTCCCAACTTGAAGTTAATTGGCTTGATGAATATAACGTTGATTCTTGCATGTTCATTGGATGCGTTGGCGGACAAGGCATGAGAGGTGTTGCCTCAATTCTTAAAGGAGACATCAACCCAAGCGGAAGATTAGTCGACACGTATGCCGTTTCTTCCACTTCAGCACCAGCCGTCATTAACTCAAGCGATAACACGCCTGAATACTTAAATGCCGCAGAAATCGATTCAACATTAAACGTCGATAAAAACGCCGATGGAACCTTAGAAGATGAAAATGCTTCTCATATGACTTTCCAAGCTGAAGGCATTTATATTGGTTACAAATATTACGAAACGCGTTATGAAGACACTGTTTTAGGAAGAGGTGGTGCTTCAAATAAGGTTGGCGCAACCGGAAACGCATCTTCTTGGAAATATGAAGACGAAGTTTCTTATCCATTCGGCTATGGCTTAAGTTACACAGACTTCACCCAAGAAATCGTTGGCACGCCATCATATGACAAAACAACCGATACATATAACGTTAAGGTTAAAGTCACAAATACTGGCTCGGTTGCTGGTAAATCAACCGTTGAAGTCTTCGCTCAAACGCCATACGAACAATACGAGATCAAAAACAAGGTTGAAAAGAGCGCCATCCAATTGGTTGGTTTTAACAAAACTGGCATGCTCGAACCTAAAAAAGACGAAACATTAACGGTTTCCGTTCCTCGTTACATGCTTGCTTCATACGACTATACCAACTTAAAGGGTTATTATCTTTCCCAAGGTGATTACTATTTAGCAGTTGGCGATGATGCTCATGATGCCCTTAATAACGTTTTAGCGAAAAAAGGCAAAACTGGCATGGTTGACATCGAAGGAAAGACTGCCACTGGTGATCCAGCTAAGGCATATCATTTCAATTTGGCCCAAATTGACACGACCTCTTATCAAAAGAGCTCTGCTAACGATACTGTTAACGTTACAAACCAATTCGATGATTGTGATTTAAACTACTGGGCTAAAGGAGCAGGAGTTTATCTTTCTAGAAACGACTGGGCGGGTACCTATCCAACAAAAGCCACATCAGTCAAAGCCGACGAAAAGATGATTAAGATTCTTGGCGGAGACACCTATGTTAAGCCAGAAAACGCTCCAACAGTCGCAAAAGCAACTGAAGATCTTGGCAAAGACAGCGGAATCACGTTCGTTGCGATGAAAGATGTCGATTATGATAATGAGATGTGGAATACATACCTCAATCAAATGACGTTAGACGAATTAATGTCTACTCTCGAATGTAGCTCCGGAAGAAATGCCGTTACCTCTGTTTCCTTACCACAAACACGTGTCGGTGATGGCGTTGATGGCGGTATGGGACATTATCCATACGCTTACGAAGATACAACCGGAAAATATGGATCTGGCAAATATGAAGGCGGAAAAATGTATTCCACCCGTTATACTTCCAAGACGATCCTTACTTGCACCTTCAATAGAGATTTAATCAAGAGAAGAGGCGAGCTTGAGGGCGAAGACGGACTTTGGTGCGGACAAGTAGAAATTTGGAATGGTGGATTTGACCTCCATAGAACCCCATTTGGCGGAAGAGCATACGAATATTGTTCAGAAGATGCCAACCTCTCTTATTTTGTTGGTGAAATCGAAGTTCCAGCTATGGAAGCAAAAGGAACTTTAGCAGGTGTTAAACACTTCACTGGTAACGATCAAGAATTCGAACGTCACGGCGTCTCTAACTTCTTTAACGAACAAGCCTTCCGTGAAACCTCCTTACGTGCTTTTGAAGGGGCTATCAAGGTTGGTAAGGCCACATCTTTAATGCAATCATTCAACCGTCTTGGACTTGAATGGGCTTCAGCAAAGAGCGCATTAAACATCAATGTTTTAAGAAATGAGTGGAAGTTTGAAGGACATGCTGAAACTGATGGCACGGATAACGCGCTCACTGGATTTATGTCTCACTATGCAACCACGCTTGTCGGAGGTTCTGATACTTATTGCTTAAATAGCAAAGCCGCAATCCCTCTTTTAAAAGAGCAAATCGAAAAAACGGATGATGGAAACCTTGTTCTTGCTGTTAAAGAAGCTGCCAAACATTTCCATTACGCAATGTCTAGATCTAACGCCATTAACGGCTTAAGTTCTTCTACACGTTTCGTAAAGATAACTCCAACTTGGAGAATTGCTCTTAACACGACTATAGCCGTTAGTGCAGTTCTTACTGGCACATTCGTCGCTTTAGCTGTCGCATATCAATTCAAAAAAGAAAGGAAGGCTAAATAAAATGGGAAAAATCATCAGATATATTAAGAACAACGAATTTGGTGCAACATTAAACGCTATTTGCTCGTTGCCAATTCTTGTCACCGTTATTTACTATCTTTGTTTCTCGGTTTCCGCGAAAGTATTCCAAGCAGGAATCTTACTAAGTTTCATTGCTGCGTTAGTTGTTTGCGTTGCAAGTTTCTTCAATATTCCTTTCGTGAAATCCTACCTTCCAATTCTCACCATATTCTTCATTACCTTAGGGATCACTCTCTTAGCGATGAACAGTGTTGGTGATATCACCGAATTCTTCTCCGGCGTTGGAATGTATGGCAACAGAGATAACGTTTACCCACGTCTTGGCGTAGGCATTGCAGCGTTTATCGCCTTGCTAATCGAAATAGTTGCAAACTTCTTCGGGTTAGAAGAAAAAGCCAAATAAAGAGGATATTTCGAATATAACTTTACAAACTCTAGTTTCAGCCTTGTGCTTAACTAGAGTTTTTTCTTTCTGATTTTTTCCTTCATTTTCATCAAATAATACATTGTATAAAAAATATAATATTCGTTCGATTATCACTTAACATTATGTTAAGATGATAGGCGGTAAAAGGTTTATGCTTAATTTAGTTCACATCAGGAAAGACTACTACGTTGACAAGAAGCCATTTAGCGCTTTGAAAGACATAAATATATCTTTCGCTGATACGGGCTTTGTATCGATTCTCGGTCCTAGTGGATGTGGCAAAACTACAACGTTAAATATCATCGGTGGACTTGATCAATACACGAGCGGTGATTTGCTAGTTAATGGAAAATCCACGAAAGATTTCAAAGACAAAGACTGGGATGCATACCGCAATGAACAAGTTGGCTTCGTTTTTCAAAACTACAATTTAATTCTTTCTAACAGCATTCTTTCTAACGTTGAAACTGCTTTGTTACTTAATGGAGTTTCAGCAAAAGAAAGAAAAGAAAGAGCCCTTAAAGCCCTAGAAAGAGTTGGACTTGCTGGCTCAGAAAAGAAAAGGCCTAATCAATTATCCGGCGGGCAGATGCAACGTGTTGCAATCGCTAGAGCCATCATCAATAACCCAAAAATCATTTTAGCGGATGAACCTACTGGCGCCTTAGATTCCACGACTTCCATTCAAATCATGGAAATTCTTAAAGAAATGAGCAAGACATGCCTTGTTATCATGGTCACGCATAACTCTGAACTTGCCCATAAATATTCCGACCGCATCGTCGAAATGAAGGATGGGGAAATTGTAAAAGACTCTGCTCCATTACCAGTTGATAACGAATTTAAGAATGCTCCTTCACTTGAAAAGAAGAAGAC
>CAVJFO010000013.1:9418-16585 GCA_963648925.1 Hallerella sp.
GGATTAGCCCAATCGGTTATTCTCAATCGCGATGGATTGAAATTTAACATCATCAAGAAAGTTACTGACCCAGACGGAAATGTCTCTTATCTAGAAATCGATCAAAGCAAGAGTGCGTCTGCGACTGGCTCTATCCTTGATACGGTTATTTCTGTTCCGACAACAATTTTTCACGAACTTTATGGCGAAGAAGATGATTTAAGCAGCATGTATGACACTATTTGTGGTCGTTTTCCTAAATCAAGCGATGAAATCGTTTTAATCACCGATCGTTATAACAGAGTGAAAAAGAACACGTTGATAAATCTTGGCTTGATTGCCTCAACCGACAAAACAACCGCAAGCATCTCTTTTGATGAGATTTTAGGAACTACATACAAAGCGTATAAGCCTTCTAAATATTTCGAGGCGACAGATAATGACGCGTATAAGCTTAATATGACCGCGTATTCGAATATCAAGCCTTCATACGATCTAACAACCGGAAAAATTACCTATTCAGGAACGGCAGGAACTAAAACAATTCAACGTTATATCGAGCCAAACACAAATCAAAAAGGCTTAGAAGATCTTTATAACAACGATGCTAAATACTCTCCAAAGACACTAAAAATCGTCGGAGTTCTTAGACCATCTGAAACTTCATATATGAATCTCATGCCTGCCTCAATTGGCTATGTTCAGTCTCTAAAAGATGAATACGTTGAAGATGTCGAGAAGAATTGCGTGAATATGCAAGAAACATCTAGCAACGCTTGGTTTTTCACCTCAGTAAAAGACTCTAATGGTCAAGATGGATTGGATAGACTATCAAATGCGATGAGTGATTTAGTTAAATCGCTTATGGATGGATCTGACACTGTTAGCACGACCGTTGCATCAGCCATCGCATCTTCTATCAACTACGAATATTTCTTTGCAAAACAAAAGAATATCGATGAAGGAAGCAGAATTGTTCCTTATTACACTGGATATTTCAATGGGGCTAGACGTATCGGACAAGATTTCAGAGAAGATATCGTAGGTAAATTTGTCGATAACCTATATTCAGCAAACGAAGACGATAAAGCAACTCTTCTTAACAAACTTATCGCTAGATTAACCGAATCTTCTTTTTACGAACTCAATTACAAAAATCCAACATACGATTTATCTTCTGATGAAATAAATCTAGATTTCAATATTCTTGATTTTGTCGCTTATTTCCAATCATATTCGCTTATTTCTTCGATTATGATTTTCCCTTCTTCAATCTCGAATAAGGACATTATCAAAGCAAGAATGGATCAATGGAACAAAGATACATCATCTGATCAAAACGTTTACTATACGGACATTATGTCTTCATACACGTCAACATTAGGAACATTCATCTCTTTAATTTCCGTTGTTTTTATCATTTTTGCCTCAATTTCCTTAATTGTTTCTTCAATTATGACCGCGAATATCACTTATGTCTCAGTTATCGAACGTACGAAAGAGATAGGCATTATTCGCGCTTGCGGGGCTAGAAAGAGTGACGTAGGCCATCTTTTTGAGACCGAATGCTTAATTATCGGCTTTGTTGCTGGCGTGCTTGGAATAGCGGTTACCCTAATTTTAAATATCCCTCTATCACTTATTGTTGATCACCTTTTCCCTGGGAATGGCCTTAGCCATATCGCTAGTTTAAATCCTTTGCATGCACTTATATTGATAGTTATTTCGATCTTCCTTTCTTTCATTTCTGGCTTTATTCCAGCTAGACTTGGAGCAAGGAAGGATCCTGTTATTGCGTTAAGGGGAGAATGATGAATTTACGAGAAGATCTTTTAGAAAAAATACAGAAAGCCGACGTTATTGACGTTGACCCACATGTTGGACTTACTGAAGAAGAAGTTGAACATCAAAAGAAAGAAGGCTTTTCAAACAAGACAAAGAAAAGCGTCACAAAGACTTATTGGCAAATAGTTTGCGATAATGTTTTTACGTTTTTTAACATCATATATTTCGTGATTGTTGTCTTAATGATTGCAGCAGGCATGGATTTTACCAACTACATGTTCTTAATTCCTGTCATCTTTAATATCTCAATCGGTTTATTCACCGATATTCATACTCGTCACCTTGTTTCTAAGCTACGTTTGGTCACCGATCCTAAAGCAACTGTTGTACGTAATGGAAAAGAAATATCCATTCCAGTTAACGAAGTCGTTCTTAATGATGTCATGCTTGTTTCTTCTGGTGAACAAGTCTGCGCGGATTCAATCATCCTTGAAGGTGTTATTGAAATGGACGAATCTCTTTTAACCGGTGAATCAATCAAGGTAAGAAAGAGTGTTGGGGAGAAGATTTTAAGCGCGACATATGTCAAATCAGGCAAGGCGTATGTGAGAGTTTGCTCAATCGGGAGTGCCAATTATTGCGAAAGCATCCAAGCAAGCGCGAAGGCTTTCAAACGCCCAAAAAGCGAACTTAAATCCTCTTGCTTGAAGATATTTATCAGTACAGGCGCCGTCTCAATGACGCTTGGTCTTGTTACAACTATCTCCTGGATCGTTCGTTCTTTAGCGAAAGGTGAATTAAATTACGAATCATTCAAGCATTTTATTCCATCCTTATCTGGGTCGATGATCGCGATGATTCCAGCTGGTCTATATTTGCTTGTTTCTTTAGTTCTTGCGGTATCTGTAGGAAGACTTGCTCAAAAGAAGATGAACGTTCAAGAACTTTATTGCGTGGAGATGTTAGCAAAAGTCGATACGATCTGCTTCGATAAAACGGGGACAATCACCGACGGTTCATTGTCTTTATATGCGACGGACGTTTATGGTGATTTCAATAAAGAAGACCTCCAATCTTATCTTTGTTCAGTAATCAAGAAGAATGGCGATGCAAATCAGACTGCCAAATGTCTTCTTTCATCTTTTAAGGGCTCAAATCTTGAACCAAGCAAAACCATTCCATTTGATTCCGAAAAGAAATACGCTCTTGGATATTTCGCAAAGAAAGGTTTATTCGTATACGGGGCGCCTGAATTCATTCCTGGAGAAATCAGCGAAGAAGGAAAAGAACGTCTAAAAGAACTTACATCCAAAGGTTTTAGAGTTTTAGGCGTATATCATTCAATGAAAAATATTGAAGGGGAAAATCTTCCAAAAGATTTGAAACTTGTTGGTATCATTTCTTTAAGTGATCACATCAAAGATGACGCTAAGACGAATATCGAATGGTTCGTTGAAAATGGCGTCACGGTTAAAGTTATTTCCGGAGATAATGCGGATACTGTTTCATATATCGCAAAAGAAGCGGGAGTTCCTAACGCGGATAAATGTATCTCGATGGAAAACGTAAAGGATGAAGATATTCCTAATATCGTTGAGGGGTATGCCGTTTTTGGTCGTGTAAAACCAGAGCAAAAGGCTTCGCTTATTGCCGCATTGCAAGAAAAAGACCATAAGGTCGCAATGACAGGAGATGGCGTTAATGACATTCTCGCTCTTAAAAAGGCTGATTGCTCAATTGCTATGGGTTCAGGCTCTTCAGCTGCAAGAAACGTTTCCCATATCGTTTCAGCGGATAATGATTTCTCTAAACTGCCTGATGTTGTTGCAGAAGGAAGACGCGCTATCAATAACCTTCAAAGAAGCGCATCCCTATTCTTAGCTAAAACCATTTTCGCCGTCACTCTTACTTTCTTCTTCTTTATTGTTAGTTTATTCGGTGGAATCAATTACCCATTCTCCACGAAGAATCTCTATATTTGGGAAATTGTAACAATTGGCGGAGGAGGCTTCTTCTTGGCTTTACAAAAGACTAATGACCGGATTAACGGTTCATTTATGAGTAACGTCTTAAGAAAATCTATTCCAGGAGGCATTGTGCAAGTTCTTGCGGTAATGATCTTCTATTCAATCAATTTCATAAATCCTGAATTTATGAGCACCGATCAAGCTTTGTTGATGTCGGTTATCAGTTTCAGCATTCTTTCTTACTGCGTATTAGGGAAGGTGTCATGGAAATTTGATAAGTACCGTGGATCAATATTTGCTTTCTTGCTTTGCAGTGGGGTTGCCTTATTCACCGTCGATTACTTCTTTGGCGAAAAGCTATTTGAAACATTCCTGGAAGGAAAAATAAATGAAAAAGGGCCAAAAAGCATCTTTGGCTTAACTTATAATTGTCTTACTCCAACACATGTTTGGATTTTAGTTGGAGTTACGCTTCTACTGACGATTCTTTATTTTGTCATTAACTATATCGATAATTATCATTTCATGAAAAAGGAGAGAAAAAATGAGAATTAATCCAGAAGTCAAAAAAGCATTAGAGGAAGGAAGAGCTGTTGTTGCCCTAGAAAGCACCATCATTTCACACGGCATGCCTTATCCAAGAAATGTTAAGACTGCTCTCGATGTTGAAAGAGTTATTCGTGAAAATGACGCCGTTCCTGCAACAATGGGCATAATCGATGGTGAGCCAATTATCGGTATGAGCCCAGAAGAAATTGAAGAGTTTGGGAAAAGAAAAGGAATCGCTAAAGTTTCTAAAAGAGATTTTCCGGTTGTAGTTGCCTCTAAAGGTTGGGGAGCGACGACAGTAAGCGGAACAATCCTTATGGCTAAAGCGGCAGGAATTGAAGTTTTCGTTACTGGTGGCATTGGCGGAGTTCACCGTGGAGCGGAAAATACGATGGACGTATCCCGTGATTTATATGAAATCGGCGAAAATCCTGTCACCGTCGTTTGCGCCGGTTGCAAGGCTATTCTTGATATCGATAAAACCTTAGAGGTATTAGAAACTCAAGGCGTTACCGTTATGTCATACAAAGAGAAAGGCTTTGCCAATTTCTATTGCCGCAATTCCGGAAAACCAGTTGACGCTGTTTTCAACTCTCCAAAAGAAGCTGCAGAAATCATTAACGCCAAACGTGAATTAGGCTTAACTGGCGGAATGCTTATCGCCAATCCTGTTCCAGAGGAATACGCCTTATCCCATGAATACATCGATGGAATCATTGACGCGGCCGTCAAAGAATGTGATGAAAAAGGCATCAAAGGGAAAGATATCACCCCATTCCTTTTAGCAAAGATTGCAGAGGTAACTGGCGGAAAGAGTCTTGATACAAATATCGCTCTTGTTTTAAATAACGCTATGCTTGGCGCAAAAATCGCCGTGGAATACGCTTCAATTAAGAAGGAGGGCAAGAAATGACCACAGAGCAAAGGTTTAAAAACGCTCTCAGGGAAATGATGCAAACAACTCCGCTTAGCGAGATTAACGTAACCTCGCTTTGCGATAAATTGCATTTGCATCGTCAAACTTTCTATTATCATTTCCAAGATATCTACGATCTTTTGGCTTCGATCTTCC
Source organism: Hallerella sp. (assembly GCA_963648925.1). Classification (GTDB taxonomy): domain Bacteria; phylum Bacillota_I; class Bacilli_A; order RFN20; family CAG-826; genus UBA4951. The sequence goes on from CAVJFO010000013.1 coordinate 14,771, forward strand.
TTAATGAAGACGTGCCAGGATTGATCAATTGCAACAACGTTAAGGAAATTCTTGAATGTTTGTTGGAATATTCAAAAAGAAACTTCGAATTCTTACATTTCACCTATCAGTCCGCTGGAGCTGATTTAGTCACGAATTTCTATTACAACAAGATTCTTACTAGACTAATCAACGTTTATTCCCCACATGAAAGCGGGATTGGCTTAACTAAGGCATCATACCGTAATGTTGCAAGAAGATTTGCCGCAAGCGTCTCCCAAGAATTTGCTTTTGCCTTTAAAAGCCAGATGATAACCATTCAAAAACTTGAGACATATTTCAAGAAATACATCAACTCCGCAACTCTCATCCTATATCCTGCAATCGTTTCAATGGTTAAGGAAGAGAAAAAGAGATAGTAAAATACTTTCTTGTTTAAAATAACGAAAGAAAGACTATAATTACATGCGTTTAGAAAAGCCTTCTATTAAAACTATTAAAAAAGGTGAATGATACACGTGTGTTGGTCATTGCCAAGACAAATCCATAGGAGGATTAATTATGAAGAAAAATGAAGCAATGGGATGGATTGTATACATCCTCATGCTAGGAATTGCAGCCGTTGTAGGCTTTGCGATGCTAAGGCCTGAACTCGGAACAAATGGTTCAGCATTGCCAATGAATTCCATTTTATATGTCATCATCTTTGTCGTTGCTGGCGTTTTGCTTGCTGCGATTTTGCTTGAAGTAGGACATATTATCGGTGCAAAGATTGGCGGATACAAAATTACAAAAGTTAATATTTTAGGTATCCAATGGAAAAGAGAAAAAGATAAGAAACTTCATTTCTCATTCTCTTTCTCCTTTGATGGTTTAACTGGTGAAACTGCCATTGCTCCAAAAGAAGGAAAGAAAAACAATCCAAGACATTTTATTTATGCTCCACTCGTTGTTTTCTTATTTGAAATTGCCGTTTGTGCGGCTTTAGTTGTCATGGGAAAGGCTTTCTTCAAAGACAACAACTCTCTTTGGGAATCCGTTTATGTTGCAGGCTTAATCACTCTTACGATCTTTGTTATCGTAAATCTCTATAACATCTTCCCTGCTGCATTAGATAGCAAGAATGATGGATATCTCTTAACTATTCTCAACAACAAAACTAACGTCGAAGCATATAACAACCTTCTCATCGCTCAAGAAAAAATGGCTTTAGGCGAAACGTTACCTGAAACTCCAATCTATCAACAAGTAACAGATTTCACTAATTCTTTAAACCAAGTTTCAATCTACAAAGCATTAAAAGAAAAAGACTTTGCTAAAGCCTTAGAAATCAACGAATACACGATTTCTTCTAAAGATAAGGTTTCTTCTAAGATTTATAACAACGCCGTTGCTCAAAGATTGTCTATTCACTTATTGAATGGCGATTTTGAGAATGCTAAAGAAGAATACGTTTCTCTTCCTCTCGAAGAAAAGAAATTTATTGCTAACTTAAGCAGTGCCCCAGCAGTTAGAGCTTATTTGTTAGTCTCGGGTCTTATAGAAGAAAGTGAGACCGAAACAAAAACAGCCCTCGCTAACGCTGATAAAGCCATCAAAGATTCCGGTGAAGAAAAGAAAGACATCGAACTTGAACTCATCAAAGAATCTCTTCGTAAAGTTATTGCAAAACATCCAGATTGGGATTTCTCCGATTACTCCTTCGATGATACTCAAAAAGAAGAAGTAAAAGAGGAAGAAAAGAAATAAAACTTAAGTAAACGAAAAGACCGAATTCGCATATTGATGTGTACCCAATTTCCTGGACAAGTTAATTGGATTATATCACAAGCCCAA
>CAVJFO010000014.1:0-4305 GCA_963648925.1 Hallerella sp.
GGCTTAATTCTTGCCACCAATCGACATTGTTTTTATCAATGCATCAGGTATCTCTTTTGATATGTGATCGCCTGCATCATTGCTTAAATCGATAATGTCATTTAAGGTCTTTAGAATATTGCCAGAAAGAGTTATAAGGCTTAGCGGTTCAGCGAATTTGCCATCCCTAATCATGAAGCCAGAAGCCTGGCAAGAGAAGTTTCCGCTACTAGAATCATAACCAGTGTCAAAGCCATCAATATCAGTGATGTAAACGCCTTCCTTAATATTAGTAATTAATTCTTCCTTTGTTTTCTTACCTTTCTTAACAAAGATATTTGAATATCCAATGCCAATTTTACCCATGCTTCCTGAAGCGTTGCCCGTAGTTTCTCTATTAGCTTTTTTAGCTGTTTCTCGATTGTAGAAATGTGTCAATAAAACACCTTTGTTGACTATGCGTTTATTATAGGTAGCAACACCCTCGCCATCGTAATACTCATAGAAAGGTCCCTTGCATAAAGGTTTTTCGTCAATCGTAAGTTTGCTAGATGCAATTTTTTTGCCCTCTAATCCTGTTAAAAACGACGTCTTTTTTTGGACACCAATCGAGCTATTTGAAGCTAAAAGGCAGGCAATAATGACTTGGAAAACATCTTTATCAAGCAAAGTTGGATACTTTCCAGAGCGGCATTGGACACTTCCAAGGCTAGATTTACCCTCTTTAACTAGGTCTTTGATGAACTTATCTACGTCGATATCTTTAAGGGACATCCTCAAAACGGATTTGCTAGCCGTTCTAGTATCCTCATCTCTCTTTAAAACTATCGCCGCACCAACCGAGCAAGAGTTGGATTTAGAAGATAATTTAAGCCGATACGAGTTATAAAAATATGATTGTTCGTCTGATTCAGCGTATTCTACAATCTCAACATCAGAAACCTCTGGATCTATTTTTGAGAGTCTGGAATCAATATCTTTAATAAAGGAAATCTTCTCTTCTATTGACTGATTTTTGAGTTCTTTATTATAGTAGGTTTTCTTCTTGTATTTTGGAGATCCTTCAAAGAAATCAAGGCAATCTTTTCTTTCGGAAATCGTAGCTGTTTCAACAATGTTTTTAATAAGAAAATCGATTGAAGAATTATCAGCTAAGCGTGACGCACAAGAGCCAAATTTACCACCATAAATACCCGATGCAACAACTAAAGAAGTAGTTTCTATGTTATATGAATCTATCTCTCCATGGTATATGGAAACGTAGGTTGAGTTAGATTTATACACTTTTAAACAAGAGGAAGTAATACCTGCTAAGGCCGCTTTTTCAAAGAATTTTTTAACGTTAATCATTATTCTAATTTGCCTCCTCTGCCACCAACGGTAAGGTTTCTAATACGAATTGTAGGCTGTCCAACATCAACAGAAATATAACCAGAAGAAGCCCCGCAGCTGCCTTCAGCAAGCTTTAAATCGTTACCGACTCTATCGATATTCATTAAGACTTCTTGCCCCGTTCCAGTTAAAGTGCAGCCTCTTACCATCTCGCAAATTTTTCCTTCACGAATGATATAGGCTTCAGAAGCAGAGAAGTTAAATTCACCTGTCGCAGTATCAACTGATCCACCGCCCATTTCAACGACATAAATGCCTAATTTCGTGTCTTTTATGATGTCTTTTGGATCATCTTTTCCTGCGGCAATATAGGTGTTAGACATTCTTGAAGTTGGCTCATAGCAAAAAGATTCCCTTCTAGAAGATCCATTTGGTTCCATATTTAAACGTCTGCCATTTAACCTATCAACAAGGTAATTAACACATATTCCGTCTTTTATAAGCTCTGTTTTGCGTGTTTTAACTCCCTCAGAATCAACACTAGAAGAACCCCATTCATTTGGTATATTTCCTTCATCATATGCAGAAACTAGGGGACTTGCGATTTGCTTTCCTATGCAATTAGAGAAAACTGAGAGGTTTTTAGCGGTCGCAGAAGCCTCTAGGGAATGTCCGCAGGCTTCATGGAATAAAACACCGCCAAAGCCATTTCCAACAACCACATCAAAAGTTCCTTGAGGGCATTCTTTAGCAGTAAGCAACATAATTGCTTTCTTAGCCGTATTTATCGCAAGCTCTTTCCAATTCAATTCGTTTTTAAAATAATTCCATCCAGCGCATTTGCCAGGTCCGCTAAAGAAAGATTGAGTAGAAGATTCGTCTCTTGCAATCGCTGTCAAAGTAAGTCTTCCACGTTCATCAATGTCTTTATAATGATTCGCGATTTCTCCCTCAGCATTCCAAACGTGATAAATTTTATATTTGTTATAAAAGCTAACGAATGATCTAACGATCTTTTCGTCATACCCTTTAATATACGAAGACGCTTGTTTGCAATATTCGGCTTTGTCGGTAAGAGAAACATCATGAAGATGATCTTTAATTTGGTGAATTGGGCGTGTGTGAACGTTTTTAACGTCCTTCACTAAGATGATTCTTTCTCCGTTAAATCTTCTCGAAAGTTTATGCGCTAATTCCATCAAAGACGAACGCGATAAATCTGAGGTGTGTCCATAAACGGAATTGAATCCTTTTAAGATGCGGATGCCCGCTCCATAAATCCTGCTTGATGAAGAAGATTCAACGTGTTCATTTTCAATCGAAACGCTATTGTTTATTGCGTCTTCGAAATATATTTCCGCATAATCCCCGCCAGTGGAGAGAGCCTCATTAAGAACATCTTTAGCTAATTTATTACTAATCATATTTTTACCTAGTAAAAGGGATTTTAACATAATTTAGATGATATGTTCAGTAATGAACATAAGGAATCTTGATATAATAAGGTCATGGATTATTACTCACTTTTAGAAAAAGAAAGAGAAAATTTCAAAAAAACCCAGTTAAACCTCAATAAAAATGATTTATCCTTCATTGCAAATAAGTCAACTTTTAAAGAGAAAATGCAAGGTTTTTTAACTTTTGCTTATCATAAAAGGGAAAAAGTAATAAAGACAGGTGAATTATTCTACGGATATGTTTTCTCAGAATGGAATTCCATGCCGGATTCATGGCCAATTTCTTTGGTTTTGATCTCTCCAGAAAGAAAATTAGCTGAAAATCCCCTCATATTTAAGAAAATAAGTGAGAATTTGCAGGGATTTTTGGAAATTTCAGCTAAAAATAGAGATGAAAGAAAATTAAAGAGACTGTTGTCTGAACCATTAACTGAAGCCCCTTATGAACTTTTGCCTTTTTCTTTAAGCGAAGGACATGTAATATACTTTTGTAAGTTATATCGAAATATAAGTTTTGCTTATTCTTTCAATTTGGGGTTAAATTTATTTATCGTCAATCCTGCAGAATCAAAACAAATAATGTATCTGCCTGAACGTTATATGACTGAAACGTTTAGAAATTTATATTTGGAGCGAAAGCTAATGCTCTAGGAGGAAATTATGGCTACTCTTACTTATTTAGGACATGCGACTTTTAGAATCAAGACAGACGATTCAAGAATCATCTACATCGACCCCTTTGGTGGTCAGCCATATATGTATTCGGTTCCTGCTGATTTAGTATTAATCAGCCATGAGCATTATGATCATAACGAATTAAAACTTGTTCCATTAAAAACAGGTGCAAAAATCATTCGTAGCATCAATGCTCAAGTATCTGGAACGTACAAAGAATTTGATTTCAACGGAATATCAATCAAAGCCGTCCCGGCATATAACTCTCATCATTTAAAAGATGAATGCGTTGGCTATATTATCTCATTTAACGGAATTAAGCTTTACCATGCAGGAGATACGGATTTCATTCCAGAAATGAGGGATTTGTTAAAAGAGAATATTGATTATGCATTATTGCCTTGCGATGGAACGTATACAATGAATGTAGAAGACTTTGATAAGGCAATTGAAGTAATTAATCCAAAACACGCTATCCCTATGCATACACATGTAGGAATAGATTTCGATGAGGACGTTGTTAAAAACATTAACACACCAGTTAAAATGGTAATGCGTCCAGGAGAAGAAATAGTTTTATAAGTTAAGTTATATTTATGGAAGCAGCGAAAATAATTAAGAAAATCGCGGCATACATCCTTTTTGTTGCCGCCTCAACGTGGTTCTTTTATGAAATGGTCATCTTAATGACAGCTATGTATATTGATCCAGGAAGTGATCTAAACGCCTATTATCTAGGCAATGTATTTAAGCCTTTGATGTATGCCATAGTTTGTTTATGCGTCATGTTGGTCTCAGAATTTGCTTTGATCGGTAAAGACAACAAATACATTACATCACTGATGCTAATAATTCTATTTGG
>CAVJFO010000015.1:0-39008 GCA_963648925.1 Hallerella sp.
AAGCCTATGGCATTAACGAAAATTACATAAATGTCATCATACCTTTTAATGAAGATGTAATGTTGAACCATGCTAATATAAATGGCAACATAAATGAAAACTTATCAAGTATAGAAATTAAAACACTAGACATATTATTGAGTAATCCAAAAATTACATATGTTGCAATCGCGGAAAAATTACAAGTTTCTAAGAGGACTGTTTCTAGAATATTTGCTGGCTTGCAAGAAAAAACATAATTGAGAGAATTGGATCAAATAAAACTGGATATTGGGAAGTTTTAAAATAAAGTCCGCTTTCACTTTATTTAGTTCCACCAAACGAAACAAAAACTGAATGATTTCATCATAGGAATATACTAGGCACTTGTTAATATGCTTTATAGTTCTGTAAAAAAAGTAAAACAACAAAAGTTTCAGTCGTATAAGTTAAAAATAGTGTAATTTTATGAAGTTTTTGACTTGTAAGTCAGAAACTTTTTTAAGGTTATCTTTTTGTGCATACTATTAAATTAGAAAGAAAAGGAGACAAACTACGGCTGAACTTATAAATAGGCCGGAGTATTTGGAACAACTGATACAAAATAAAGACATTGATTTAGTAAAGATAATTACGGGAATTCGTAGATGTGGAAAGTCATCACTTTTAGATTTGTTTCATCAATATCTTTTACAAAATAATGTGCCAGATGAAAATATCATTCATATGAACCTAGAATCATTACGCTATCAAAATCTTTCAAATTATCTTAACTTTTACGACTATGTTAGCGAGCGTATTTCAAAGACTGGAAAAACTTATTTGATGTTTGATGAGCTGCAGGTGATTGAACATTGGGAGAAGGCAATAGAATCTTTTCGCCTTGACTTTAATGTGAATATTTACATTACAGGTTCGAATGCATATTTATTATCTACTGAGTTTTCAACACTTCTTTCAGGAAGATATGCGGAAATCCGTATGCTACCATTATCTTTCAAAGAGTTTTTAAATTGATTTTACTATCGAATTTTCAAGGGAAGATAGCGAAATAAGTGATGAAGAGTTTAGAGTATTAGATGTTTTTAAATAAATAGAAAGGATTTTATTATGGCTCGTGTATTAGCGCTTTTGAGTTTATATATCTTTTTAAAATGCTAAATATTATAATTGCCCATCTTCATTTGAAGATGAAAATTGCAAAAACGCTATAGCCATCTCTTTTTCTGATTCCTTCATTCCATCCTTTAGCCAATAAAGCATCATGTTATATAAAGCTCCTGAATAATAATAGAGCTTGTACCGAAGAAGAGAATGCGAAGACATATCGCCGAATGAGAGAACCATACCCTCTGTAATGATATCTAATATTGAAGATGAAGTTCCTGAATGACAGTAAGAAAGGATGAGATCCTTATTTTGCTTAAAAAAGTGAAAGGTGTATTCAAGCATTTCTTCGCATAGAAAATTAGAGTGTGATTTTGGGACATTTTCCCAATAATCATCACGAAACTCCTCTATTCCATAACTTATCAGTTCATCTATGCTTTCAAAATTTCTATAGAAGGTCGCTCTCGCAACCTTTGATTCATTTATGATGTCGGTGATTGTGATATCATCCCATCCTTTTTTTGCTGATAGATTGATCATTGCTTTTGTTAGTCTTTCCTTTACGTTTTTATTTCTTTTGTCCATGATACAAAAACCACCTTTTTTGTCTCTTATCTTTTATTTATTTAATAATAATAAAATGATACATTATGTATCATAAATTGACAAGTTTGTTTGATTTATTGGAGGGTTCATTATGAGATATCATAAGTTAGGCAGAACAGATGTTGAAGTGCCAGCGATAGGCGTAGGAACGATGTTGTGGCTACCTAAAAACAATGAAGATAAAGAAAAATATTTCGAAACTTATACTAAATGTCTTGATAATGGAATAAATTTTTTTGACACGGCTGAGATATATGGAAATGGTAAGTCTGAAAGTTTACTTGGCGAATTTCAAAAAAGAGATGGCAGAAAAATCCTTATTTCTTCTAAATTCGCCCCGCCTTCAAAGATGAACCCGTTAACACAAAAAAGAAAATCCGTTAGTAAATTCTCTCCATACGCTTTAAAAGAAGCACTCGACGGAAGCTTAAAAAGACTTGGCGTTGATTGTATTGATCTTTATATGATCCACGTACCGCCTAAAAAAGGAAATATATCAGCATATATGGACGTAATGGCTGAAGCGGTGCATGAAGGAAAAATTAGAGCGGTTGGCGCATGCAATTTTTCTTCTAAGCAAATCGAAGAAGCGCATCTAGCCTTAGAAAAACATGGCATACCCCTAGCGGTTGTTATGGTTGGATACAACATATTGAGAAGGTATCCAGAGACGAATGGTGTGTTTGATGTATGCAAGAAATACGGCATATCGATAATACCATATGCACCTCTAGCTGAAGGGACTTTAACGGGAAAATATAGAAACAAGAAAGTACCTTTCATGTATAAGATGACTTCATATTTTGGTCATCTAGATATAACAAAGGAAAGAAATGATAATGTACCTTTCATTAAAAGACTTTTCTCATGCCCTAGAGAATGCAACATCAAGAAAATGGAACCATTAATGGTGGAACTTGAAAAGATAGCTAAAGAACATAATAAGAGTATCGCCCAGGTTTCTTTAAATTGGCTTTTGTCTAATCCAGACGTTGATATAATCCCAATTCCAGGAATGAGAAGCGCCAAACAAGCCGAGAGCAATATTGGCGTAATAGATTGGGAATTATCTAGCGAGGAAAGAGAAAGAATCAACGAAATAGAAGAAAAGACCAGATAGCAAAATCGTTAAGATATAATTTATAGCGAACGTTCGTTAATGGTTATTACCCAATAAGATAAAAACTTAATGGGTATTTTTAATTTCCTAAAGCCTCATACTGTGAAGTCATAAAGGAAGACGGCCATCGCTCATTTGCCTATTTTTGACGTTTCCTCGAATGTGACTGTAAAGTTCTTTAAGCAAATCCTTCTTTTAGATTTTTATTATGGGGCGTCTGTTTTTGTCGCCATTTTGGAGTTCTGCGTTAAAAAGATTGATGCAAAGTGTTGGAAATCTCCTTCCAATTCACACGAAATCTCCAATTATTGGTAAATTAACATAAAAGGCGTATGGTCTAGTCTCTCCGCTATTATGTTCATGATCAGTTCGCATTACCATGATATTCCACGGTTTGTTTAAATGCATTGATACTTTATGCGATTTCAAGACTTTTAAGTCATTTAGGATATGAAAAAAAGCGGAGAAGCAATGTTTTAGATTGCTTGAATCCGCTCTTTATAAAGGAAAACTCTTTATGACTTTATTTTCTTTTTTGGCCAAGATGGTTTGTTCTTCATGGTAAATTTCATGACAAATTTATCCAATAAATACAATGCAGCAGGAAGAACGAATAAAATCACGGCGACAGAGGATACACCCCCAATTCCTATCAGCAAACCAACAGTTGAGATGGAGGATTGAGACGAAATCAAACTAATAACGAAACCACAAATAATCAAAATCAATCCAGAGGTGAAAATTGTTGGCATACTAGATTGAACAGAAGCGGTTATCGCCTCTTTTTTATCCATCGTTTTTCTATTTTCCACATAGCTGCTTGACATCAAAATACCATAGTCGATGGTTGCGCCCATCAGAATACAAGTGACGATAATGTAACTCATGAAGAAAACGCCACTGCTGAAAATTTGGGTAGAAATCGTTATGAAGATGGCACCTTGAATTATGGCAACGAGCAATACAGGCAAAGAGAAGGATCTAAACGTAAGCATTACGATCACGAAGATAGATATAATTGTGAATATCGTAATAAACAAATTGTCGTAATCGAAAGATTTTTGAAGGTCATAGGTGGATATAATTTCGCCTGTGACGTGAGCGTCCTCTCCAAAAATATTCTTAACCTCCGTTTCTAAATATTTGACGAAGTTTGTCGTTTCTTGTCCGCCATTAGGAAGATTTAGGGATAATAACATCCTTGAGTAATCATCTCCCTTCAAGAGGGTGCCAGCTTTTTTCACGCTTGCATCTGCTTCATCGATTTTCTTCTTTTTTGCATCATCAATCTTGCTGGAAATTAAAACATTGCTATCCATATTCCCCTTGATAAATTCCAATAGATCGCAGGCTCTAATAGGTTGTAGTATTCCAGCGTTCATTTTTTCATAATATTTCACATATGGGCCGCTTACTTTTGCTAAATCGATCTTTGCGGTAGCGCTTATGCTATGAACCGAATTTTGCAAATTTTCAAGTATGGCGTGCATGTCAATGTAGTTATATTTCGTAACGTCGTGCAAGCAATCAGAAATCAGCAACACGTCCGAAATTCTCTCTTTTGCACCTATTGGCAATTGTGCATTGATAACTTCATTGTCTTCGCTTACGGTCAGTATATAGTTCAAGAATGTCTCACAATTGATTTTGGAGTATTCCTGTTTGTCGGCATTTCGACGATACGCAATGTAAATCTGTTGGATGATTTTGTTTGACACATCTACTTCAACGGTGTTACCTGAAAGCGCAGAAGCAATGCTTTCTAAGGCCGGTATGAATGATTCATAATCATATGAAGAATGAATTGAATTGTACAATGCCGAATAATTCTTAATTGTCGTTAATGCGTTCTCATCGGTAATCACGCCATTTGCGGCGAGATATTTCATCAAAGGAAGAAATGGAATGGTATCCTGCATTTCTTCACCGATGGAGAGATAATATCCAGCAAAGATCTGATTGAGTTGATCATCCCCCAACAGTACACCATAATTCGAATACAAATAGCCCTTTAGTTGAAGCTTTGTCATTTCTTGATCCATTTGGGCGTTAAAAGACGTGATTCCGGATGATAGGCTTTTTAGTTGTGCGAGGACGTTTTCATCAAACGAAGAACCCATATCATCCGACTGGGAACAAAGAATCATGAAATCCAACATCGTTTGGAAATCGGCTTTGAATTCTTCGTCGTAGAAGTATAATCCATACATTTGTTGGATTGAAAACATGCTAAATTCTTCTGCTCCATCAAACGAAGAAATCCATTGATAAAATTCGTCGCAGGACAAATCTAAATCGATAAATTCATCAATCCCAACAATCGTTTCTATCACATTCTTCAGATTTTCATCCATATATTCCATTACATCATCATCTTCGTTCATCAAAGTGTTTGTGTAATGAACATAATCAGAAAAGGTTAAACTTACTTGATTGGGGTTTTGATATAGATGATACATGCTCATTATTAAGGAAGATTGAGATTCATCCATATTCATCTTTTGAGATATTGTTTTTAAATCGTATTCTTCTTCGACCGTATTGCTATATGCCGTATAATTGGACAAGACATTAGTCCCATCGGTCGTAGTATATTCGTTTATCTTTTCTATGAGTTGTGTTTCTTTTACGGAGGCGTTGTCCTGATTTTTGTATAGAACGACAACAGAATTATTTTCGCCAAACGCTTCCTTGATCGAACTGTTTCCAGCATTAGAATCCGAGAAACTATAAACCGTTTTTGTTTGCAAATAGCCACATGTACCTATCAAAGCTATAGCCACAGGAACAATTGCCTTGTTCCATTTTATTGCAAAATTAGCGAATGGTTTTCCACTTGGACAAATGATTTTCTTTTTTGTTTTCACCATCAATTTGTCACAAAGCAAAATCAAAACCGGTAATAATGTCAAAGAGGTAATGACTGAGATGACGATGCCTTTCATCAAAACAATTCCGATATCAAAACCTATGTGGAATGACATAAACAAAAGAGCAAGTAAACCCGCTATCGTTGTAAGAGATGAGGCTGATATCGGTTTTATGACAGCTTTGATAGACTCTTTCATCGCTTTATCATTATCTGAAAGTGATTTCTTTTTTTCACGATATTCGTGTAGCAAAACGATGCTATAGTCGATAGAAAGAGCTAATTGCAAGATGGCAGAAATGGAATTAGTGATATACGAGATATTTCCAAAGAATATATTCGTTCCGCGATTTATCAATATTGCCACACCACAAGTTATTAACAAGATGATAGGTTCTATCCACGATTCAGATGTTAAGAGTAAAACGCCTCCAACCAAGCAAATCGCGACGAGCATGATATAAACCATTTCGTTTGTGATTGAAGCCTGAAGATTTTGTTTTTCGACCGCAGTTCCGCCATATTCGACTTCGCCATATGTAGCTAAAGCCGTCTTGATGTTTTCAACGACCGCTTTTGCGTTTTCGGAATAATCGTCGCCATTGACTAAGACAACGTATAATGCGTTGTTATCAACGTAATAGTTCGTATCAAATTTATCGAAATTTACGTTAACGACATTATCTATTCCCTCTAAGACATAATAGATTTCCTCGGCTTTTTCTTCATCAACGTTTTTAACCATAACTTGGATATTTCCAGTTGGTCCAAACTCCTCGTTGTTGATTCGTAGCGCGATCTTTGTTTCGGTAGAATCGTCCAAATAATCCGAAAGATTATAGTTTATCGCGACTTTGACGCCGAAAATCACGGAAAAGACGAGAGCTAGCCCGAAGAAACAAGAGATTAAAATTTTCTTTAAACTAAATTTCTTTGTTGTTTTTGTTTTCATGTTATCCTCCTTTACTTAAATCAAATTTTTTACCAAAGTTTAAAATCTGTGGCGAAAAAGATTATAATGAGAATGAAAATGTGGTGAGTTTACGAACAACTCGATATTGTCAGTTTTCTTACCATTTTTGAAGAAAGGTTAAAAAACATGAAAAAATATAAAAACGCAAGTAGAACAGAAAGATGGATCAGAGAAGCGTTTGCAGAGCTGGTCGCCGAAAGAAAAAGCTTAGATAAAATTACGGTTACCGATATTGCGAAAAAGGCCGATATCACTAAACAAACATTCTATTATCATTATTCAGATTTAAACGATCTGATTCGTAGTATAGAAAACGAAATGATCGATATGTTATCCGCCATTTTGGATAAAGCGAGCGAAAATGCCAACGTTCCGATTGAGCATTACATTTCTATTCTTTCTTCTTTTCTTAAAAAGAACGAAAATGAATACCGTTTTTTTGCTAGTTCCACGGATATGTATTATTTTATTTCCAAGGCAAAAAAACTTCTGGCTAAGAAATTGGATAATCCTTCATTTGGCTTTTCATCGGATGCAAAAACTCGTTCAATACAAAGAACCTTTATATCAGGAGCCTGTGTGGATGTGTTGTGCGAATATTTCAAAGGAAACATCCAATGTAGTCTTGAAGACGTTGAAAAATCAATCGTGCAAGCGATAAATAAGCTGAAATCCTAATAAAATCCTCACGTGTTTCCTTTAACGATATTTATTACTTATTTTGTCAATTTTCTTTGAATGTTAATGATATCTATTTTTAAATTTTAAGCGAAAATTATAAAGCTTCTGCAAAAATGGTTTTCGATCTTTAAGGATCCCATTACTCAACATATTTTTGATTTTGTGTTGTTCGTTTATTATTTCTGTCATTTTAAAATCGCCTTGTTCAAATCAAGGAGAAGACAAAATGAAAGATTTAGACAAAATTTATGCAAAACGCATTGCTGAAGAATACGCGCCAAAGAAAGAGAAGAAAGCTCTGCAGTTAAAAAAACTTGATGAAAAAGTAAAAAGACCGGCGTATATCTTCGCTTATACCTTTGGCATTATCGCTGCATTAATATTAGGCGTAGGGATGTCATTTGTGATGACGGACTTTGGGCCATCTGGTACTTTGGGAATGGTTTTGGGAATCATATTAGGTGTTATTGGCCTTATACTCTGTGGTGTAAACTATTTCTTGTACTTACGAATATTGAATTCAAGAAAGCAAAAATACGCATTCGATATCACCAAATTAGCGGAAGAGATTGCTAAGGATGAATAAAATTGAGGAGCATCGCATCATGAATAAAAATGAAAGCAGATATTTCAATACCTCTAAAAAGATAGATGATGCGTTAGTTTCTCTACTTGAGAAAAAAGAATATGAATTCATCACTATAAAAGATATTTGCAAAGAGGCAAAAGTTAATCGCTCCACTTTTTATTTGCACTATGAAAACATTAATGATTTGTTGGAAGAGGTGATAGAGAATGCCAATAAAGATTTTTCTTTGGCTTTCGCATCGATTCAAAAGAAGAGTCCAGCATTTTCAAACAAGGAAGATCTGATGTTCATCACGGATGAATATTTAGTTCCGTACCTAACATTTGTGAAAAAGCATAAAAAACTATATCAAGCATTAAAAAACAACTCTTTACTTTTTAAAACGGATGAGACAGAAAACAATATCTACAAAAACCTTATCAGCAAAATACTAGATAAATATGAAATCGAAGAGCGGTATAAAGGATATTATTTTGAATATTTTGTCTCAGGCATTCAGGCCATTGTGATGAAATGGTTAAATAATGATTGTGATTTAGACATACAAGAAGTCGCTGATTTGATAAAAAAACTCGTAAAGAAAAAATGAAAATATATAGAAGGGTTTCTTGATGAAGACGATAAAGCCTTCAAGTAATTTATAAAAGATCAGCACTAGATAATAAGACATATCATTTTTGATATTGAAATTGAGACGCACTTTTGAAATCTAATTCGTTTTATATTTTGAAAACGCTCTCATTAAAATTCATCATTTTCGTTGTTGCCTTATTTCGTTTATCGGCTTACTCTTTTTGAGCCTTAAGCAAGGCCATGCTAACTAGCAGACACGGACAATTGCCCTCTAGGAAAGGAGACTTTCTTAAAGAGGCCAACATCTCTTATCGAAGCCAAGGTAAAAGATAATATTGTTCAAATGCTCTAGAAGTGTAAGCTCAAGCGTCGAAGGTCGTTATAACTTTTTTACGTTGAGCCTACTCCAATAGTTAGCGCTAAAGGAGGATGGGTATGAAAAAGACACTTAAAAAAGAAGAAAGAATCTCAAGCAACGCCAGAATTCTTGAGTATTCAAAGAAAACCCCCGAAGAGATCCTTAGGGAATTCGATATCTCTTTAAAAGACGGGTTAAACGATAAGCAAATGGAAGAATCCTTTGCAAAATATGGTCGTAATTCCCTTAATAAAGCTAAAAAAGATTGTAAATTTGTCAAATTTTTAAAATCTTTTCTAACTTTATTCAATTTAATTTTGTTCTCTATTGCCATTCTTGATGGAGTTATTTCTTATTTTTTCCCTGATTCTGAAAATGATAAGAATACCTTTTACATCACTCCATTGATCCTTATTTGCATCATTATCATTTCTTCATTGATTTCTTTTAGGGAGAACCTCAAATCCGAAAGATCAGCAGAAGTTCTAAAAGATTTAACCGCGTCGAAATCGACCATCATAAGAAATGGTTCCCAAATGGAAATAAATAACGAAGATTTGCTTGTTGGTGACGTTATAAAGTTTTCTTCTGGCGATATGTTGCCAGCTGAGATACGTCTTTTAGAAGCAAAAGATTTGTACGTTTTGCAATCATCCTTAACTGGTGAAAGTGAGCCGATAGAAAAGAAAGTAATTGATACAAAAATAAGCGATGATACCAACCCATTTGATTTAGCAAACATTCTTTTCAATGGGTCAAGCGTTGTTTCAGGAAAGGGAATCGGAGTTGTTTTCTCTATCTCCTCTCAAACGATATTTGGCCAACTTAACGATAAAGTCGTTCAAAAGAAAGATGGAAACACCTTCCAAAAGGGGATAGATTCTATCACTAAACTTTTATTGATACTTATTGCGATCATCCTCCCCCTTATCTTTTTAATTGATGGATTTGATATTCATATTCGTTCAACAGGATTTGTTATTGGTGAGTATTATTCTCTATCTTCGTGGATTAACGCTTTCGTCTTTTCAATATCGGTTGCGGTAAGCCTTATTCCTTCATTATTGCCAATGCAGGTTGCTTCAAATCTTGCTAAAGGCGCGGTAAATATGTCAAAAAAGAAGGTTATCGTCAAAGACATCAATACGATTTTTAATTTTGGCAGCATGGATGTCTTATGCACGGATAAAACCGGAACATTAACGGAAAATTCATCTACGTTAAGCATGTATTTTGATATTGATATGAAAACATCAATCAAAGTTTTAAGGCTTGCATTGCTTAATTCTTATTTCCAAAGCGGACTTAAATCAGTAATTGATAATTCAATAATCGCATATGCTAAAAGCAATCATGCCATAAATGAAATACTTGAAGAAGGAATCGTTTCTCTTGATGAGATTCCTTTCGATTTCCAAAGAAAGAGATTATCAGTTCTTCTTGAAGACAAAGAAGGCAAAAGATTCATGATCACAAAAGGAGCGATAGAAAAGATGCTTGAGTCCATATCTTTTGTCAAAGAAAATGGTGTCAAAAGAGAAATAACTTCTAAAGATATTGAAAGAATAAAGGAGATTGCTGATATAGAGGCAAGCAAAGGAAAAAGAACGATTATTCTTGCAACAAAAGAAATGGTGACAAATCAAATAAGCGTTTCCGATGAAACTAATATGACATTTGCTGGTTTTCTTTCGTTTGAAGACACGCCTAAAAAAGGCGCGAAAGAAGCAATACTTGCCTTAAAAGAATATGGTGTTGATGTAAAAATTTTAACAGGAGACTCCCTTGCTTCATCTTTAGCCGCATGCAATTCGATCAACATCGAAAATGTTAAGGCGATATCTGGTATGGAAATTTCAAGAATGAATGACGAAGAAATTAAAATTGCCGTCGAAACCCATAATTTATTTGTCAAACTCACGCCTAATGACAAACAAAGAATCGTTGAGGTTTTAAAAGGAAACAAGCATGTAGTTGGTTTTATGGGTGATGGAATTAATGATGCTGGCGCTTTAAAAGAAGCGGATATTGGAATTTCTTTTAAAGACGCAACAGATATTGCTAAAAATGCCGCGGACATCATCATGTTAGAAAATGATTTATCTGTACTTAAAGATGGCATTCTTGAAGGAAGAAAATCCTATATCAACATGATGAAATACGTTAAATGTCAAACATCATCGAATTTTGGTAACATGATTTCTCAATCAATCGGAGCGATTTGGCTTCCATTTTCTCCATTAAAAGCCGTGCATATAATCTTGCTTGATATTATTTCTGATATTTCTTGCTCTTTGATTCCATTTGATGCAGTAGATGAAAAAGATATAAAAACCCCACTTAATTTCTCCTTGCCAGAGATAAGGAATTTTATGTTTGTATTCGGCCCTCTTTCATCTTTGCTTGATATGGCCTCTTTTGCCGTTCTTTTATATTTCATCTGCCCGATGATGATGGAAGCAAGAGGAGTCACATATACAGGATTTGAATCATTAACTGCCGAGGATAAATTGATTTTTATTGCTATATTCCAAACTGGTTTCTTCATTGAATCATTGATTACGCAAAATATCGTCTTCTCTTTCCTTAGAAGTGATAAGATTCCTTTCATTCAATCAAGACCATCAATAACGTTAAGCTTAGGAATTGTAGTTTCTTGCTTAGTTGGTTTCTTTATTATTTATGTTCCTTACGTTAACTCTACTTTTGAGTTTATTACCATCACACCAATATTCATTCTTATATTGTTAGGTTTTGTTCTAATTTATGGTGTGTTTACTTATTTTGTTAAAAGAGTGTATATAAAAAAGTACAAGAGACTGTTGTAGTTGTTTTATCGATGATTCATTTAAATGGCATTTTTCTCTACTCTTTGGCTTTTGTCAGGCGGTGATTAAAAATTCTCAAAAAACGTTAGAATTTGATCCAATTTTAAAAATAAACAAAATCAATTATTGATACACGCATGACTTATTTTTATACATTTCTTTTTGAATTTAGTTCTTTTTCGTTGCATTTTTAATTTATCGGTATATAAATTTGTTGTTATTAACAAAGAGGAAAAAATCATGAAAAAGACCGTATTGTTTGTTGGATTACTCACACTTGTAGGTGCATTAACAAGTTGCACGAATACTGATAGTTCAGAAAACGTTTCATCTACGGATTTATCTAGTGCAGATGTTACTTCATCGGAATCATCTTCAAGCACGTCTTCCTTAGATCTTTGGACTGGAAAGCAGAAAGTCTTACTCAAGAGATATTGCGGGTCAATTTTACCTTACCCAGAAAAATATGTTACCGGTGAGATAACCTTCCAAGAACAATACGATTCCTCAAGCAAAAGAAAATGCTTGGTGATGCTTAATGAGGCTTCAACTTTTACCATCAAAGAATATTACACTCAGTTAGAAGAAGTAGGCTGGAGAGCTATTTCTTCTTTTGCTGGCGAGAAGGTTCAAACACGTAGCAATACGGAATATGTTGAATTAACCATGAATTCTTCGGATGGCACAAAAGGATACGAAATGCTTTATTATCACGTATCTGATGACACTGGTTCATATAATTGCATTGTTTGCTATAACTATTATTCATCATCTTCTAGAGAAGAAACAACTTGGAGTGAAGATGACTCTAGCGTTATTAATTATGTAACAACAACGACCTTGCCATATATTGCCTTAGGAAATGACTATGCGATTACAAGCGTTAGTGAAAATCAACTATACATGTATGATTATTACACGAAAGATCTTTCTAAGGATTATGCGGATATCTTAGTTAAAAATGGTTATGAATTAGATGAAGAGACAAGTAAAGAATACAATGCGTATTATCTAAGCAAAACTTTTGAGAATGGAATAAAAATCGAAGTATTGATGCAATATTTTAATGGCAACAATTTCTATGTTTATTTCACACCAAAAATAGATGAATATAGTGTTTGGCCAACTGAGTTATTAAAACCAATAGAAGATAGAAGTGGTATCTCAATTCCTGAATATAGCATTAAGGAAGACGGTAAGTATAAAGCGTATGAAAAGCATGGCGTGCATTATATTTACACGGATGAGTACGATGATGAGTTTGATTATTACGCTTATATTGATAAAACTAGAAGTGAGCTTTTCTGTTGGGAAGAAACATTGAGTTTCAGTGCTTATATTTTGCGTGATGATGAAGAAAATAACGTTGGTTTTGTTATTTCTTTCTCCGAAACAAATCCAAGCAGAACCTTTTCCTCGTCTTGGCCTACGGAAGGAATAACAAACGGAGTTAAGGACGCCTTAGATGTTAACGATGTCACGTTACCTGATATCGACTTATCTTCTTTTTCGTTACTTAAAGACGTTAAATATGAGACAAAAACTCAAGAAGACTATGACGCTTGTTATCAATATTATTTAACTCTTTTAACTGCCGCATATAGTGGAACGTATTCTGATGAACAAATTGCTTCGCTTGCAAAAGATTATGCCGATTCTGAGGTTTCTATTGGCGTTACTCTTTACGCATACGATTCTAAGTGTGATACGCAAACTGACTACGTTACCCGTTATAAGGTTAATGAAGCCTACAAAGAAGCCTTATATAATGCTGGATGGTATAAATTGCCTGAAAGTTGGGGAAACATTTTTGAAGACCCAACTGGCCAAATAAAGGTTACTGTTACCAATACTCCATCTTCTGATATAGGTTTAACAAAGATTTCCATCACTAAAGGCAGTGGGGAAGTCCATGAACCAACATTTAAATTTGCTAAAGAAAAATACGAAATGGGTCCAGAAGGAAAACTAACTTTAAAACTTGAAACAAACATGGTCCCATATGAAATTAGTTATTCTTCGAGCGATGCAAGCGGCAATATCAGTGTTGATAGCGATGGAGTAGTTACAACAAGCGCTGATGCAAAAGAAGGAGATAGCGCAACAATAACCGCCTCATATACCGATAAGGATGGAGTTACTCATACAACATCTTGTTTAATTAATATTATTTCAAAATGGACATACAAAACATCCTTAGATAAGGTTCAAGAGTTGCTTACCGCTAAAGGATATTCCGATTTCCTTAGAGAAGACTTGCTTAGCGTTGGAAAGAAAGTTATTGGTGAAAAACTTACTGTTGATTTAGGCTCTTCAATTAGCAAAGATGAAGCAAAAGAAATGGTTAAAGAAGAACTAGTTCCTGAAGAATTCATTTCTAGCCTTTGGGAGAAGGTTAATAACGATGACGAAGAAGATGACGAAGAAGATCTTTTAAACTCCAAATTTGATAATCGTCTAACAAGAGTGATGAAGAAGACTGTTTCATATGCAAATCAAACTGCAAGCGATTTAGAAAAACTTTACTGTTTCTATAGAACCGATTACGCGTATTTAACATTGTCTTATTTCGTTTATACGGCAGAAAATGGCCATATCATTCTTTACGTTGAAGCATGTTAAACAATCCTTTATTGATACACGTACCTCGTATTTTAGATTAATTGCTCCTTTTAAAAAAAGAAGACATCTATTTGATGTCTCCAGTTTTCCAAAGATATATTCCACCATTCAATACCCCTGCCACGCGGATTGAAATGTTTCCTTTGACATACACAGTCGCGCCAGGCAAAGAAGATAGAGTTGTGGTTTCAAATCCTTCTTCTAATAATTTATTTTTGTATTGTTCTAAGAAGGATGAGTCTCCTGTTGTAGTTTTCGAATATATTTCTAATTCCATTATCGAATCGGTTACAAGCCATTGATCATAAATCTCTTCATCGTAGATATATGGAACGTTATCCGCTTCATCGCCAAAATACTTTTGCAAATACTTATAGACGTTTTCATTCTCTTCTTTCCAAGATTTAGGCTCCACCCATTCTGGAAGGTTTGCAAGTTTTTCTTTCAAGCCATCTTTTAAGGAAACTTCATCATCATATTTAAATGTCAAAGTTTCTGAGCCAGAAGAGAACAAACCATCACTGTAACTATATGTAGCGCAAGTGATAACCTGCTTTTCTGGATCAACTATTAGCTTAAATGTTGAAGGCAAGATGTCTTCGCCTTCAGTTCCTAATATCATTCCGTCTTTAACTGATTTAAGGATATATGAGTCAAACATATATTCATTTTCACCAGTTTTAACAAAGAGGTTTGGCGACAAGGAAAAACCGATTAATGACGATATGTCTCCGCTCTTTTCTTCTCCATTGCTTTTAACAACGTCGTTATTTAGAAGGAATCGTTGATATGAATTCTCATTTGTTTTTGTCCAGCCATAGATGAATGATTGATCGCCTGCACCAGTAAGATAATTTCTTTCTTTAGTGAGTGTCTCCAAATCGTATGTGGTGATGAATTTATTATTTGCTGTCCTATCATCTTGTGCTGAAACTTGGAATTTATGGGTTCCATCAAATTTAGCAAAGGCAGTTTTTAATATCTCAACATCATCTTTGTTTTTGTATGGTTCGGGAGTTTTGATTTGTCGTTTTTCAACAACTTTAGATGAAATCGTCACATTGTAATAGAAAGTTGTACCATCTTCATATTTATCGTTAAAGGTTTGATAAGTGAAAATTACTTCATCGATAAGGTTATTTATCACTTTGATATCAATCCATTTTATTCCTGTTTGCCCATTGAAATTGCAAAGACTATTAAAGAATGATGAATGGTTATAACCATAATAACGGTAGGTATTTTCATCTATTTGTCTAAACGCTTTTAATTCTTTTGATATGAAATCCGAACATGATGGATATGTTGAATCCCAGGTATAGTATTTAGAGAATTTTTCTTCAGAAATCTTATTTTCCCCGTTCAAACCCACGTATGATGGAATTCCATCTTCGTTATTTCTTACTAATGAGGTAAGCCTTCTAGACGTGTTAAGATCGATTGAGGTGTGTTCGTATTGATTGATGGAACGATTGATTTCCTCTTTTGCAACGATTCCTCCCTCACCGTTAACTATTTGAATATAAGATTCATTGTCTAAAGAAATAACGTCTGTTTCGTTTTGAAAAATTAATGGAGAAGCTTGAGTTAAAGTTAACGAAGGAAGATTCAAATCATAATTGTTTGCTAAATATTCATCTATCGTTTTATTACTTGTTTTTCCAACATTAGCAAAGAATCCGTGCGTTCCTTCAACATCGACAATTTGGTATTTGCTATTAAAAGCTTGCAAAACAAATTCAATGTTATTCGTTTCATCAAAACGTAATTTTGCTTTATAGAAATTGCCTTCTGTAGCATCATTTGCATAACCCATCATTGATGCAAGAGCAGTGATGACCGCTTTATTTGTCGTAAATAAATAGCCATCTTTTAAAGTAAATTCTTTTTCTTTTAAAGATGCTGCATCTAATTCCAACATATAGTTAAAAGAGGTTAGAGATGTATATGGAGTTTGGACGGAATACGCTTCTCCACTCATTAAAGGAGAGAGAAGTTCTATTTCTTTATTGACGATTTTAAATTGATATACGAGTTCTTCTGACTGAGTATATTCTTCATCAAAACTTTTTAATTTCAAGAAACCAGCAGAATTGGTCGGGTAATAAATATACTTTTCATTATAAAGATACTCATTTATCGCTCGTCCAAACATGTTTTTTTGATAAATGGTGAAATTGTTGCTTGCGGCAATCTTCCCTAATGCGTCAATCATATTTGTGGCATTAAGTTCCAACGGAAAAACTTCCTCTTTACTAGATGAAGAGGAAGTTTCCTTAGATGAGGCTTCCGAAGAAACCTCACTGGAGCTAGAGGAAACATCACTAGAAGAAGAATCTAGAGATGAATTCGTTTCTAGCCCGCAAGATGTAATAATTAAGCTTAATAATAGTAGTGGTAATTTGTTTTTTCTCATTTGCAATTATTATAATAATGCAGATTGAATGAGGAAATAAACGCCATCATCATCATCAACTTCTTCATTTAATTGATTGTGTACAGGCGTTGCATCCCAGTCGTTGCCATCGTTGCCAATTTCGGTTGCTTCAGCGACGGTAATGACTTCAACAGTGAGGGTGACACCAAAGTCGGTCTCATATTTCCAAACGTTGTCAGCATAGAAAACCATGAAATATTCAAAGAGGAAATCGTCTTTTTCGTCGTTTGTTGCATAAACAAGGCCTTTTTCTTCTAATAAGGCGTTATATGAAGCAATTAATCCTTTGTTTGTTGTCGCATCAGTTCCAGTTTTGCAAACTAATCCAAGACCATATCCGTGGCTGTAATTATATACGTCATCATAATACCAATCACATTCTTCATCGGTTTCAAAGAATGGAAGGTAATCGTCTGGATCGTGTGGCGTTCCTTCTTCATCAACCGCCTCAAAGAATGTTGTAATTGCGTTAGCTGCATCTGCCGTGATGTTTTTCCAAGAGCCTGTTTTTGCTTCGTCTTGGGAAGAAGATGAGCTTTCTTCGGATGAACTTGATGATTCTTCGGATGAACTTGATGATTCTTCGGAAGAAGATGAAGATTCCTCAGAGGAAGATGATTCTTCAGAGGAGGAAGATTCGGATGATGCTTCGCTTTCGCTCTTTGAAGAAGATTCTGTTTCTTTGCTTGATGAGCTTGTTTGCTCACTAGATGATGCTTCACTTGAAGAGGAAGAATTATTTATTTCTCCGCATGAAGCGAGTAAGGCACTTGCGAGAACAAGTGTGAGTAAGTGTTTTTTCATTGTTTGTATCTCCTAAAATACTCTAAAAGACTACAAACGCTTCAAAGAAAGTCAATAATTATTTGTATTTTTAACTGTTAATAACTCATATTTTAATTCTGTAGGCGATTGCAACGTGAAGAGGCAAGACATTTCATTTTAATTCAAAAACATTGCAATTATTGCTTTAGCAACATGTGTTGCAAATTATGTTAAATTTTTTATTGATATCAATAAATAATTAGATTTAGTATTTATAACTAGGTGGAATATTCCACGTTTATTACGATGAGTGAATTTTTCAAAGAAAAATATGATGTGATTATCATTGGCTCTGCCTTGGCTGGCATGGCGTGTGCGTTAAGATTAAAGAAACTTGGCGTGAATGATATTTTGATACTTGAACAACATAACCTTCCTGGAGGAGTTGCGACTTCTTTTGTGCGTGATGGAGTTGAATACGAAGCATCTCTTCACGAAATGATGTCGATTGGCGAAGATAGAAGCCTTAGTTCTGGCTCATTCTTCAAAGAGTTTGGAATTGATATCGAATGGCTAAGAGTTCCAGAAGCTTATCGTTACGTTGATAAAGATACAGATGCAGTAATCCACGCGGGAACTAAGGGGGATTTTGAGGTTCCTGCTAAAGATATAGCCGATGCGTGTGGCGATAAAGATGGAACAATCTATAAGAACGTTCTTTCGTTTTTACGAACATGTTATAAGGTTCATGAGGCATCAGAATATGTGAGTTTGCATAAATGCAGCAAGCTTAAAATGGTTTTGAAATTCCCTGAGCTTGTTAAAACTGCTGGCTATTCAACAAAAGAAGTAATGGATGCCTTCCATTTACCTCCAAAAGCGCAGGACCTTCTTTCCGCTTACTGGATTTATGTTGGAAATAAGATTGATGATCTTCCTTTCAACGTTTTTGGCTATTTGCTTGCGGATTATTTGGGCTTTGGCGCATATATACCTAAAGAAACTTCGCATGAAATGTCTTTAAAGATGGCAGAGAAATGCGAAGAGCTAGGAATCCATATTGAATTTGGCCAAAAAGTTGAAAAAATCCTTGTTAAAAATGGGAAAGCGTATGCGATTAGAAACAAAAATGGCGATGAGATAAAATCTGACGCAATTGTTTGCGGAGCATATCCAAATGTCGCATATTCAAAAATGATTGAACCTCAAAGCGAAGTTCCAGCCCGTGCTAAAAAATACGTTAATTCCCGTGAAGCGTCCCTCACATGTTTTTCTCTTGCCTTGTTACTCGATACAACTCCAGATAAGTTGAATTTGAATTGCTATTCAACATTCTATGCCCGTAATGGATTAAGAGATTTTGATAAGGTCTGGGATAATCATAAAGAATTAGAGTGTTTTGATTATTTGACTAGCGTATGTACTAATTTTGCTAATCCAGATGCTGTTCCTGCTGGAAAAACAATGTATACGATGGTTGCCCTTCCTCGTCCTGAAGCTTGGAAAAACATAAATAAAGACAACTACGAAGAAACAAAAAACAAACTTGCAAAAGAAATGATTGATATTGAGTCGGAAAGACTTGGCGTTAACTTAATGAACCATTTAGAGAAGTGCATCATTGAAACTCCAGTTACGATTTCTCATTATGTTGGTGCATATCAAGGCAGCATCTATGGATATAAGCATTCAATGAGTGATTCTGTCGTAGCAAGAATCTTTATGGAAAAAGATGAAAACTATATCACTGGTCTTTTCTTTACTGGCGCTCATCAATTGATGGGGGATGGAATGGCCCCTTGTATTGGAAACGGTCAACATGCGGCCATGCTCGTATCTAATTATCTTAAGAAAGCGAGGAAGAAAAAATGAAAATCAAATCGTTTTTTGATGACCTCATGGGTGCTTTTAAGGTCAAAGATAAAAGACAGAACAAAATCGAAGAAACCACCGCAAAAGATAAATATAGCGATCCAATTACTTCTACCGCCAAAGCAATTCATCCAGGCGTTATTGAACTAAAAATTTCTTCCATCAAAGAAGTGCGTGGAGAAGGAAAAACTATTCGTTTTGTTGCTAAGAATGGCACGTTACCTCTTTTTAAAGCAGGTCAATACCTCACCTTGCATACAAAAATTGGCTCAAGCGAAGTAACAAGACCTTATTCTATTTCTAGTGCTCCTTATCAAACTGAAATAGCCGACCCATATATTGAAATTAGCGTTAAAAGAGTTCTAAATGATGGATTTTTCTCTTCTTACTTATTAGATGAAACAAAGGTTGGAGATACCTTCCTTTCAGAGATAGGCTTAGGAGAATTTTGTTATAACTCTTTGTTAGATAGCAAAAATATTGTTGCAATTGCTGGTGGAAGTGGAATTACTCCTTTCCTTTCAATGGCAAGAGAAATTAAAAATGGCAAGTTAGACGTTAACCTTACCATCATTCATGGATCAACTACTTTGAAAGATATATTCCTAAAAGAAGAATTAGAAGAATGTATTTGCTCAAAAGTAAGAATAATCGACGTTCTTTCTAACGAAGAAAATTACGATGGAGAAAAAGGGTTTATAACAAAAGAAATCATCAAAAAATATTCTTCAACTGATTCGACATATTTTGTTTGCGGCCCTCAAGGAATGTACAAATTTATCTCTAATGAGTTATCTGAACTAGATATAGCGCCAAAACGTATCCATTTTGAAGTCTTTGGAAACACAAAAGATCCACGTAATTTAGAAGGCTATGAACTTAACAATTACGATAAAACTTTTAATCTAAAAGTAATTCGCGGAGAAAAGGTGGATGTTATACCTGCTTTAGGGAACGAAACCATTGCCACAGCATTAGAGAGAGCCGGATTAAAAATTCATACTGGATGCCGTTCTGGCATATGCGGCTTTTGCCGTGTTAAGGTTCTTGAAGGAACTTATTTTGTTCCTGCTTTTAATGATCAAAGAAGAGCAACAGATAAAGAATTTAACTACGTTTATTCTTGTTTCACGTATCCTTGTTCAGATTTAACGATTAAAGTTTCTATTTAAGATAGAAATTAGTCATATTTTTTGCTTTTTTTGTATATACTTAAGCCGAGGTAAAAAATTAATGAAAAAACAACTAATCTTCATAAGCCTTCTCTCAGCAGGATTCATCCTTTCTTCCTGTGGTGAGAAGCCAGCTGATTCCTCTTCAACGGAAACTCCTGCATCATCTTCTAAGGTTGAAGAAAGCTCTACTGACTCTTCAGAAGCGTCGAGCTCTTCATCATCTGAAAATGACATTGAATACGCCACAGAATGGTCAGAAGAAGACCTTGCTGATATGGGAACGTACATCAAAACTGGCTATGTCCTTCCATTTGCAAAAGGTTTAACAACAAATTATGTCAATGAAAGTGGTGAATTAACCGATGGTTCTCTTGCTTTTGTTGTTTATGATTATTTCAGCGGCGATCTTTCTACATCATACGCAAAAACATTAACCGACGCAGGCTTTGCTCTTGATTATGTTGGCGATGATGATGGAATGCCATATTACAACTATTATTATGAATTAAGCGACGAAGAAGCCTTAGTTTATGTCCAATTCTATTATGGATATGATGGCTATGATAACGGATTTAATATCATCGCTTGGTTACAAGAAGGCGGAAAATCATCTGAATTCCCATACTCTTACATACAAGCCTATTTAGAGTTGGATTATACATTAAACAACACAATCCTTCCTTCCTTTACTTTAGATGAGGGCGAGAAATATGATTACTATACTTCTGGCGCAGATTATTGTGTTGGCGGATATTTTGATTCAACGATCACTGACGATGATTACACAAGCGCATATGAGACTGCTTTAACGAATGCTGGATATACCGTTGATTCTGATAACGCTTCAGCAATCAATGAAGATGCTTCCCTAGAAGTAGAATATATGGCTTATTATGGATATTTCTTTATCCAAGTTGGCAAATATGTTCCTGCTCCAGATCCAGTTGTTGGCGATCACAAGATGACATGGACTGCTGATACTTTCCCAACATCATACGGAACCGATGACACAATTACAGTCGATTCAATCTCATTCAAATTCACAAGTATCATGCAAACTGGTGGCTATATTCAATTCAGCAAATCGGGCAAAAGAGATGCTGGTGAAATTTATAACACTACAAGCATGGGTGAACTTAAGTCGTTTGTCGTGACCATAAATTCAAACAGTGCTGATTATTATTCACCATTAACTTTAAATGTCTCTTCTTCTCAAATTAGCGATGAGAATGTTGGAACAAAGGTCGAAGGAATATATGATAAAACCGCTTTGACTTATACCTACAATGTTCCTGCTGGAAATTCTTATTTTAAACTCTTCCTCGAAGACGACACGGATTACGCTTCTAAAAACGATAGCATCGTAATCAACTATACAATTGAATAAGAATTAAAACATATATAAATGACGAGCCTAACGGTTCGTCATTTTTTTGTTAAGCATATCTTTAGGAGAAGAGAAATTCCTTTGATAAAGTATAAATATAAACAAGGAGATATATTTATGGTCAAATTTTTAAAAAACAAGTTAACAAAGGAAGTTAGAATCGTTAATGATGAGGAACTTGCAAAAGAAGATGAAATAGAATTAAAGGCTAATTCTAATGACGCTGCAATCGAAAAACATGTTCCAGTTGTTCAAATAAATGGAAATAAAGTTGATGTAAAAGTCGGAAGCGTTCCTCACCCAATGAGTCTTGAACACCACATAGCATTCATTGTTTTAGAAACGAATAAAGGGATTAAGCCAAGTAATTTAGATCCGACAAGCGTAGCAAAAACTTCATTTGTCCTAACTGAAGAAGAAGTTCCGTTAAGAGCATATGAATACTGCAATCTTCACGGATTATGGGTTAAAGAAATATAAAATAAGCGGGTTTTATAGGGAAAATTTTGATTTTTGGATTTTTAATTTGGGAATGTGACTGTTATTTTTGTCCCATATCCCAAAGATGATGTTAAATCGATTTTTCCATTATATTTCATTACTGCATGCTTAACGATTGACAATCCTAAGCCAGTTCCGCCATTTTGCCTGCTATGTGATTTATCCACGCGATAAAAACGCTCAAAGATTCTAGTTTGATCTTTTTCTGAAATGCCAATGCCATTGTCTTCAACACTTAAAACGTTATCTTTTAACGTTATTTTTGCCGTTCCATTTGGAAGATTATAAAGAATAGCGTTTTCAATTAGATTTTTAATGATGAGATATGCATCTTTTTCTTCAATTTTGGCTTTCATATCTCCTTCAAGAGTTATTTTGATTTGTTTTTCTTCTGCTAAGAATGAAAGCTTATTTATAACCTCATTTGCAACATTTCTTAAAGAAATTAATGGAGAATCTCCGTTATCTTTTTCTTCTTCTAAGGAAGATATTGCAAGCATATCTTGAACGACTGAGAGCATCCTTTTTGATGAAAGGGATACTTTCTCGGCATATTCTTTTGTTTTAGGGTCTTTGCTGCTTATGCTAATAAGCTCGTTAAAGCCGATAATTGAAGTAAGCGGAGTTTTTAATTCGTGCGAAGCGGAATCAACGAATTCTTTACGCTGTTTTTCAGCTTCTTTTTGCAAGGTTATGTCATTAAGGACACAAAGGTAAAAATCTTTTGAATCTGTACGAGAAATAACATACGTCTTGCCTTCTTTTTCGTATTGTTCGCCGTTTTTAAGTGTTATTGCAGATGATATTTTGTTTTCGCTAATGCTAAATGTCTTTTTAGCAGATTCGTTAGCAAACAGTAGTTCGTTATTTTTGCTAATGGCAATAATTGGATTAGGAATCGTTTGAAGGAGCAAAGCTAATTTATCTTCTTCTTTTTTCAATTGTTTAAGACTTTCCGATAACTCATGGGATATATCATTAATGTCTCTGCTTATATTTCCTATTTCATCTTTATCTTTGATATCGATGTTTTCTAGTTCTTCACCAGATTTGATTTTGGCTAGATTTCCTTCGATTGTTTTTAATGGTTTCAAAGATTTTGAAGTAATGAAAATAACCGTAAGGATAGAACCGGCAATCGCACATATTCCAACAAGAATTATCCAAGGAATATAAGAAGAGGCAAAAGAGGTTAAAGAAGATGTTTTTAACGCGACTCTTACAACGTATGTTGTTTCAGAAATCGTTTTCGCCTCAGCGTAGTAAATATATTCAACGCCAAAAGTTTCTGAAGAACGAATTACGACTTTAGGGGTGTTAGAAATTGCCGCAATAAATTCCTCACGGTTAGCATGGGATTCAAGCTTGGAAGCGTCTTCTTCCGAATCCCATAACACTGAACCATCCGAAAGAATGATCGTTTCTCTAATGTTTTTATCTTCAATAACTAAGGAAGAAGTATCTCCGTTAAAGGCGTTTTTATAAGCGTGTGTTAAGGATATAGTGTTTTCTTTTGCTTCGTTAACCAAGGCCGTTTTAGCGAAAAGGATAGCAAAAGATAGCAATATTGAAATTGCAATAACGATGATTAATGAATTCCAAAATGCTAGTTTCTTTTTCATCGCATGATATAGCCTAAACCTCTAACGGTTTCGATAGAAATCGTTGAATCCATTAGCTTCTTTCTTAATCTTGAAACGAACATGTCGATCGTTCTAGTTTCGATTGAGCAATCAACTCCCCAAACATTTGATAAGAGTTCTTCTTTAGAGAGAGCCTTATCGACATTTTCCATAAAATAAGAAAGAAGGTCATATTCTTTTAATGATAGGTGAAGGACCTCTTCATTAAGGGATATTTCGTGTTGTTGCTTATTTAGGCTTAATTCCTTATATTTAACGACATCTGATCTAGATATTTTACGAAGATTTGCTTTGATCCTTGCTAATAACTCCATGACGCCAAAAGGCTTGGAAAGATAGTCAGAAGCACCTTCATTTAAACCTTTGACTTTATCCGTTTCTTTGCTTTTTGCTGAAACCATTATTACCGGTATCGAGGAATATTCGCTTTCCATGATATTCTTTAATAAAGCCATTCCATCCATTCCTGGCAACATGATATCGAGAATGATTAAATCTGGTCGTTTTTTCTTTAACGCATTCCAAAAAGATGAGGCATCAGGAAAAGAAACGCACTCATATCCTCCAATAGATAAGGCTTCTTCATAAAGTGCGCGAATGCTTTCTTCATCGTCTACGCAATAGATTAACTGTTTTTCCATAATCATGAGTTAAGATGGGTGCCAGTTGAAGAATAGTCTACCCATTCGCCAACGTTTACCGCGTGATCGCCAATTCTTTCTAAGTATTTAGCAATCATCATAAATATTATAGCTTGTTCAGCGTTTTTCTCATCGCCTTTCATCAAAGAGAGGAGTTCTCGCTTAATATTTTTGTAATATTCATCAACGCGATCATCGTCTTTTTCTAATGATCTTGCCTCCTCAACATCTCCGATAATGAAAGAACGAACGGCCTTTTTTACAAGTGTTGAAGCGCATGCGCCCATCTTTGGCAAATCGATTAACGATTTGATATATGGTTCATTAGGGAAAGAGATAACCTCTTCGGCGATATCTACACTGTAATCGCCGATTCTTTCTAAATCGGTGATCATTTTAAGGGCAGAGCCAACCTTTCTAAAGTCTGAAGCAACAGGCTGATCTAGAAGAAGAATTCTAAAACATGAACTTTCGATATCTTTCATGTATTGATCGATATGTTTGTCCTCTTCAATGACTTCTTTTGCAATAAGGGCATTCTTTTCAATTAATGCTTCTAAAGCTTTTTCAACGGATTTGGCAGCTAATTCTCCCATTTCTGCGAGTTTCTTTAAGACCAAATCTATTTCTTTTTCGAATCTTGTTTCCATTTCTATCCGAACCTCCCTGTAATGTAATTTTCCGTTCTTTTGTCAATTGGCTGAGAAAAGAGACTTTCTGTTTTTTGGGTTTCGACAAGTTCCCCTAATAAGAAGAATGAGGTATAGTCAGCAACTCTTGAAGCTTGTTGCATGTTGTGCGTGACAATGACTATTGTTACATCCTTTTTTAATTCAACCATCAATTCTTCAATCTTCGCGGTCGATATTGGATCAAGCGCACTAGTAGGTTCATCCATTAAAAGAACTTCTGGTTCAGCTGAAAGAGCCCTTGCGATGCAAAGACGTTGTTGTTGCCCGCCTGATAAAGATAAAGCAGAGTGTTTTAAGTTATCTTTTACCTCTTCGTAAAGAGAGGCTTTTTTAAGGCTATTCACAACAATTTCATCAAGCGTTTTTTTGTCTCTAATACCAAAAGTACGGGGTGCGTATGCTATATTATCGTAAATAGACATTGGGAATGGATTTGGCTTTTGAAAGACCATCCCAACCTTTTTTCTTAATAGATTTATGTCAATTCCTTTACGGTAAATATCTTCTCCATGATAGAAGACATTACCCGTTATTTTGCAATCTGTGATAAGGTCGTTCATTCTGTTTAATGAACGCAAGAATGTTGATTTGCCACATCCTGATGGGCCAATTAAAGCGTGTATGCATCCTTTTTCGATGGAAAGATTTATGCCTTTTAAGGCTTCTTTTTCTCCATAGAAAAGATGAAGGTCTTGGCTTTGTATTATTTCATTTGCCACCTTTTTTCCTCCTTTGAAATATAAATGTAAGAACATAAGCGGTTATATTTAGGAATAAAACTAAGACTAATAAAGCAAGTGAAGCGGCTCCGGCTTCGCCAATATAACCAAATTGCGAGAAGTAATAGATGTCTAATGCTAATGAAGTGCCTGCAGACATAGGTGAGGTAGGAACGATATTTACAACCATTCCAACCGTTAATAGAAGTACGGCTGATTCCGAAACTACTCTTCCAATTGAAAGGATTATGGATGTTAGAATTCCCGGTAGAGCATTAGGCAAAACTACCTTGAAGATCGTTCTTATTTTTGAAGCGCCTAAAGCTAAAGATGCCTCTCTTAGTGAATTAGGAACTTCTTTAAGGGCTTCCTCAACGTTTTTGACAACTAACGGAAGAATCATGATTGCTAACGTCATTCCTCCTCCCATCAACGTGTAACCCCAATTTAAGGAAACAACGAATACGAGATAGCCAAACAAGCCATAGACAATGGATGGAATTGAAGCAAGCGTTTCAATGGAAACATGAATGATTTTGGTTACAATGCCATTCCCTGAAGCGTATTCAACTAAATAAATAGAGGTGGCAATGCCTAATGGAACACCAAGAAGCAAAGATATAAGAATAAGATAAAGGGTTCCTAATGTAGCGGGCCAAATAGACGCCTCGCTTCCATATTTGCCAAATAGAAATTGCCAAGAAATGTTTCCTGCGCCTCTAACAAAGATGAAGATGATAATTGAAAAGAGAGCAACAAGGCTAACTAATAAAGAAAATAAGGAAACGTATTTTAAAGATTCAAATAAGCCTTTATTGGCTTTCCAAGAGCGGCTAATCATTAATATCCCCTCCCTTCTAGAACAGAGAATAAAACATTCAATAATAATGAAAAGAGGAATAGAACCACACCAGAGCAGAATAAAGCGCTTAATGCATCAGGGATCGCTTGCAATTCCATTGCGCCCATAGCAATGTTTGTGGTTAAAGTTCTTACTGGTTGAGTTAAAGATGTCGGAAGTTGCGATGAGCCGCCAATAACCATGATAACCGCCATTGTTTCGCCTAACGCTCTGCCAGTAGAAAGGACACATGCGGCAAGTATCCCTCTTTTTGCTGAAGGAACCATGACTTTAAATACGGCTTGAGCTTTTGATGATCCAAGTGATAATGCTCCTTCATAGAAAGAGCGGTTAACAGAATTTAGAGCGTCTAAGGAAACACCAACCATCGTTGGCAAAATCATGATCGAAAGAATGATTGAAGCAGCAAGAATTCCGTATCCAACTCCGTTAGGTGAGAGGTAATCGCGAATAAACGGAACGACGATAATAAGGCCAAACAGACCGTATATAACAGAAGGAATGCCTGCTAATAAGTCAATTAAAGCGCGAATTGGTCTTACTAATCTTTTTGGAACGAATGCGAATAAGGCTATGGCAACAAATAAGCCAAAGGCACATCCAACCAAAGCGGATAATGCTGTTACGTAAACGGTTGCCACAATCATTGGCCAAACGCCATATGAAGCGGGTTCTCCTAAAGGATTCCAGGACATTCCAAAAAGGAAATTCCCAACGCCATATCTAAAAAGGAATGGCGATCCATATGCAAAAAGGAAAACAACGATTACAGTAAGCAAGCATAACGAGAAAAAGGCACATAGCAGGAAACCCCACTTTGCGCTTTTTTCTTTGATGTTATTTAATTTTAGTCTTTGAGAATCAATCATTATTTGATTAATTGAGACCAAGTTGTGATTGGGCTCTCAGCTTTAGGATTGTAGATTGTTGCCAAATCTGCTTTTGAGATAGAATCAAGAGTGTTGTTCTTGTTAACAATGACTGCAATGCCATCTTTGCAAACTGTGTATGGAGTGCATGAAGCGGCCTTTGTTGAATTGAATTCTTCTGAGATCATTCCGAAGATTGAAGTGCCATTCTCAGCATTGCTATAACCTGTTCCAGATCCTCCACCAGCAACTTCGATGTTAACTTCTGGGTGATATTCGTTATATTTGGCGGCAAGTTTGATCATTAATGGTTGTAATGATGTTGAACCAGAAATGGTAATTTTCTTTCCTGTGTAATCAGCTGATTTGGCATAGGATGTTTGGCTATCGTGAATTGCAACATATCCTTCATCGGAAGCCATTTTTTCAGCCTCTTTAGAGCCTAAGAAAGTTAAATAATCTTGATAAACTGCTTCGGATTTGATCGTTGCTTCTTTGTAGATGACGTTTAATGGTCTAGAAATGCCATATGTGCCATCTTTAACGGTTGCAGCAGAAGGGGCAACGTTATCAACTTTAAGAATTTTAACGGTGTCATTGACATAGCCTAAAGAATCATAGGCGATAGCGTAGTTGTTGCCAGAAACTTCGGTTAAGATAGCGGAAGTGCTTGTTTGAACGATAGCACCAGTTGGATCGTCAGCGCCTTTTAAACCTAAGATTTCAAGGAAAGCGCCTCTAGTTCCGGATCCCGCTTCTCTGACAAGGACGGAAATGTTTTTAGAGGAATCGAATGTTTTATTTCCTCCACATGATGCAAGCATGCCACCAAGCATTGTGGCACCTAAGATTAATTGGATTTTTTTGTTCATTTTTCTCTTTTCTTTCTTTTTGCGATTCTAGTATGAGCCATAAAGTAAAAGAGAACTACCAACAAGTAGAAACAGTAATGTAACAGAAATGTAAAAAGCCAATTTTTAAAAATAGTTGAGACGTGTATTAATTATTTATTTTTGTTTACGTTCATTTATCTTATGTAAAACTATGAGGATATTAGTTTTTTACAATGTTTTTAGGGATGTGTATGCTTTTTTGACAAGCGCTTCGGTATCGAAAATATAATCATTTCCTTTATTTGAAATATAGAAAAGGAATTCGATATTTCCTTCTTTGTTACCTAATATAGGTGAATAAGACGCATTTAGAACGTGTAAGGAATTGTTTTTGAGATAGGAAAGAAAAGAATTCAACGCTTCGACAAGATATTCTTTCTTTTTAACAACGCCGTTTTTATTCAATTTTGCTGGACCAACTTCAAATTGCGGTTTGAATAGAAGAACTATTTCGAAGCTTTCGCTAAACGAAATAAGGGTATCGAGAATATTTTTTATGGAAATAAATGAAACATCGCAAGCGTAATAATCTATTTTTTCTTTAAACAAAGAAGGCTTTACGTAACGGAAATTAGTATTTTCCATCACAACGACACGTGGATCGTTTCTTAACGATTGATGCAACTGAGCCGTTCCCACGTCAATAGCGTAAACTTTCTTCGCACCATGTTTTAATGAACAATCAGTAAAACCACCAGTTGAAGAACCGATATCGCATATAATTTTATCTTGAAAATTCAACGAAAAAACATCTATCGCTTTATCCAATTTATGTCCACCGCGTGAGACAAACTCAAGAACATCATTCTCGATTATTTCAATCTTATCCTTTTCAGAAATATCAAAACCGTTTTTTGTAATGATTTTATTATTTACTTTAACCTTCTCGTTTTTAATTAACTGAGAGGCTTTGCTTCTTGTTTCGGCGTATTTTTGCTCGACAAGAAAAACATCTAAACGCATAGGCTATTTTGTTTCTTTTTCTGCCTCTTTAACGGCTTCTTTGATAGCTTTGCCACCTAATCCTACCGTTTCATCAACTGGTAAGGAGAAGGCAATTCCTTGTGCTGGCGAATTTAAACCAACTTTTTGATATATTGCGTGAAGAATCCCGTCACGAATATCTTCATCAGCAATAATAAGGACCAATTCCTTTTCAGGGTGAATGGTGATGCCAAATGTTGCTTCAGCATCTGGGTTTGCTGTGCCTCTAGCGTTAATTTTAGTTCCGCCTCTAGCACCGGCGCTTCTAGCCGCATCCATAACGGAATCAGAGAAACCGTTATTGACGATACACATAATTAATTCTTTTTTCTCGCTCATTGTGCTGCCTCCATATTGGCTAAAAATTGATACACGGCCTTGCCAATCACACTTGAAAAGGGAACTGTAAAGGCGATTCCTTGGCCGTTAATTAATTTAAAATATTTATCTTCGTACGCATTCATGATCGGTTTAACATATTCCGCGTTAACAACGCTTAATATGATAGCCTTATCTGGATTGGTGTGTAGCTGGTCCGCTAAAGCTGGTGGCAAGGTGCCAGTGCCAAAGAGAACCATTTGCATGTTGATTTCATATCCCTTTAAGATGTCGAGATAGAAGTCCGCTTTGTTTCTAGGAACTATGGTGAATAAAACTTTAAGCTTTTTTGGAGCCGTTAAAGGAGCGTTGCCTTTCTCGACTTTTGCAACTGCCTTTTCGGTTTTTTCTGCGACTTTAGTTTTTATTTCATCGATCTTTTCTTTGCGAACTTCTCTTTTAATGCGAACGGTTTTTTTGATATCGTCTTTTATTTCACTCATAAAATGCCCTCCTCATTTAAAGATAATGATCTCTTCATCGTCAGCGGAAAGAACGCGTTTGGTTCTTGAACGCTCACGTATTTTATTTTGAATAACGGATTTGAAGCCTAATACTTGGATAGCGATTAATGGAGTCATTGCAACCATTGCAACAACACCAAAAGCATCAGCAAGAATGTTTTCGGACATTTCGCCATATAATGCGACGCACGCACCAATAGCCATAGGCAAGATGAAAGAAGAAGTTAATGGACCAGAAGCAACTCCGCCTGAGTCAAAAGCGATAGCCGTATATACTTTTGGAACAAAGAAAGATAGGGCTAAGGAAATTAAATATCCTGGAATTAAATAATAAAGAATGGAGAAGTTAAAGACGATACGCACCATTGATAAGCCAATAGAAATGCCAACGCCAATACATAAAGCTAAAAGCATTTGTTTTTTTGAGACACCGCCCATCGTAACTTCTTCAACCTGTTTGGTTAAAACTTGAATTGCAGGCTCGGCTAAAACAACAATGAAACCAAGAATGAAGCCTAAGGAAATTAGCCATGCGGCACCCTTACTCGCAAGCATTTTTCCGATTTGATAACCGGTAGGCATAAAGCCGACTGTCGCAGCCGTTAAGAATACAACTAAACCAACAAGGGTGAAAAGTAAGCCAATGATAATATGAATAATTTGTTTAAGAGGAAGTTTGATGAATATTAATTCGATAATAAAGAAGCAAACCGTGATTAAGCCTAAAGCCAACGCGACTTCCTTAAATGATTTCCACAACGTTTCGCCAACCGTGTTCAAAACTGCCAACCAATCCCCGCTAAGTTGATAATCTGAAGGATTGATAATTTGTTCAGGGACGTTGGTGATGGTCATGCTAAGAATGAGAACGACCAAGATAGGACCAACGGAAGATAAAGCGACTAAACCGAATGAGTTCTCTTTAGAATTTCTTCCGCCAACAGTTTGAGCGACACCAAGTCCTAAAGCCATAATGAATGGAACGGTGATTGGACCAGTCGTAACTCCGCCTGAATCGAATGCCAAAGCAATGAATTTTGCGCCATTTGGGCTAACCATTGCCAAACAAGCAAAACCGAACATAACCATATATAAGAACATTAATATATAAGACAGATCAATTTTTAAGATGATTTTCAAAATAGCAACGACTAAGAAAACCGCTACACCGATTCCGACCATTACGATTAATACGACATTATTGATTGCTTCCTTAACTTGAGTTGCTAAAACGGAAAGATCAGGTTCAGCAATAGTAATCAATAAGCCCATAACAAAGATGATTGCTAAGGCTAATTTAATCTTTTTAGAACGAATTAAAGATGAGCCGATTTGCTCACCCATTGGAGACATTGCCATTTCAGCCCCGACGTTAAATAAGGCGATGCCTATGATAAGAAATACAGCAGAAACGACGAAAACGACCATCTCCATGACACTTAATTGAAGCAATGGAGTGAAAAATAAGATAATGACGATGGCTGCAACAGGCAGAACTGATAGGGATGATTCTTTTAATTTGTCTAATATATTCTTAAGCATGCGTTTATTATACATAGAAAAATGTAAAAAATAACACTAAAAAGAAAATAATTATTATTATTTTGCAACACCTGTAACTGACATTAATATTCATTGCTTGTAAGCGCTTTCGATTTATAATAATTAAGTCACTTAAATAGGAGGCTCAAATATGAGCAAACTAATTCAAAGGATGGTCGATAATGGCACTTACGAAGGCGATCGAGTGCCAAAGTTGACAAGAATCCTTTTTCCTTGGTCAGGCATTTTCCGCGATGCATGCTACCAATTAGTAGGAACATTTCTTACTCAATACGCTTTAGCTTCGGGAGTTTTAGATTCCGGAGACGCTTTTAAAGCGCAATATGCGGTAATTACAATCGCTTTGATGCTTGCTTTGATTTGGGATGGCATCAATGATCCAATCATGGGATTTATCATTGAAAAATTCCGTTTCAAATTAGGAAAATTCCGCCCTTGGATAGAAATTGGGGCCATCGGTAACACGATAACGGTCTTACTCATGTTTGTAATTCCTTCGCTTGGGTTAGTTCATGGGTGGGGTTTTGTTGCCTTTATGATCGTAATGTATTTCCTCTGGGATTTGATGTTCACGATGAATGACATTGGCTATTGGTCGATGTTGCCAGCTTTGACAAACGATCAAAAACAAAGAGCTAAAATCTCTACGTCTATGACAATTGCCGCTTCAATTGGAACCTTCCTTTCTTTTGCCGTTTTAACGCTTGGTCCAGGCAATTTAGGAACATACAAAGAAGTTTTCCTTTGGGCATCTGTTGGACTTTCCGCTCTATTCTTAATTTCTCAAACGCTCGTTTTCTTCCTTTGTAAGGAAAAGAAGAGGGACCCAAAGCAAGAAGAAATATCTGAAAAAACCCATTTCTTAGATTTATTTAGAGTAGTTATTCAGAATAAGGAATTACGCGCTGCAGCTATAGCAATGTTCCTTTGCTATGCTGGTGAAGGTCTTCTTACAGGTGTTGGAACAAATTATTATTATTTCTTATATGGATATCCAAATGGGGCAATGATTGCAACCGTTATATCGGTTTTCTATATTGTTGGAACTATTGCAGCACAAGCCTTTTATCCTTTATTGGCTAAGAAAATATCAAAGAAGAACATTCTTTTATTTACGACGATCGTTATTGCTGTTTTCTATGCCGCTTTCTTCCTTTTGGGTTTCCCACTCAATGGCAGATACCCAATATTAAATTCTTCCGAGTGGCTTGCGTGGCAAAACATTATTCTTTATTTATTTGCATTCATCTTTTTTGCTGCTTCGGGGCTATTCTATCTTGCCTTGATTGTTATGTTTCAAGATGCGATCGATTATAACGAATATACCTTTGGGGAAAGAAAGGATTCCATTTGCTTTGCTTGGAGACCACTAGACGTAAAACTTTCTTCAGGTTTGAATCTAGGCATCCGTTATCTTGCCTATTTTGCTGGCGGTTTCTATGCCGTATTCCAATCAATTGGTGAAGCGGAAGCAAACATTAACTCTGGCGAGATGAGTAGAGAAGAAGTAAATACGTTAATCAATGGGCAAATAGACCAAATATATGCGGATGGTAAGGCTAATCTTACTTTGTTTGGCATTATCATTATCGGATTAACTATTGCTATGTTCGTTAT
The DNA here is from genome assembly GCA_963648925.1 of Hallerella sp. GTDB lineage: Bacteria > Bacillota_I > Bacilli_A > RFN20 > CAG-826 > UBA4951. Next base: position 33,771 of record CAVJFO010000015.1, read on the forward strand.
TGCTTATCTCATTATGAGATTCGGATATCACATTACAGAAGAGCAAGAGAAGATGATGGTTGAAGAACTTGCAAAGCGTAATGAGGCAAATATAGCTGCCGAAGCGATTAAATCCGAAAATGATGTCGTAACGCAAAACGCACTTTAAAAATTTTTCTTAAATATAAATCTTCTGTTTAATCGCTGAAGATTTTTTAAAATAAAAAATACCGATAAAAACTAATTTTTCGATTTTGCCTTATTGTTTAAAACAATAAAACACGTTACCATAAAATCGTTATGATAATTCTAGCAAATTATTTCCCAACTTCTGATCAGACATTCAAATTTGACTGGATATCCTTGATATTCCTCCTCATCGTGCTTTTTTGCATTATTAGAGGACTTGCTAAAGGTTTTCTTTACACCTTGCTTAACTTTTTTGGAATGTTGATCGTTTTTGGCATTGCTTATTTGCTAGCTAAGCCCATTGGAGAATGGCTATTCACATTAAATGGCTGGGGAGAAACCATTCAGGGTAATTATGCTAATTTCTTCGTGGATAAAGGATCACAATATTTGATTGCAACAGGTAATGATATCGCCGATGCATATGTAAAAACTAAGTTTGGCTCAGATAACGTCATGAATTGGATTGTTAGCCAAGCCGATCTTAATGAGGCTATTTATCCAGGCGCAGAAATGACGGTTGCTGAGGTCATTCAATCAAGACTTGGCTCAGTTGGAGTTCCTTCCTTTTTACAAAGTTATGTCATGAATTTCTTAATGAATTCATTACCGGAAAGCGGTGCTACATCAACAATTGCCGTATATCTTTCCACTTCGTTGGCTTCGTTAACTTTTGTCGGCATCGGATTCATAGCATTGTTCGTTGCCGGTTATATCATTCTCATAATATTAAAAATAATCGCCAAGAAATTGAACCACGTTAAAGGCATTGGCGTAGTAAATCGTTTGCTCGGCGGTTTATTAGGCGTGTGTATTGCCTTTGTTGATATATCGGCGTTTTCTGCTGCACTTGTTGCGTTATCAGGAATTGAACCAATTTACACATTCTTAGATAGCGTTCTATATTTATCCGATTCTTCCGTTTACACGATTGGAAAGATGTTCTATAACGAAAACTTCTTTGGAATCTTAATGGGATACTATAATGGAATAGTTTCCTCCGTTATAGGAAAATAAGCCACTTTTGCGTAGGATATTCGTATATTTGAATATCCTTTTATTTTTTTAATTTAAGCGGGTTTTGATGGGTATTTTTGGATTTTTATAATAAAAAAGCCTGATTTTTAGATCAGGCTGTAAATTAAAATCAAATAAGGATTATTGTTTGTATTTGATGATTTCATCTTCAATGGCTTTTCTTGCCGCGTCAGAATTAAGCTTATCGCTCAATTGTCCGATGAAGAAACGGTACTTGCTTGGCTTGATTGAAGATACGTATGCAATTCCATATGTGTTTGGGCCAGAATGGACGGCATTTGTTGAATTCGTTTTTGTTTCAATAACTTTCTTAAAACCCTTTGCTTTAAGCGCGTTAACAATTTCATCTACTGTGGAGTCTCTTTCCGAAGTATATCCAACAAGCGCTAAGGAATAATCAATATTCTCAAAACCTTCGGTAACTGTATCAACATATTTAGGGCCAAGTTTTTGAATCTTTCCCATTAACTTTTTATAAACGGAGAAAGTTCCATCTTTCATTGTGAGGATTGGATGAAATTTCAATAAGCCTGCGCCCAAGGCGGATGCTTTAGAAATTCTTCCTCCTCTTGCCATGAATGAAAGATCATCAACAATCAATGAAACATTGGTGTTTTTTCTATATTGTTCCATGACATCAACTATTTCTTTAAGCGTTTTACCTTCTTCGGCCATTTCCTTAGCTTTCAAAGCTTGCAACGCAATACCTAAAGAAGCAGATTCAGAATCGAATATTTCAATGTGTTCGTTATCTTCTTTAGCGATTGAAGCGTTTTGATAACCAGAAGACAATTTAGATGAAATAGAGAAGTAAAGAAGGTCATCTCCATCTTTGCCTTCTTTTTTGAAGAATTCCATTGCTTCTCCAACGTTTACTGCGCTAGAAAGGCAGATATCTTTATGGGTATTGTTGTATTCGTACATTTCTTCATTTGGAAAGGAACCGTCTTTCTTAGAATTCTCGCCAAATTGAATCGAAAAAGGAACGCAATGGATGCCCAATTCTTCTTGAAGTTTGCTAGATAAATCCATGGTGCTGTCACCGACAATTTTTACACTCATTTTGTATCCTCCTTAGTATTGACCTAGTAAATGATACTAGATATTTCTCAAAATAAAATAAAAAGATAATGTTTCTTGAAATTATTTCTCATAACGTTAACAATTGTAACTATGGTAGAAGAAGAAAAAGAAATATTCATAGATTTTAAAGAATTTAAAACTTACGTAAAGATTATAAATCCTGATGGAGCAAACCCCCCATTAGTTATTTTACATGGTGGACCTGGAAGTACACATAATTCTTTGGAATTAATAAAGCCAATTGCCTATCTATCTAATAGGCCATTAATTTATTACGATCAAATTGGCTGCGGTTATTCCTCAAGACCAGACCATTTAAAAGATGAGGTATATAACCAAGATTTTTGGATTGATGAACTACAAAATCTTTTAGATACGTTAAAAATACAAAAATATCATCTCCTTGGTCATTCATGGGGAGGAATGCTTGCTCAATTATTCATATTAAAAAATAAGCCAACTAATATTTTGTCTCTTACTTTATCTTCAACTTTATCTAGTGCGTCTTTATGGAAAGAAGAAACCCATAAAATAATCCAAACAATGAGTGAGGAAGATCAGAAGATAATTAGAGACGCGGAAGAGAAAAACGAGTACACGCATCAAGCGTTTTTAGATGTAACGAATAAATATATGAAACTTACTGTTTTTGATTATTCGACGGATGATCCTGCTCTTCCAGAGTGTTTGAAGAGATTAAAAATCAGAGGAAATGTCGCATATCTTACTGCCTGGGGTGAATCGGAATTTGCTCCAACTGGCAATTTAAAAGATTACGAGACAACCCCTTATTTAAAAGAAATAACTATTCCAGCGCTTGTTTGCTATGGTTCAAGGGATGAATCCACTAAGAAACAAAATGAGTTAATGTATGATTCTCTTGGCTCAAAGAAAAAGAAAATCCTTGTTTTTGATAACGCTAGGCATATGACCTATTACGAATCTAACAAGGATTATGTTAATGAAATAAATAAATGGATAGTTTCTAATGATTAATCGTTAGGGAACTTTTCTTTGTATCTTTCAATTGCTTCTCTGATAACTTGTTTGGCGTCTTCCTTGCTTCTTAATCCAGGGACGCGAGTTTCTTTTCCTTCAAGAACTTTATATGTTTCAAAGAAGTAAGTGATTTCCTGAACTATATGATCAGGCAAATCTTTGATGTCGCTATAATTTTTGAAGAATGGATCGTCTGGGCAAACTGCTAATATTTTTGCATCCGGCAATCCTTGATCAACCATGTCAATCATGCCAATTGGTCTTCCTTGAACTAAGGTCATAGGAATAATAGGTTCAGATGTTATCAATAAAACATCTAATGGATCGTGATCTTCCGCATATGTCTTAGGAATAAAACCATAGTTATGTGGATATTGTGTTGAAGTGTAAAGAATTCTGTCTAATTTGAGCAATCCTGTTTCTTTATCTAATTCGTATTTGTTTTTGCTGCCTTTAGATATTTCGATATAGGCAACAAATTCATCTTCGTTAACTCTTTTGCTATCAATGTCTTTCCAAGGGTTCATTTTTTCTCTCCTTTTGCCACTAGATTATACATTAGAGGATTAATTGAAAAATAAATAAATATTGAAATTTATCTAAGTTAGTATTTAATAACCTTATTATATCTAGTTGAAAGGGGATATAAATGAAAAAGAAATCATTAGTTTTTATTCTAAGTTCATTGACCGTTCTTGCTTCATGTGGTGAAGTAGTTAATTCATCTTCTGATGCGAATAGCAGCCAATCTTCAAAAGAGGATACATCGGTTGCCTCTAGCGAATCTTCTAATTCTTCAAGCGTAAATGATTCGGGAAGCTCTAGCGAGGCTCCGCACGTTGATCCAACGCATGCTAAATTCACTCTTCATATGGAAGGGGCCTTGCGTCTAAATCAAAATAGATCGATTTATGCGATTTTTAAAGATTCTAAAACTGAAGGAAACGTTAAATTTTATTCTAGCGACACTTCAATTGTTACCTGCTCAGAGATCGAAGGGGTTAGCAATGAAGCATATCTTTCCGCAAGAAATGAAGGCGAAGCAACAATCTATGCCTATCTTGAAGGAGAGGAAGATATTTTAGTCGGATATGATATCTCAATTGGGCATGGCACAGTTTTAGCGGAAGAAACCTTCAATAAGCTTACAGGCGCAATGAAAGTTAATTTGTCTCAAGAATTATATGACTACAATCCTAAGACATTAGCAAAAACGTTATACGGCGCTTACGACATTACCACCATATATGAAGAAAATCAGGATGATGAAGATTATCCTTACCACAACACTGACGCTTATCAAATAGACGTAGTTGAGCGCAACGGAACAGGCAATAATGATTTCCATAAAAAGTATGTTCGTAGTGGAGTTCGTCTTGCGGTTGAAGAGTTAACTTCTGAAAACAAAGTTGGCAAAATAACGCAATACGATGATGAAGGAAACGAATATCACTGGGTAAATTCTTATTATGAGAATCTATTTAAGTTTGATGAAGATTCAGATACATCCGCGGTAGTTACCGCTTCAGACTTTGAATCCTTTGATGGAGGAAAGAGCTATGAATATGTTGGTTCTTCTATTTGGGCAACCACATATCTCACTGTTTCTTTCGTTTTACAAGATATCACACCTGATTCTTTTGCAATAACTGTTGGCGATGATGATACTCTTGGCTTTGAAATCGTGACTGATCCATACGGAAAGGACACCGAATCCGTTAAAGGCGGACAAATAATCAAAGGTTCTGTTAGTGAGATTGGAACTGCGACAATAGATCACCTTCAACCATACGCGCATGAAACTTATCATGACAAATTAGAGACAGCTAGAGCCGAACTTGCATCTTCAAAAAATTACACTGCCTCATACAAAATAATCGATCCTGATTCTACATACGGAACAACAAATTACACAATTACATATACAGAAGATACCATCGAAGAAAAAAT
>CAVJFO010000015.1:39372-103535 GCA_963648925.1 Hallerella sp.
GAATTTGTTGGAACTTATTCTTCAATCGGAACAACAACAATCAACCACGATTGGGATTCGATAATCAACCCAAGCGAACCTACGACCTATCCAAGCACCCTTCTCGCTTCTTTAAAAGAATGGGGAGTTGATGAGGTTATACCTTTCTTATATCCAACAAACGTTGGCTATACAGATGAAGTAGTTGTTCGCGCTAAAAATAAGCAAGATGAAAGTATTGCTAGATATGCAACATTTAGAACCAATGAATTTGAAACAGAGACTCAACGCGACGATTATATTGAGAAATATAAAGCGTTATTAGTCGAAAAAGGTTGGACGTTAACTACTGAAACCGATGATAACCTTGATTATTGTTATTACACTGACCCAACTGGTAATTGGAAACTTTCTGTTGGCATATATAAAAACTATTATGGAGGAGCGGATCTTAAACGTGTTTGTTTCACCTTCAACAATAAGGACGGGAACATGAAAACTCCAGACTCATATAACGAGTAAAAAAATTAAGTAAAATTTAGGTCATCTTTAAGGTGACCTTTTTTAAATAACTTAAAAAAGTCAAATTAAGACCAAAAATGCATTTATGACGCTATATTGATAAAAAAATACTTGTAAGCAATGACTAATTTATTATAATTTCTACCCGTAAAGGAGGAGCAATCATATGATGCTTCTAAACGCATTTTTAGCAGCCGATGCAAATGTCGGTGATAACCTTGTTAAAGCATTGTCATCCCAAAATCTCTGGGTTGCTATTGCCAAAACAGTTATCTTCATTCTTTTAGGCTTTTTCTTCACTAAGAAGAAGCTATTGCCTGACTCAACGGGTAAAGTCTTGACAAAATTCGTCATGACTGTCTGTTTGCCATGCCTTGCTTTCTGCTCATTCATGAAAGACTTTACGGCAACAGAAGGAGTTGGCGCCATAGTTAACTTTGTTATGGGCTTTGTTTTCTATGTTGGTTTCATGTTCTTATCTAAACTCATTTTCTTCTGGGTTAAAGATAAGAAAAAGAGAACAGTCTTATCCGTTTTATTCGCCTTTGGATCCACAACATTCTTCGGCTATCCAATCGTCGCTTCTGTTTATGGAAGCACAGCTGGTAACTACTTCAACATCATGAACGTTGCCTATCGTGTATTCCTCTATTCTTATGCTTATCTTGCTATTGCTGGCATTGAAGATGAAGTTTCCCCAGAAGATGCAACTTCATCCGTTAGCCACGATACAAAAGCTGCCCCATCAGTTGATAAATCAGCCAAGACAATCCTTAAGAAAGTCTTCCTTAACCCAATCGTTATCGCAACCTTCGCTGGTTTACTCCTTTGGGTCTTACAAGCCATCCCAGGTGTCAACTTTGTTCCAACCGATTGGTTAAGCGGTGGACAAGCAACAAAAACAGTTGCTATTTGGAGATTTGATGTTACCTTACCTTGGTTCTATCAAGCTGCCAACACTCTTGGTGGATTATCTTCCACAATCATCTTATTCGCTATCGGCTGCACATTAGGTGGCACAAATATCAAAGATGCTGCAACCGACAAATATGCTTGGATTTGGACTGGACTTAAAGTCATTGTCGCTCCAGCAATCGTCTTAGCTATTCTTATTCTTCTCCAAGTTATTGCCAATGCAACTGGATGGCTTGTTCCAGAAGGCGGAAAGGTTTCACAACTTATCTCCGTTGAGACATTAGCCTCTTCTGTTATCACTTGGATGGTTCCACCTGCAACAGTCGCAGTTGGATACTGCATCAGCTTCGATAAAGAGAAAGAAATGGCTTCCCATATCTCTTTAATCGGTACCTTTGGATCCGTTATCGGCATCGTTATCTGGATCATCTTACTCACAGTCCTCTCTAATAGCGGAATCTTCTTTGTTGCATAATTCTTATTTAATTCTTTGAATTAATGTAAAATAGATTTGCAAACAAAAGTATTTGAAAGGAAAAATTATGGAAAAGAAAATGATTTGCTTCGGATGCCGTGGCTACGAATTACCATATTTTGAACAATTAGGAAAACAATATGGTTACGAATTGGTCACACGTCCTGAATATCTCAATAACGATAACTATGAACTTGCTCTCGGATATGAAAATGTCATGGTCCGTGGCAACTGTGTCGTTGACAAAGAACACCTCGCAAAATTAAAAGAGGCTGGTTTGAAATACTATTTAACCCGTACAGCTGGCTATAACCATGTTGACGTTGCAGCTTGCAAAGAACTTGGTATCGAAACTGCTTTTGTTCCTGGCTATTCTCCAAATGCTATTTCCGAATTAGCCTTAACATTAGCAATGATGTTACTCCGTAATGCCGCATATGCAACTTCTATTGCCCATGAAGGACATTTCAAAGTCACCGACCAAATGTTCTCTAAGGAAATCCGTGATTGCACAGTTGGTATCTTAGGATGCGGAAGAATTGGTAGAACAACTGCTTCCCTCTTCAAAGGTGTCGGCGCTAAAGTCATTGGATATGATGTCTTTGTTTCCCCAGCTTGCGAAGGCTTAATCGAAATGAAGAAAACAGCAGAAGAAGTTATGGCTGAATCTGACATTGTTATTTGCCATATGGCTTATATCAAAGGACAAAACGATAAGTTCATCTCTGCTGATATGATTTCCAAGATGAAGAAGAACGGAATCATCGTTAACGTTGCCCGTGGTGAAGTCATGGACAATATGGCCGCTCTCCTTGCCGTTAAAGAAGGAAAGATCGCTGGTTTAGGACTTGACGTCATCGATAATGAAAAAGTTCTCTTCAACAAAGATCATGATCCAAAAGCCATGCCAAACGAAGAAGATCAATTAATCGTTGATCTCTATCCAAGAGTTCTTATCACTCCACATATCGGTTCCGCAACCGAACACGCCTTAATCGACATGATTGAAATCACTCTCCAAAATATGGAAGAGTATCGCACAACTGGCAAGTGCAAAAACTCCCTTATCAAATAAGGAAAAACTTAAATGAAAATGCAGAATCTAAAAGTTCTGCATTTTTTATTTTATGGGGGTTTTATAGGGGATTTTTCAATATTTCATTTGTAATTGAAAGGCTTCATTAACAAAATAATAGGTATTTTCACGTACTCCAAATTTCAATGGAAGAGATGAACCTAGAGGAACTTCATGAATATATTTGATGTCAAAGGACTTTAAATGATTGTTTTTTAAAAACTCAATTGGCATTAGATTTTCTGCTATATCAAGATATGAAGTATTGTTGATATGTCCGTTGAAATCGCAAAATGAATACTCCGCTTTCATTTCTTTTTCTTCTTCCAAATCAAAAGGAATAGGTCCGGTAAAAGCCATATCAAATTTTCTTCCGTTTGATAAATCGGGGATTTCAATATCATAATCAATCGGATTAACCATTTTACGTTTATTGATATCTATTAATGACCAAATTGAGGTTGCTTTGATTATTAATTCGCCTTTTTCATCTTTAAATTCATAAGTTCTAGGGAAAAGGACGTGCATTGTTTTATGCGTATATGTGGAGACGGTTATTGTTTCTCCGTATGTTGGCATGCGCATTATTTCAACATGTTGCTTTGCTACAACCCATATGACGCCTTTTTGATCTGTGACGTTTTTTGGATAGCCAAAAGATTCAGTTTGCTCTATTGCTAACTCTTGCAAAATCTTCAATATCGCAGACGGTCTAATCTCCTTAAAAGGTGAAACTTGTTCAGGAATAATTTTTAATGTTTTTGAATAATCGCTCATGGTTTTATATTCTACAACTTCAAATTGGAAAGTAGAGAAAAATATTAATTATTTTTGTTTAATTTAGTTTCGATAAATTATATATTTTGCATGTTAGTTTTTTAGGAGGGAAAAACATGTTGAGATTAGATAAAATTACTAAAGTTTACAAGACAAAAGACATGGAGGTTAAAGCCTTAAAAGGGATTAGCCTTTCTTTCCGAAGAAATGAGTTTGTTTCTATCTTAGGCCCATCAGGATGCGGTAAAACCACAACACTGAATATCATTGGTGGACTTGACCATTATACAAGCGGTGATTTGATAATTGATGGCAAATCAACTAAGGAATTTAAAGACCATGATTGGGATGTATACCGTAATCACAAGATCGGCTTTGTTTTCCAGTCATATAATTTAATTCCACACGAAAACATTCTTGAAAACGTTGAACTTGCTTTAACGATTAGCGGCGTTAACAAAGAAGAAAGAGTTAAACTTGCTAAAGAAGCACTTGATCGAGTTGGCCTAAAGGGCATGTATACAAAAAAACCTGGCGAATTATCCGGAGGTCAATGTCAAAGAGTTGCAATTGCTAGAGCCTTAGTCAATAAGCCAGATATTTTATTAGCAGATGAGCCAACAGGTGCTCTTGATTCGGTTACTTCCGTTCAAATCATGGATTTAATTAAAGAAATCTCAAGAGAAAAACTTGTTATCATGGTTACTCATAACCCTGAATTGGCTGATAAATATTCAACAAGAATCATCAATCTTTTAGATGGCGAAGTTGTTGGAGACACAAATCCTTATTCCTTCGAAGAAGAGGAAAAAGAAGGGGTGCGTGTATCAGTTAATGAAGAAAAAGAGAAAGCGAAGATGTCTTGGTGGACCGCTTTTAAACTCTCTGCGAAGAACCTTCTTTCTAAATCAAAAAGAACATCTTTAATTGCGATTGCATCTTCAATTGGCATCGTTGGCGTTTCTGCTGTTTTAGCTGTTTCACAAGGTGTCACAGGGTACATTAGCGATATGCAAGACGATATGCTTTCGGAATATCCTGTAACTATCGCTGAATCTTCCTGGGATTTAACTTCTTTACTTTCTTCAACTACAACCGGTCAACAAGCGGATGCCGTTGTCCATTCTTGGAAAGATGGAAAAATCGATGTTCAATTTGTCACACAAACATTGATTAATAGCTCATCTTCGATGAATGCCGCATCATCTAAGAATATTATTACTGAAGATTATGTCCAGTTCATAAAAGACATGCCAACAAAATATTACTCCGCGTTAGGCCTTGATTATGGAATAAACATCAAAAACAACTTATACACTCATTCAGACATTCATTTAAACGGATATACCGATGAACAATTAGCAACAAACCGTTATTCAATAAGCGGAATTACTGGCATTTGTTCAACGATTCTTGAAAACATTAATGACAAAGAATATAAAGCGTTTGCTTCAATGGTTGATGAATACACTGATGCCGTAAATCAAGCTTTGCCTAATGAAGATTACGTGCTTAGCCAATACGACGTTGTCGCAGGCAAATACGCGACTGGCGAGGATGAAATGGTTTTAGTTCTGAATCACAAGAATGCCATGACTGAATTCGTTCTTACTTTACTTGGATTTTACGGGCAAGATGAATTTGCCAATGCCATTTACTATTACTCAGATCAAAAAGACAAGATGGATATGGATTTATGGGAAAAACAGCAATCATTCAATGTTAATGATATGTTGAATAAGGAATATTACTATTATCCTAACGATTCTATCTATACATACAATGATCTTTACGATCCAACGTCAACTTCTGATGTTTTAAAGATGCAGGCATATGATTATTCTTTTTGTGATAAGGGAGATCTTAGTGGTGGAACAAAGATGAAAATCGTTGGCATTCTTGCTCCAAAAGAAGACATTTCTTACGGCTGCATGAGTTCGGGGTTATATTACACGGAGGCATTTGTTCGAAAATATCTCAAAGACAACATGGATTCATCTGTTACTAAATTCGTTAAATCATATGTTGAAAACAATAAAGACGCATCTGGTTTTACTTCAGCCGTTATCAATTATTCCAATCATAATTTCATTTCTGGTATTGGATTTACCTATAATGTCAATTTCCCTGATGGAATTGGTTCAAGCGAATATGAAACATATAAAGGTGCGGCATTAATTGGCTCATCTAATTCTTTAGCTGGAATATTTAATATGATTAGCGGAGGTTCTTCTTCAGGAAGCTCTGCAAGTCTTAACAAGACTGCGACTGTTAGCGCTCGTGATTTAGGCGGAAATGATATTCCTGGAACAATTAAAATTTATCCTCATTCATTTAAAGACAAAAACCTTGTTACAGATTATCTTGATAGATGGCAATCCGATGATAGCATTACTCTTTCTAATGGGAAAACCCTTGCTAAAGCGGACAGAGAACAAATCAAATATACTGACAACATGGCCGTCATTATTTCAATAATTAATGGTGTTATCAATATCGTAACAATCGCTTTGGTTTGCTTTATGTCTCTCTCGCTTGTCGTTTCGACTGTCATGATTGGAATTATTACTTATGTCTCCGTTATGGAACGCGTTAAAGAAATTGGCGTTATCCGTTCACTTGGCGGAAGAAAGAAAGACGTATCGCACTTATTTAACGCGGAAACGTTGATCATTGGTGCGGCTTCAGGGTTATTTGGCTTAGCCGTTACTTATATAATCGAAATTATTCTTAATTTAACGCTTGGTGTCGCATTTAATCTTGGAATGATTGCTAACCTTAATTGGTATTCTGCTTTAATCATTTTAGGGGTTAGCATTGCTTTGACAATGATTGCGGGCATCATTCCTGCAAAGGCAGCAGCAAGACAAGATCCAGTTGTTGCTTTGCGTAGCGAATAAACCTTTGTTTTCTCTCATTAGCTCTTATCATTTGATAAGGGCTTTTTAATATTAAAAAACTCCATGTTAGAAATTTACCAACATGGAGTTTGTACAAGATTTATTTAATTCCTAATCTAAACTTAAGTGAGTATTCTTTTTCTCCGCTTAATTCGTATTGAGGATGAACGTTTGCTCCCCACGAATCATCTCCGCCAATGCCGCGCATGGCAGCGTAAATCGTTAGATGGTTCTTTCTTGAAGAAGGCAATTCATCAATATGATTAGCATTATCAATTTCAAATTCATCATTAGGAAGGTATTTGAAGGAGAAAGGCTTATCGATTGCTTCAACAACTAATTCATGTCCATTTTCAAGCGGGAAGACAACATATCTAGTTTCTTCGTGATTGCCACACTCTTGAGGGATTGAATAAGGTAATAACTCATCGTTTACGTTGGATTTATATATTGCAATATTTTCTCCGGCAAGTCGATCGGAATATGAATCTAGGGGACCCATACCATAGAATTTGAAGTTTTTAATATCTTTCTTTAATGGTAAATCAATGCCAAAACACGGCAATGATGGCGTTCCTGAAACGCCATAGTAATGAAGTTCAATATCGATATATCTTCCTTGATTAAAGATATATGAGACGGTTGCTTTTGCACCTTTATCACCGACGAGATAGGTAAATTCAATTCTATTTGAATCTGATTGAACGTTTATTGGACCATTCCATCTAGATACACCTAAATAAAGAGACGATTTCATCGCGAATAAATTTCCACGATCGTTATCAGATATCGGTCGATAGAATGTTAATCTGGCTTGAGAAGCTAAGATTTCTTTTCTATTTACTTCAATTCCAACTAACCCCGTTCCTAAACCAGATTTAGAGAATATGAATGCAACCTCTTCATCGCGCATGCCAACATAACGATGAGAATCGATATATTGCATTGGTGATTCGTTTGCTTTGGCGCGATAATTAAATGCCTTAGGCTCATCAAACAAGACCTGCGATTTATTAATCTTGTTAATTACTCTAATCTTTCTTAGATGTTCTTCCTCGTATGTTGTAGATGGTAGAGATAAACTCTCTTCACCATTCCAAATGAGTTTCTGCTTATTTGCTAAGACTCCATTAATGTAATCTTCTAAATAAAGAGTAAAGTCTTTTGAGACGTAAAATGGATCTAATGAAAGATAGGCCAAACCATCTTTGAAAGTGATTTGAAGAGGGGAATACATATAGTTAACCGTGCGTAATTTTGATACACGCATGCCCTCTTTTCTTTCGGAATAGATAATTCCGTTACAGTTGAAGTTCAAATCATTTGGCACGTCGTTTGCATCTCCGCCATAAAACAATTTTCCATCAACATACAATCCTTGATCGATCCAATCCCATATGAATCCACCTAAAGAGTTCGGGTATTTCCTAAAGACTCGCATGTATTCATCAAAATTGCCGCATGAATTTCCCATTGCGTGTTCATATTCACATTCAATGACGGGCTTAGATGGATTTTCTATTAGGTATTGCTCTAATTTATCTGCAGGGAGATACATATAAGAACGCATATCAACATACGGTGTTAATTCGGGATTAAACCACTCTGGCTCATAATGTACAAGACGTTTTTTGTCTTTTGAATGAAGATAGTCTGACATCTTAGCTAGGTTCATTCCTCCGCCAGATTCATTTCCTAAGCTCCAAGAAAATATGCAAACGTTATTTTTATCTCTTTCATACATTGATGAAGCTCTATCTAAAGCTATTTTTTCCCATTTTTGGTTAGAGCCAGGCAGATATTTGCTAACGTCTTTGTAGTTTCCTTCGATTACTCTTGAATGTGCTTCGATACAGCATTCATCCATAATAAAGAAACCATATCTATTCGCATATTCATAAAGCTTTTTATCGTTTGGATAATGGCAACATCTAATTGCATTAACGTTGTTTTCCTTCATTAGTTTGAAATCGAATAGAAGATCATCTAAAGATGTTGTTCTTCCATTATAGCGATCAATTTCATGACAATTTACCCCTTTGATCAGTAAAGGTGTTCCATTCCAATAAACACATCCATTGATAATCTCTTGATGTGAGAAACCAATTTCTAAAGAAGAGGTTTCTTCATTGCCTTTTTCATTGACAAGAGTAATTGTTAGCCAATAAAGGTTTGGCTCTTTTGCAGACCATGGCAGAATTCCTTTTATTGTTTTTTCTAATTCAAAGTGATTTTCGGTAAATGCAATTTCTTCATTTAAAAGAGTTTTCTCACCCTTACAAAGAGAAATATGTGCGATGCCTGGGTTATTTGTTCTTCCTTTAATATTCAATATTCCGTCTTTGAGTGAATTTATCAAATCTGTTTTAACATCGATATCTTCAAGATGAATTTCATTAATTCCAATAATTGAAATATCTCTAAATAGTCCAGAAAATCTCCAAAAATCTTGATCTAACATCCATGAAGAAGAGCTCCATCTGAAATTGTAGATAACAATTTCATTCTCTTCTTCGAGATAAGGAGTTATATCAAATTCTGAGTCAACATATAATCTTGTTGAATATCCAACAAAATGTCCATTCAAGTAAACGTATATCGCGGATTCAAATCCTTCGAATCTGAGTATATGCCTCTTTCCTTTTGGAAGTTGTTTCAAGGAAAAGATTTTACGATAAACATTAACTGGATCACGTAATAAATTAACCTCTCCAGGCTCTAAATCTTCCTTTCCCTCCCATGCATATTCGGAATTTGAATAAATTAGTTCCTCGGGGACTTCCATTTCCGCAGAACGAGGAAGCTCGCATTTTTTAAATGCTAACGTTTGATAATCCAATAATTCATCAATCCAGCCTGAAGAACGGTAAAAATCCCATTTTCCATTTAAAGAGAGAACGGGCTCTTTTCCATTAACATAAAAATGATGCGAAGAATGTTCGTCTAATAAGTTCACTCCAATTGTTTCGGGATTGCTTAAGTAGGACAAGTCGATTTTATCCATATGTGTTACCTCGTAGAAAATTGTCTTCCTTTTTGTTTGATAAAGCAAAGAAAAAAGATGTCTTACGAAGACATCTTGCAAAATTCAGTTTCGTCTTGTCCCGTAAAACTATCGCGACGAGACATAGACAGCAGGCATATGACGGATCCTAAACTAACCCAACTATCCTTACGGTAGGAAGATCCATTTCTGTTCCTATGGCTATATTATACCGGTAATTTTTTCCATTGCAATAGTGAATTAGGTAAAAAATAGTAACGGTCACGTAAATGAATTTTATCAAATTGCGTTATCCCAAATCTTATGGACGGCTTCAGGGTGATCTATGAATGGGTTACGGTTTTTCTGCAATAAATAGGCCGCGTCATTACGTTTAGTTTCTTTTTCGGAAACAGGATCGAGATCATTCCATTCTAAATAAGTTTTCAATGCCCACGTAGAAAGAGATGGATATGTATTTTTTGCAAATGAGTCATAATTCATCGATGGAATGGAAGATTGGTATCTTGTTACAAAGTAGAAATAGGTTCTAGCAAAATCGCCCTTATATTCATCAATTGGCTCAAACACCGTTCCGTTATATCCATTGTTGTTTCCTGTTCCTAACTTAGAGCCATTTTTAGATGTATATGTAGCGTTAGAGACGTTGCCATGAGGGTAATTGCTACGTCTATTGTTGACATATCCGTCTGTTGGATAAACGTGGAAGATATCTGATTTCATTTTTGATGAATCGGTTCCTGCAAACTTAGATTGAGGAATGCTGTGTTCTCTGTTATAAACGTCGCCTTCACTTTTATAATTGCCGGCACGGTCATTTTTTGGATCAAATTTTTCATTTGAATACATATCCCAAATGTAGCCTTCATCTGTAAGATCGGTTTTTTCGTAAGCGGTCCACAATCCATCATAACCGATGGAAACGGTATTTTTGCTTATGACGTTGAATAAGGCTGTTTTTAAAGTGGCGCCTGTAGCGTTCCAATTTATTCCTTGATAATATCCGTCTTCATCGATATCTGGTTCAGTTGGTGAAGAAGAATCATTTGAAGAACTCGATGATGAAGAACTTGAATTGCTATCCGAAGATGAATGGCTACTAGAAGAAGGGCTATCACCATTATCAGTAAGTAAAATTTCAATCTTGCTCACATAAATTCTTCCTTTGGCTTTTGCTTCAAAGGATATAGAAGTGGACGGATCGTTATTTTCATTATCTAAATATATGTAAGAGAACTTTGTAAATTCGTTTCCTTCAATTGTGATATCCATGCCAGTTGGATTTGCGCTAGATGAAAGATTGTATTCAACGGCGCTATCTCCTTCGTATTGCATGGCATAGACGTTTACTCTTTTAACAACTAAAGCAGAGGAGAAGTTAATATCAACTGATCCAGTCTTTTTGCCTGATCCCATTCTTAGAGCGTTGCTATTTGTTTCAGTTGAGCCTCTTTCATTCTTGCCAAAGCAATTAGAGAAATAAACGCTAGAGACAATAGAATCGCTAACATCATAAGCAGGTGTAGATGAGGCGGTTTTATCTGTAATCTCGCCAAAATAAACTGAGATTGTTTTTGTTTCATCGGGTTTTGAATCTGATGATTCGCTAGATTGCGGTTGATCATTCGAAGATGAGGTGTCTTCTGATGAATGGGATTCAGATGAAGAATTGTCCGATGAAGAATCCTTAGCTTCATTGCTAGAAGAAGTAGAAGACGAATTCAAACTTTCTGAAATGTTTGAATTTTCGCTTTCAGAAGATTTGCTTGGGGTAACCTCGGTGCACGAAGACAACGATAAAACTATCGTGGATAATGTAAGTAATATTTTTGAGTGATGCTTATTCATTGCTAAATCATATCATATATATAAGAAAAAAGTGCTACCTAATAGATAGCACTTAAGATTTTAATAAATCTTATTTAGCAAATTTAGCAAAACGAGCTTTTGCTTCAGGAGAGAGGTTATAGAAAGCATCAATTCCTGGATATTGAGCAGTTTCGCCAAGTTCTTCTTCGATTCTGATTAATTGGTTGTATTTGGCAATACGATCTGTACGGCTCATAGAACCAGTCTTGATTTGTCCAGCATTTAAGCCGACAACTAAATCAGAGATTGTGGTGTCTTCGGTTTCACCAGAACGGTGGGAAACAACACATGTCCAGCCATTTCTCATAGCTTCTTGGCATGTATCAAGAGTTTCGGTTAATGTACCGATTTGGTTAACTTTGACTAAGACAGCGTTAGAGCAGCCAAGTTCGATGCCTTTCTTGACATAGAGCTTGTTGGTAACAAAGAGATCGTCGCCGACGAGTTGAACTTTCTTTCCGAGTTTTTCGGTAAGGAGTTTCCAACCTTCCCAGTCATTTTCGCTTAATCCATCTTCGATTGTGATTAATGGATATTTTTCAACGAAGTCTTCTAACATCGCGATCATTTCTTCGGATGTCTTCTTGCCTTGTCCGGATCTCTTTAAATCATAGACGTGTTCTTCGGCATTGTAGAATTCGGAAGAAGCAAGGTCCATGCCTAAGCAGATATCTTTTCCTGGAAGATAGCCAGCAGCTTTGATAGCTTCGACTAAAACTTCAAGAGGTTCTTCATTGCTCTTAAGTCCGTTAGGAGCAAATCCACCTTCATCACCAACAGCAGTGATGTCGCCTCTCTTCTTTAAGATATTTCTTAAGGCTGCAAATGTTTCTGCACCCATTTGAAGAGCTTGGGAAAGGGACTTTGCACCAACTGGCATGATCATGTATTCTTGGAAGTCGACTGAAGAATCAGCATGTTTGCCACCGTTGATGACGTTCATCATTGGAACTGGTAATTGTTTGGCGTTTGGTCCACCGATATAACGATAAAGTGGGAGACCAACATAATCAGCAGCGGCTTTTGCAACTGCAAGTGAGACACCGAGCATGGCGTTTGCGCCGAGTTTGCTCTTTGTTGCGGTTCCGTCTAAAGCGATCATTGCATTATCGATAGCAACTTGATCTAAGACGCTCATACCGATTAATTCTGGTTCGATGATCTTATTAACATTTTCGACTGCTTTTAAAACACCTTTTCCACCAAAGGCATTCTTGTCGCCGTCACGAAGTTCGAGAGCTTCTCTTTCACCTGTGGAGGCACCGCTAGGAACAGCAGCTCTTCCGAAAGCGCCGCTTTCTGTGAGGACATCGACCTCAATTGTTGGGTTTCCACGAGAGTCAATTATTTGGCGAGCATGGATCGATTCAATAAATGGCATGTTTTTCTTTTCTCCTTTTATAAAATGATTCTAAACATGCTTACATAGTAAGCGAGTAAATTATAAAGCAAAAAAGAGGAAACTAGTATTAAGAATAATAATTTAACGAATTATCGATTGGCGGTTAGAAATAAAATAAAACTTTTTAAAATGAAAATAATGGGGTTTTGCAAGGGATTTTTGAATATTTGGATATTTAAGAACGCTAAAAAACAAACAATTTTCTTTTTAGAAAACATTTTCATTTATAATATTTTTCATGATTAAAGATTGGAAGAACTTGTTTTCTAAGGTTGAACAAGAAGAATACTCAAAAACCTTGAAGGCGTTTCTTGATGCCGAATATAAGACAAATGTCATTTATCCACCTAGAGATATGATGTTTCAGGCTTTTAAATTCACTTCTCCAAAAACTCTTAAGGCCGTAATCATTGGCCAAGATCCTTATCACAATCCGGGTCAGGCTATGGGGATGTCTTTTTCCGTTCCTCGCGGAATGGATCTTCCACCATCGCTAATAAATATCTATAAGGAAATACAAAAAGACTTGAACATTGAAATGAATTTTGAAAATGGTGATTTGACTCCATGGGCCGAACAAGGCGTTCTTCTTTTGAACGCATATCTTTCCGTCAGAGCGGGCCTTCCTTTGTCTCACCAACGCCCTGAATATGTTAAATTCATTGATGATACTCTTGCGTATATTGAGACTTTAGATCAACCTATCGTTTATATGTTATGGGGTGGTTTTGCCAAGAAATATGAATCCAAAATAACTAACCCAAAGCATCTTATCTTGAAAGCGAATCATCCTTCACCTCTAAGTGCAAACAGAGGAGGGTGGTTTAACAATCATCATTTCAGCAAATGCAATCAATTTTTGACTGATAATGGTTCCGAAGAAATAAATTGGCAAATAAAATAAAAATAAATAATTAATTTATTTAGATTTCGTGTTATAGTGCATTGTCCGATTAATAAAGGAGACCTAAATGGAAAACGAAGAAAAAGAAATAAAAGAAGAAGTTAAAGAAACTTCTGAAACCATTAAAGCGGAAGTTGTCAATCCTGAAGAAGAAAGTGACTTCGCTGATGAAATAAAACCTGCTGAAACCGCCAAAGAAACAACTAACGCTTCCCCTGTAATTGAAGAAGAGCCTGAAGAAGAAGTCAATCTTTATGCTGAGAAAGAGGAAGCAGAAGTTCCTCAAACCGAAGAGGCTAAAGTTGAAGAAACAAAGGAAAAGGCAGTTGAAACCGCTGGCGATTATTTTTATGAAGATCCTGAATTAGCAGCCATTGAAGAAGCGAGAAAGAGTTTCCATAAGATTTATAAGAAGTTGAACATCATCAAATGGATAATCACTGCAGTTGGCTTAGCTCTAATCGCAGTTGGATGGATTGTCCCTACCGCTATCAATGGAATTAACGCTAACATTACGATGTATATTTCCTTAGGCGTTACAGTCGTGGTTCTTGTTGGAATTTCCGTTTATTCGATGATTTTCCGTAAGAAAGTAAACGCTCAAATGAAGACATATTTCAAAGAGTATTACGATCATGCTTGTGCATACATATACCCTCAAACCGTTGAAAACCTCACTGGAACGGTTGATGACAAACTTCCTGAAGATACCTTTATCAAATCTGGCATTTATAAGGATGTTGCCAAAGTTGGATCAAGAGCCTATATGACCTTCTCATATAAGGGATTTAACGCATCAATTTCTGATGCAGCTGCACAAAAGAAAGGCGATCGCCAATTAGAAACATTATTTGTTGGCAAATTCATTTATTTTGATGGAATTACAAGCAATGATGATCTTCTTATCTATCTCAAAGGAAACAAGAGAGCCTTACCTCCTAATACTCTTAAGGGACGTAAACTTATCGAAGATAACAAAACAATGGTCATCTACGGTAACGGAAAAGCAAAGAGCTTATTAACTAAGAAAGTTCGTGATGCCCTTTCTAAGTTTGATACAAACAAGACATTCATTGATATGGCAATCGCCGTTAATGACAAAGGTCTTTTCTTCGCTGTTGGATATGAAGATGATTTAATGGTCTTGCCATTAGAAAAGCCATTTAATCCTGCACCAACAAAACAAAACAAGGGAGACATTCAAAAAATTCTCGATTTCGTCGATGCTTTAACGCTTCGTCACGAAGATAGATAAATCTTCATTTAAGGCTGCTTCTAGGCTAAGCGGCCTTTTTTACTAAAATAAAAATATATTCTAAAGTGAAAAACATTTATACTTTAAGAGAAGTCTTGCAAAACAGACGTTTCCATATATGAACGATAAAAAGAAAGATTTAAAAAATTGGATAACTGTCCAAGCGTATAAGCATGATGGTAGCATGCATCGCCAATGGTCACCTGGCTACCTTTTGAAAGAAACCGATGACGCGTATTTTGTTTGCTCACGCTCCTCGTTAATTACCGAATTTGACGGTCGAAGATGGCTAACAAAAGAAAATGCCGTATTTGTTCTCTTCAAGAAGGAATGGCTTAACGTAATTTGCATGTTTAAAGAAACAGGTGGCATTTGCTATTACGCTAATATCGCTACTCCAACTCTTATGGATGACGGCATTCTTCGTTACATCGATTATGATTTAGATTTGAAACTATATCCTGATAAAAGCATCAAATTGCTTGATGAGCAAGAGTTTGAAGAAAACATCAAATCTTATGGATATTCACCCGAACTTGTTAAAGTCGTGCGTCATTCATTTGCTAAGACGCGTAAAATGATGGAAGAAGGAGTCTTCCCTTTCGATGATAAAACGATCGAGGAGGCGTATGCTGCATTTTTGGCTGATACAATTCCTTTTGTTCCGAAAGAAAACTTTTCCAAACATTAGTTTATTGTCTTACTAGTAACTTATTTCTAAGCGGTCTATAATTTAGGAGTTCTAAAAGAACTCTTTTATCTATGCAGTACAGTTTTATTTCAAAATCAAAAGAGGAAACTCAAAAATTTGGTTCGTTTATCGCCAATTTATTTGTTCGTGGCGATGTTGTTTTACTAAAAGGCGATTTGGGCGCTGGCAAAACAACCTTAACTGGTGGAGTAGCCAAAGCCTTAGGCATTGAAGAAGATGTAATTTCTCCAACATTCAATATCATGAAATGCTATTTCAAAGGGAAAATCCCCCTTTATCACATTGACGCATATCGTCTCGAAGGACAAAATATTGAACTTGGTTTAGAGGAATATATCGAAGGAGATGGCGTTTGTTTTATCGAATGGCCCCAATACATTGAGCCTCTTTTACCTGATGAAACTTTATCTATTTCTTTAAAGAACATGGGTGAAAATGACCGCATGATTACTTTAGAGGGCAACACCTCTCATTTTGAAGAACTAATAAATTCAGTGAAAGGAGTCTTTCATGATTAGCTTATTAATTGATACCTCAAATACAAATTTAGCAGTCGGAATTGCTAAAGATCATTCTTTAATTGCCGAAGTTCAATATGAAGCGTGGCAAAGACAATCAGAATTCCTTATCAAAGAAATTGATGATTTATTTACAAAAACTTCACTAAACAAGGGTGATATCGATGAAATAATCGTTGCTAAAGGACCTGGATCATATACGGGCGTTCGTATCGCTATGACTGTCGCTAAAGTTATGGCTTTTGCGATAAATAAACCGCTATATCTTGTTTCTTCTCTTGAAGTGTATAAAGCAAAAGAAGGGCGTTCCATCTGCTTGATGAATGCTCGTAGCAAACGTTCTTATGTTGGAGTCTATTCTAAAGATGAGATTATTCTTTCTGACACAATAATGGATAATGAGCAAATAAAAATGTATATTGTAGCTCACCCAGAATATAAAATTTGCGGCGATGTCTCTTATCTATCTTTAGAAGGAGAGAAGGTTAACGTTTTAGAAAATCTTATGAACGCGGATATCGAACGTAATCTTTGCAAAGACGTTTTAAGCGCAAAACCTGTTTATTTGAAGGATTTATAATGGATATTACAATTCGCAAAATCAAAAAGAGCGACATAGAAAAAGTTGCCGAACTAGAAGCTGCTTGTTTTATTAAGCCGTGGCCTCTAAATCAAATAGCTTATGAATATAAAGGAAACCCATGTGCTAAGGTTTTTGTTGCCGTAGACGAAGAGAACAATGTTGTAGGCTATATCGATTTTATGATTACTTTCAATTCCGCGACCATTGATCGTATTTGTGTTGATGAAAAACATAGAGGCAACGGCATCGGATCAAAGTTATTAGATAAGATGGTTGAAGTTTGCAAGAAACAAAAAGAAGTCGTTGAATTCATAACCCTTGAGGTTCGTGTCTCTAATAAAAATGCCATTTCACTTTATTTGAAAAACAATTGGCAAAAAGTTGTTATCAAGCCTAAATATTACGATGATGGCGAAGATGCCTTATATATGATTAGGAGTATTATATGACTCGCATATTAGCAATAGAATCAAGCTGCGATGAAACCGCAGTAGCCATTACTGAAGATGGTAAATTATTAGCAAATGTAGTTTCTTCTCAGGTTGCAGTTCACGTTAAATACGGTGGAGTTATGCCGGAAGTCGCATCAAGATTGCATACAGAAAATATTGATGTTTGTCTCAAAGAAGCATTGGAACAATCTGGGCTTAAATTTGAAGACATGGACGCATTTGCCGTCACTAGAGGACCTGGACTTATCGGTTGCCTTCACGTGGGTCTTCAAGCAGCTAAAACTTTGGCGATGCTTTATAAGAAACCTTTAATACCAGTGCATCACCTTGCTGGGCATATCTATGCCAATGAATATGTAGGAGAATTCAAATTCCCGTTATTATGCGTTGTAGTTTCTGGCGGAAACACCGAACTAGTATTAATGAAAGATCACCTCAATTTTGAAATAATTGGGGAAACTAAGGATGATGCCGTTGGAGAATGCTACGATAAAGTTGCTCGTGTCTTAGGCTTGCCATATCCAGGGGGCCTTCCAATCGATCAACACGCAAAGAAAGGCAAACATACATATAATCTCCCTGAGCCATTGCTCGGTAAAGATGGATATGATTTCTCTTATTCAGGATTAAAGACATCAGTCATAAACCTTGCTCATAATCTCGAACAAAAAGGCGAAACGCTTAATATCGATGATATGGCCAAGTCTTTCCAAGATGTTGCAATAGGAATGATTATTGATCGCGCGACACGTGCGGCAAGAAACTACCATGTTGCTCAAGTTGTTCTTGCTGGTGGAGTTTCTGCTAACTCATATTTAAGAGAACAAATGAAAAATCGTTTAGATGGAACGGGAATCGACTTAATTATTCCACCATTATGGTGCACAACCGATAATGCGGCAATGATTGCAAAAGTCGCCGAACGTCTTTATAAAGAAAACGTATTTGCTCCATTAACTTTAGGGGTCGACCCAAACTGGAAAATATCTGATTTTCGTAAATTTGACTAATATATAAAAAAGAGGAGATAGACAATGAAAGAAAAAACAATAAGCGTCAAGGAATTGTATGCGCTTGATGCTAGTGCCCTTGAAAAACTTGGCACGGTAACAATTGACGGATGGGTTAGAAATAACCGCAACTCTGGCAAAGTCGGCTTTATTGCCTTACATGACGGAACATGTTTTAAGAATGTTCAAGTCGTTTACGATGCAGATAAACCTTTCTTTGAAGAAGTTTCGCATTATAAAATGGGTTCAGCCGTTGAAATAGTTGGTGAAGTTGTTTTAACGCCAGAAATGAAACAACCTTTTGAAATTCACGCTACAGGGGCCACTCTTTTAGGGGATGTCGCAGATGATTATCCACTTCAAAAGAAGAAAACGTCCTTTGAATTTTTACGTGATATCGCTTATTTGCGTCCAAGAACAAATACGTTTGATGCCTTGTTTAGAGTTCGCTCAGTTTTAGCAATGGGCGTTCATACATTCTTCCAAGATAATGGATTCGTTTATGTTCATACACCTGAAATCACTGCTAACGATGCTGAAGGGGCGGGGTCTGTTTTCTCAATAATCACTGATTCCAAAGAAGATCCAATAAACGACTTCTTCGGAAGAAAGGCTTCATTGACTGTTTCTGGTCAATTACACGTTGAAGCTTTTGCTCTTGCTTTCAAAGATGTTTACACTTTTGGCCCAACATTTAGAGCGGAAAAGAGCAATACTCCACGTCATGCTTCGGAATTCTGGATGATTGAACCTGAACTTGCGTTTGCAGATTTAAACGACGACATGGATTGCATTGAAAGCTGCATTAAATTCTTAATTAAATGGGTTATGGACAAGTGTCCAGATGAGATGGATTTCTTTGAGAAATGGATTGCTCCAGGAACAAAAGAAAAACTTCAAAAAGTTCTTGATACTCCATTTACAAAGATGGAATACACAGAAGGCATTAAAATCCTTCAAGAAGCAGTTAAAAACGGACATAAGTTCGAAAATAACAACATTGAATGGGGAATGGATTTACAAAGCGAGCACGAACGTTATCTCACTGAGCAATATGTTAAGGGCCCAACATTCTTAATTAACTATCCAAAAGAAATCAAATCTTTCTATATGAGAGAAAACGATGATGGCAAGACGGTTGCAGCAGTTGATTTACTCGTTCCAGGCGAAGGCGAGATCGTCGGAGGAAGCCAAAGAGAAGAACGTTACGACATTCTTAAGGCAAAGATGGATAAACTCGGCAACACCAAAGGGCTTGAATGGTATTTAAATCTCCGTAAATATGGCGGATGCATCCATTCTGGATTTGGAATCGGCTTTGATAGATTGCTCATGTATATCACTGGTATTGCCAATATCCGCGATACTGAACCATATCCAAGAACGTCTTCCGCCCTAAAATATTAATTTATGGAACAAAACGGTCAGCAAATAAACCCTCAAAGCATTGAGGGACAAGCAAATATATCAGAACAGCCAAATCCTGATGTTGTCGCAAAAAAGAACCTCTCTCGTAAAAGAATCTTCTTTGCAATATTAGGAATAGATATTGCTTTATTAGCATTTCTCTTGTTCGAAATAATTAGTCTATTCTTCTAAAAATAACTCCTGCAAATTTTGGCAGGAGTTTTTTAAAAACAAAGGGGTTTTACTGGGGTTTATTGGAATTTTGAGTATTTGATGGGGACTGAGAGGAAACAGCCGCTTTCATGTCATCAAAATAATCAAAGTCATCTAAACTCTTTTCAAATATCGAATGTGAAAGTTTGCTAATTCTTGCCGCTCTAGCTAAATATGCTTGAATAACAACTAAATACCAGCCAATTGCAAGAAGCCACAATGGAACAAGAATATAAGATCCCCAATATTCATTATGCCAGGTTGGAGATGAAATCAGATCTGGCCATTTTGCCAATAAGTTTAATCCCCAAAAATTCGCAAAGTTATTTGGGTTGCCCCAATCAAAATTAAATAGCAACGTTGAGAATTCTCCAAAATAATCTCTTGCCCAAATTCCGTATATTGTTGAATTTATAATCCAAATAAGTAAGGAAAAAAAGCCTATTGCAAATGGAATAACAGCCATTCGGACTAATTGACGATTGTTTTTTGCGTTACCATATTTCTTTAATTGTTCTGGCGTAGTTATGACACGCATAATAACCGCTTCATGGACTTCGTAATCCATTCTTTTTCCAAAATGAATGGTAACCGTTCTAATTAACGCACCAATTAAGCCGATAATAATGAAAAGGAATATCATTACGATCAATAGGATGATTAAAAGCCTTTTATCGGATTCGTTGAGCGAAAAATCTATGAGAAATTTCATAAATCATCTCCTCCTTCATCATCGTGTGATATATCAATAAATTGTGCGTTTTCAGTAGGGGTGAATGTCGGTTGTTGAGATATCTGATTAGATGGGTTTTGCAGGGGATTTTGCGATATTTGAGTTGGTTGTGGCGATGGATTTTGAATACCAATTGGCTGTTGTTGGCTTGGCTGATTTAAATAAGCTTGTTGATTTGTTTGGTTTGGTAATGGCTGTTGGAATGGAGATGGGTTTTGTTGAACGTTATTAAGCGGTTGCTGGTTGAATTGCGGTTGAGGTTGCTGATAATAGTTTTGTTGAATATAAACTCGATTATCAGGAGACGCAGGAGTTTGAGGCTGATTTTGTTGTTCGTTTAATTCAACTTGTCTAGCCTTGATTTCTTGAACTTTAATGTCTTCTGGAAGAGGCTTAAAAAACTTATCTCCCTTAAAGAATCTAATCAGTCCTTTAACCACGTAATAAATGATCACTCCTAAAGCAAAGACGCTTGCTAGGGCGGCGATAACGAGGAAAATAGGCAACAAGAAGAAATATACTAATCCTAAGCCAAAGTTTTTTAATGCTTTTTTCATTCTTTTCCTCCTTTCGACTCCTTAAATAATAAACTTGAAACGCAACTACATAAAGAAATGGATACAAAAAATGTTAAAAAGAGTAAAGGTGCCACGCTTTTATCCAGTTTTGCATAGAAGAACGCAAAAATGTAAAAAGAAGCAAAAAGCAAAATTCCTAATACCATATATAACCACCATGGATTTTTCCTGAACAAATCTTTAGTTGACGCTAAAGATAAATAAACACCTATTGCAGCCAAAAAGTAAGCTAGCCAAGGAAGAACGAATCCAATTCCGAATGAAGTAAAAAGGAAAACAAGTGAAGAAATTGATAGAACAATATTTAGTTCTCTTTTTGATTTTTTTATTATGAGATTTGGAGAGGCGATGGAAATTATAAATAAAGAAATGAATATTTGAATCAAGGCGTAAATAAACATAAACGTTGGAACTAAATCATAAACGAATGCCTTATCTTGCAAGTTTAGTAATTTTACGATCGTTTCGATAAAATCGATGCCGTATATCAGTTTGAGAAGTAAAAGAGTCAAATAATTGAGTCCAACCTTCAATAAAGACAAAAAGAAGACCGTTATTGTTAAGGGAAACTCTTTTTTCAAAAAGAAGCCAAACAGAGAACCGATTATTATGGCTGGCACAACGTCAAAGAGAGTGGTTGAAATATTGTATACCGTGCACAAAAGCGAAACGACAATACTCCCAATAACATAAAATGGCAAATATTTATCTTTGCAAAAATAAGTCGTTAACGCACATATTAGAGGAAGAAAAAGGATTACAAAAAGCGAAGAAAGAGGGAGGAACGTGCATAATAGGGAAAATCCAACAACAACTCCAGCGGAAATGCCCATAAAGGCTATATTCTCATTAGGCGTCTCTCTTTCTCTTAAAAATTTCATGATTATATTATCTTTAAATTCATTATCAAAATAAAGAATTTATGACCCCTAAAATTTTTCATATTAAAGGCTCTATCATATGGAAGAAGAAGATTGAAAATGGTAAAATTAACTTCAGTTAAAACATTATGAATTATCAATCTCTTTTAAACGACAAACAGTATCAAGCTGTATCCACAACATCACAATATGTAAGAATTATCGCTGGCGCAGGCTCAGGCAAAACTAGAGTTCTTACCTACCGTATCGCTTATCTCATTTCTGAGATGAATGTCGATCCATCAAGAATACTTGCCATCTCTTTCACTAATAAGGTTGCAAAAGAAATGAACGAAAGAGCTTCAAAACTAATTGAAGATTCTCTCAGCATGCGTCCTATTTTGCATATCTCAACCTTTCACGCTTTTTGTTCAAGATTTTTACGCATCGAACATGACGCTTTTGGTTATCCTCAATCCTATACGATTTATGATGAAGATGATCAAAGCAAACTCATTCGCAATTGTGCGGCAGAACTAGGTTATAAAAAAGGCGATGAGATAGTAAAAGAAGCCACGCGTTATATCAGAAATAAGAAAAGCAGAGGCATTTATCCAGAGGACATAACTATATCGACAGAAGTGTTTAAAGATGAAAGAGAATGCCTAAAAATATATCTCAATTACGAAAAGAGAAAGACCGACGCTTTTGCCTTAGATTTCGACGATCTTCTTTCTAAGACAATTGAAATTCTTGAAACCAACGAATCGATTCGTTCCAAATGGTCTAGAAGATTTGAACATATACTCGTTGATGAATTCCAGGATACAAACGATGTCCAATATCGTTTACTAAAACTTTTAACTACGCCAGCAACATCCGTTTACGTTGTTGGAGACCCTGACCAAACTATTTATACATGGCGTGGCGCCAACCAAAAAATCATTCTTGATTTTGATTCCTATTTTCCAAATTCAGAAACGATTATTTTGAATGAGAATTATCGTTCGACTAAAACCATCCTTGGCGCGGCTAATAAACTCATTATGAAGAACAAAAAACGTGTTGCTAAGGATTTGTTTACTAATGGCCCTGAGGGAGAGAAAATCGTCACCTTTATGGCTCCAACGAGCAATGATGAGGCTGATTGGGTTGCAAGAAAGATTTCAGGTCTTGCTTCTCAAAATAAAACCGAAGACAACCAACCTAGATACGATGATATTGCCATACTCTATCGTTCTTCCTATATGACTAGATCTTTCGAATCTGCTTTAAAAGACCGTGGAATTCCATACAAGATTTTCGGCGGAGTTAGATTCTATGAGAGAATGGAAGTTAAAGATCTTCTTGCATATTTCAATTTGCTTTTAAATCCTCTTGATAATGTCGCTTTTGAAAGAATTGTTAACGTTCCAAAACGAAAAATAGGGGATGCGTCTATCGAAAGAATTAGAAATGAAGCCATTGATGCAGGCATGTCTGAATATGATTATATTAAGTCTTTAAGGGATAATGGTGGAGAAACAGCCGTTCCTTCTAGAGCTATAAATTCTCTTTGCTCTTTGATTGATAAAATGGAAGCGACAAAGAAGAAACTTACAGATAATCTCGAGGTCTATTCAGCAGTTTTAAAAGATTTTGTAACTGAGATTGGCTATTACGAATACTTAAAGGAAACAGAAGAACCGGATGAAGATAGAGTTGGTAACGTCAATGCTCTTTTTGACGATATCAATCACTTTATCTCAAACAATTCCGATTCGACATTTGCCGAATATCTTCAAAACGTTTCCCTTTTATCGTCACAGGATGATATCAATGGTGGAAACTATGTATCACTTATGACAATCCACGTTGCAAAAGGATTGGAATTTAATAATGTTTTTATCATTTCAATGAATGAGGGGGCTTTCCCTTCTCAAAGAAGCCTTGCCGAAACTAACAGGGATGGCGATGAAGAAGAAAGAAGACTTGCTTATGTTGCCATTACAAGAGCAAAAAAACGTTTATTCTGTTCTTGTAACAACGGCTATTCTTACGTCACGGATTCAAAAGCGTCGCCATCGATCTACTTCAAAGAAGCTGGATTAGAGCTCAATCGTGGTGGGGCTTATTATTCTGATAGTTCTTTTTCAAGGAGCGATAGAACTCCACGTCGCTCCAGCGGGTGGGATGATGGTTATTATCCAGATGATACAAATGATGTTTTCGATCCTGGATATAGAAGGCCAAAAACAGTTAATCCTACCCCTACAAAGGTAGCGCCAAAGCCAAAGAGCAATGGAGTTACTAATTGGTGCGTTGGAGATGTTGCTCACCATGATAAATTTGGCGATGGGAAAGTTGTTTCTATCATCGATCAAGGAATTATCGTTATTGATTTTGGGGCAGCGGGAAAGAAAACATTACTTGGTTCTCACCCAATGTTGTCTAAAGTTAAATCTGCAGGAGGAGACGCATGACATTTATCGAAGCCGAAGCACGCGTAAAAGAGTTAACTTCTTTGCTAGAGAGATATAATTATGAATATTATGTCCTGAATCAATCTAGCGTTTCAGACCAAGAATTCGATCGTTTGATGGAAGAACTTCAGAAACTTGAAGAGGAATTTCCTGATTTAAAGAAAAAGAACTCTCCTACTCAAAGAGTTGGCGGTCAAGTTCAGACTGAATTTAAGAAAATCCCCCACAAAAGGCTCATGCTTTCGCTTGGCGACATCTTTAATGAAGATGAAATTAGAGATTGGGATAGGAAGATCAGAGTGGCTTTAGGAAAGAATGAAGTCGAATATGTAGGCGAACTTAAAATAGACGGTTTAGGAATGTCTCTAATTTACGAAAGAGGAGAATTCCAATATGCGGTCACTAGAGGCGATGGCGTGCAAGGGGAAGATGTCACGGCTAATGTCATAACAATTCAATCAATTCCAATGCACGTAAAGGAACTTAGGCCTTTTGAAGTGCGTGGAGAAGTTTATATGCCTAAAGCGTCTTTAGAGAACGCCAATGTTCAAAGAAGACTTAATGGAGAACCTGAATTTGCCAATTGTCGTAATGCTGCAGCTGGTTCAATCCGTAATTTAGATCCAAAAGTTGCTGCTTCAAGAAAACTTGAAGGTTTTTGGTATTACTTGGTTAACGCTAGGGAATTAGATATACGCGTTCATTCTAATGCACTTGATTACCTTGATGAGTTAGGTTTTAAAACTAACAAAGAAAGAAGAATACTTCATGGGGCTGACGAATTAGTCGCTTATGTTGAAGAAATCGCTAAAAAGAGAGATTCTTTGCCATACGATATCGATGGTATCGTTTTTAAAGTAAATAATTTAAACGATTACGATACGTTAGGATATACTGCTAAGGTTCCAAAGTGGGCTATTGCATATAAATTCCCACCAGAAGAAGTAACAACAAAACTTTTAGATATCGTAATTACCATTGGTCGTACTGGAAGAGTCACTCCTAACGCCATCCTTTCACCGGTTCGTGTAGCAGGTTCCACTGTTCAAAGAGCAACTCTTAATAACGAAGACTTCATTAAAGACAAAGGTTTAATGATCGGAGACGAAGTTGCCTTGCATAAAGCGGCAGATGTAATTCCTGAGGTCACAGGCCCTATAATTTCAAAACGTGACGGCACGCAAAAAGAATGGATTATGCCGGAAAATTGCCCTGTATGTGGCCATAAATTATCAAAGGTAAAGAATCTTCATTATTGTCTTAATGCCGATTGTGATTCGAGAAAAATAGAAAAGATGATCCATTTTGCTTCTAGGAATGCTATGGATATTGACGGAATGGGCGCAAGCGTCGTAGAAGAATTCTTTGCTGAGGGTTTTATTAAAGATATTCCAGATATTTACAACATTTCCGATCACGTTAACGAAATCAAGGCCTTAGATGGTTGGTCAGACAAATCAATGAATTCTCTTTTAGATGCAATTGAAGCCTCAAAGAAACAATCGCTAGAAAGGTTGCTATTCGGCCTCGGAATCAAAGAAGTTGGTGAAAAAATGGCTAAAGTTTTAGCTAAACGTTATAAAAACCTTGATGCCTTAGCAAAAGCCACTGAAGAAGAGTTACTTAAAATACCAGATGTAGGACCAGTCGCTTCAAAATCAATCGTTGAATTCTTTGCCGAAGAGAAGAACAAACAAGAAATAGAATTACTTAGGTCTGAAGCGCTTAATTTCGATTATCTTGGCACTGATACTATTGATATTAATTCGTATTTCTATGGAAAAACAATTGTTTTAACTGGAACTCTAACCCATTATTCACGCGGCGAAATGACGGAAATACTAGAAGGCATCGGAGCTAAATGTGCTGGATCAGTTTCTAAGAAGACTGATTTAGTTATTGCTGGTCCAGGCGCCGGTTCTAAACTTGATAAAGCAAACGAATTAGGAATCACCGTTATTGATGAGGAAAAAGCCTTAGATTATCTAGCTAGAACAACAGGCAAATAATAATTTATTTTGTCCGAAATCATAAAATGCCCCCTTTATATAAGTGAAGGAGGCTTTTTAATTTATGGATTTTGCATGTGAAAGATGCGGTAACCATAATCCCAAATATTTCGGTCTTCTAAACGGAAAACCCTACTGCCGCAAATGCATATCTTTTAAAGGAAAGGAGGTAAGATACAAAAAGCCTTCTTCAAAAGATGCACCTTTAAACCTTCATTATTGTTTGTCACAAGAACAAGCTAAATTAAGTGAGACTATAGTTAATAATTATAAAAAAGGCATTGATACACTCGTTTATGCTGTTTGTGGAGCAGGTAAGACGGAAATATCGTACGCATTAATGTCTTATGCGATATACAACGGATTAACGGTTGGATTTGCTCTTCCAAGACGGGATGTCGTAATTGAACTTTATTGGCGTTTAAAAGATGCTTTTCCAAAAAATAAAATCGTTGCGGTATATGGTCAACATACAAATAACTTAGAAGGTGATATTGTTATCCTAACAACCCATCAACTATATCGTTATAAAAATTATTTTGATTGCCTGATAATGGATGAGATAGACGCATTCCCATTTCAAGGGAATGACGTGCTTATCGCAATGTACAAAAAATCAGTAAGAGGGAATGTGTTGTTGATGAGTGCAACGCCTTCAGATGGCATATTGCAAGAATTCAAACAAGAAGGACATTCGATTCTTGAATTGCGGACTCGATTCCACAAGAAAGAAATCCCAGTTCCCGTAAACAAAATAATGCCCGATTTCTTATCTTTCTTTTATGTTTTGTATAAATTGAAAAAATATAAAAAGGAAGGTAAACCAGTATTTATTTTCACTCCTTCGATTGAATTGTGCGAATCTCTTTATTTTGTTTTGTCTAAATTCATAAAAGGAGGTGAATATGTACATTCAAAAAGAGAAAAGAGAGGGGAAATAATAGGGAATTTTAAAAATAATCAATATTCTTACCTTGTTACTACATCCGTTTTAGAAAGGGGTGTAACTTTTAAAAATCTTCAGGTGATAGTCGTAAATGCTGATGAAGATAGCATTTATAATTCTTCAACTCTTATTCAAATTGCTGGGAGGGTCGGAAGGAAAATGGATGCTCCTGATGGGGATGTGATTTTCATATCCGAAGTTGAAACGCCAAGCATAAGGAGAGCAATAAATGAAATTAAATTTTGCAACACCTTTTTGTAAGATTTGTTTCCGTGAAAACCCATCTAATTCTATGGCTTCATTAATAGCTACAGAAACTCATATATGTCATAAGTGTTTTTTGGAAATGGAAGCAAAAATAATGAATTTTAAACTCGGAGATTTTCCTGCAACGAGTTGTTATTATTACAATGATAAATTAAAAGAAATGATCTACCAATTTAAAGGATGCTTTGATATAGAGCTAGGCGAATTATTTCTAGTCAATCAAAAGAAGTATTTACAATTGAAATATCGTGATTATTATTTAGTTCCTGCCCCATCATTTGAAAATAAAAATGCCGAACGTGGATTTAATCATGTTGAGGAAATGTTTAAAGGGATTGGAAAGGGGTATATCAAAGCGATTGTTAAGAAAGATGACGTAAAACAGGCTGATTTGAATTTTAACGAACGACAAAAGATAGGTGAACACCTTTCGTGGAATGAAGGAGTTGATGTTAATGGCAAAAAAATCCTTTTTGTGGATGATTTAATCACGACTGGGGCAACAGCAAAGGCCTGTTGCAACCTAATTTCCTTACACGGCGCTAAACGAGTAAAAATACTTTCTGTGTGCCGCACTAAACCACCAAAGAGAGCAAAACATTAACGGTTTCATTGATTACCATTAATGGTAATGATAGAATTTCAAAGAAGTTTTTTAGGAGATTACTGTGGCTAACATAATTGAAAAGATATTCCGTATCGAAAAAAGAGAATTGAATAAGTATTATCGCGAGTCTGAACAAGTTATGGCTTATGACGAAGAAATGAGCAAATTAACTGATGATGAACTTCGCGCAAAGACTGCTGAATTCAAAGAAAAATTAAAGAATGGCGCTACGCTTGAGTCCATAAAATATGAAGCTTATGCTGTGGCTCGTGAAGCAGGATGGCGTGTTTTAAAACAAAAACCATTCCAAGTTCAGATCATTGGTTCATTAGTTTTGAACAATGGCGATATCGCCGAAATGAAAACTGGTGAAGGTAAGACTTTAACAGAAACAATGGCCGTTTATCTTAACGCTTTAACCGGGAAAGGCGTCCACGTTATTACGGTTAACGAATATCTCGCTTCTCGTGATGCTGAATGGATGGGTCAAATCTATCGTTTCTTAGGCTTAACTGTCGGCGTGAACCTTGCTTCTAAATCGGCAGCAGAAAAACGCGAAGCCTATGCATGTGATATTACTTATACGACAAACTCTGAATTAGGTTTCGATTATCTTCGTGATAACATGGCTCCGGATTTAACTGGCCGCGTACTTCGTGGATTATATTTCTGCGTAGTTGACGAAGCAGACTCTGTTTTAGTTGATGAATCTAGAACTCCATTAATTATTTCTGGTGGAACACGTACTGCCGCCTCACAATATCAAGTGGCAGACCGTTTTGTTAAAGTTCTTAAAAAAGATGTCGATTTTACAATTGATATTAAAGACAAGACATGTTCTTTAACCGACGAAGGAAACAACAAAGCAGAAAGGATGTTTGGCATTCGTAATCTATACGATCCAGAATATCAAGATCTCGTCCACAGAATTCACCAAGCTTTAAAGGCCAATTACATTATGGCTCGTGATGTCGAGTACATGGTTGATGCCGATCACACAATCCAACTCATTGACCAATTTACCGGCCGTATAATGCCTGGCAGAGAATATAACGACGGTCTTCAACAAGCCATTCAAGCTAAAGAAGGCGTTGAAATCAAACAAGAAACTGTCGTTATGGCTACAATTACATATCAGAATTTCTTCCGTTTATATGAAAAGCTCTCTGGTATGACTGGTACTGCTAAGACCGAAGAAGAAGAATTCCAAACGATTTACAACATGAAGGTTGTTGTAATTCCAACCAATAGACCAATCCAACGTAAGGATGCTACAGACTTTATTTTTGGCACTCACAAGGAGAAACTTGATGCCTTAGTCAAGGCCGTAAAGGAAAGACACGAAAAAGGACAACCAGTACTTATTGGTACGGTATCAGTCGAATCTAATGAAGAAATTTCTGCTTTATTATCTAAAGCTGGCATTCCTCATGAGGTCTTAAACGCTAAGAACCAAGCTCGTGAAGCTGAAATTATTGCTCACGCTGGCGAAGTTGGCGCGGTTACTCTTGCTACTAACATGGCTGGTCGTGGTACTGATATTAAACTAAGCGATGAAGTTAAGGCGCTTGGCGGTCTTTGCGTTTTTGGAACTGAGCGCCATGAATCCCGCCGTATCGATAACCAGTTACGTGGTCGTGCTGGACGTCAAGGCGATCCTGGTTTCACCCGTTTCTTTATTTCTTTTGACGACGAATTATTAAGACGTTTTGCACCAGATAATCTTCGCGAACAATTTAGCAAGAACGCAGATGGCGAACCAATTGAATCTAAATTGCTAACAAGCGCTGTAACTAACGCTCAAAAACAAATTGAAGGAAAGAACTTCGATATTCGTAAAAACTTAAAGGATTACGATGATGTTTTAGCTAAGCAAAGAGATATCATTTATAAGAAACGTGATGCTATTTTAATGGCAGACGACATTGTTGATTTAATCCACGATTTCTTTAAGACAACCGGTACATATCTTTGCAAACAAGCAATCGATAAGAACGCTAACTTGGATATAGTTTCAGGCGAAGCCTTAAAACGTCTTGTTGAACCTCAATTCTTGCCTGCTGGGTCAATTGCTGCCGCTGCATATGATGGCGCTCCAATTGATGAAGCTGGTGAAGATTTAGGTGAAATTCTCTACGCTTCATATTTAAGCAAACGTAAGACGTGGCCTGCCGAAGACGCAGATAAGATTGAACGCAATATTTCTTTAAGAGTTATTGACCGTAATTGGCAAGGACACATTGATACAATGTCTCATTTGCGTGACGGTATCAACTTAAGAAGTTATGCACAAAAGAATCCTTTACAAGATTACGTTAACGAAGGCTATGACTTATTTGCCGAGATGAACGAAAAAGCTGCTGTTGATACTGCATTTAATTTAATAAATGTTCGTTTGCAAAAGAAAGCTCCTGCACCTCAACCTCAAGTAAGTTCTGATGCTATCGATAATCAACAAAGCAAACAGGAAGGAACAACAATTGGTGCAATAAAGCCTGAAAAAATAGTTGTCGCTAAACCTGTTAAAGAAGCTGAAAAGCCAGTGGAAGAAAAGGTTGAAGAGAAGCCTACGCAACCTGCTCAAGTTTCTGAAACTCCTGTCAAACCTTCAGAAGGTGAACCTATTGTCCCACATCTTACAAGAGCCGATCCGTTACCACAACCAACTGACGACATGACTTTAGAACAAAAAGTCAAACTTGCAGAAGGAAACTTACGCCGCGCAAACCGCGATCTTATCGGTGATGAAGCATACGCAAAAGTTATCAAAGATTACAATGATGCAGTTGCAGCCCTCGAAGCAAGTAAAAAATAATAAAGATAGTAATATAAAAAGGAATATATGAAAGAGCTAGTCGAATTAAAACAAGAAACTCAAGAAATTGGGAAACTCGTTTCGCAGCTCGGTGGTTCTCTTTGACCTCACTAAGCTAAAAAACGAAATAGACACCTTAAGCGAAGAACAAAATAAAGAAGATTTTTGGAATGATCAAAAATCTGCTTTAGAAGTCGTCGAAAAGCTTAACGATGCTAAATATAAATATGATACATATAATCAAATCCAAGGGGATTTTGATGGGGTTTTTGAGCTTTTGAACGATTCTGACGCCAATTCAGAAGAGATGAGAGAACTCATTGAAGAAACAATTAATGCATTAAAAAAGAAGATTCATGAATTGAGAAATGATCTTCTTTTTACTGGTGAATACGATTCTTTGAATGCGACAATCGAAATCCATCCTGGAGCGGGTGGAACAGAAGCTCAAGACTGGGCTGATATGCTTTTTAGAATGTACGGACGCTGGGCCGAGAAACATCATTACAAATGGCAAGTGTATTCATATGAAAATGGTGAAGAAGCCGGTATGAAATCTTGCATGGTTAAAGTATCCGGAAAAAATGCTTATGGCCTTTTAAAGGGTGAAAAAGGCGTTCACCGTTTAGTTCGCATTTCACCTTTTGACGCTAATGCTAGACGCCATACTTCTTTTGCCTCTGTAAACGTAGTTCCAGAATTTGGCAAAGTCGCAGATGTTGTTATCGATCAAAAAGATTTACGCGTTGATACATTCCGTTCTGGCGGAGCTGGAGGACAAAACGTCAATAAGGTATCATCTGCAGTTAGAATTACGCACATTCCAACTGGAATTGTTGTATCGTGCGAAATTGAACGTTCACAGTTATTCAACAAGCAAACATGTATGGAGATGCTTGCTGATAAGTTAATGCAAAGAAAACTTGAAGAACGCGATGCTAAAATGAAATCAATTGTCGGTGAGCAAAAAAATATTGAATGGGGCTCACAGATTCGATCTTATGTTTTCTGCCCATACACTATGGTCAAAGACCATCGTACTGATTATCAAACAGCTGATGTTTCAGGCGTAATGGATGGAGATATCGACGATTTCTTATCAGCTTATTTAGAGATGCTTTCTAGAGAAGGCAAAAAAGGATAGAAAATTATGGCGGGCACAATCAAAAAAGTAACTCGTTCTGAAACTTATAAAAAAGTAAAAGATTTCGCGCTTGTGATTATCGGATGCATTCTTTTTGCTTTTGGTGATGCTGTTTTTCTTAATAAATGGGACATAGTCTCAGGCGGCGTTTCATCCGTTGGTATAATGGTTGATACCTTTGTTGAACCCTTATTGGGGTTTGGCATCCGCGATATCGTTGTAGCGGTTGTTCAAGTTGCTCTATGGTTTTTAGGCTTATTTTTACTCGGAAAGAAGTTTTCCATTAAGACGGCAATTGCTATGATTGCCTACCCTGGTTTTTATGCTTTATTTTATCGTTTGGATATCGGAACGCACTTGGGATTGAGTGGACTTTATCCTCCCGAAGGTGTTTCTTTGACTTCATATGTTTTAACTGGCAGCGATGTTTCTAATCTGATTTTTTGCGCTATTATTGGTGGCATCCTTGATGGCATTGCGGTTGGCATGGCCTTCTTAGGGCACGCTTCAACTGGAGGCTTTGCTATTTTGTCTAGCATACTTGCTAAATTTACGAGCATAAAAGAAGATATCTCAAGTTTCTTTATTGATGGGATCTTAATTCTTTTAGGCACCTTGCTTAGATTATCTCAACCAAGCGTTGGCATTTGTTGTTTAGGCGGTATTCTTTCGTCTATGACATGTTCAATTGCCATTCAATTTATTTACATTAACGCCGACCGTTATGTTATTTGCGATGTTATTTCCGAAAAATACCAAGAAATATCTGATTTCGTTATTAAGGATTTAGATCATTCCGTTACTCTTATTGATGCGATTGGCGGATACACCGGTGAAAAAAGGAAATTACTTAGAGCCGTCATCAATAAATCAGAGCAGATAGATCTTGAAAGAAAAATTGCCGAGGTTGATCCTAACGCTTTTGTTTCTTTCTACAAAGCCAATACTATTAACGGCGAAGGATTTTTGCCATTATCAATGAGAAAAAAGAAAAAGGGGAAGAAAATAGATGAGTGACGCAACTCATCAATTCAAATTAGTTTCTCCATTTAAGCCTACAGGAGATCAGCCTAAAGCAATTGAAGAAGTGCTAAAAGGCATCGAAAAAGGCAAACGTTTTCAAGTTATCAAAGGTGCGACTGGTACTGGTAAAACTTTTACTGATGCAAACATAATTGCCGCCTTGAATAGACCAACTCTTGTTCTTGTTCACAATAAAACGTTAGCTTCCCAACTATACGGTGAGTTTAAGGAACTTTTTCCTGAGAATCGCGTTGAATACTTTGTTTCTAACTTCGATTTTTATCAGCCTGAAGCATACGTCCCTAAAACGGATACATATATTGCTAAAGACGCAATGATGAATGATGAAATAGAACAATTAAGAACAAGTGCAGTTAACTCAATACTCGAAAGAAGAGACACGATTGTTGTCGCTTCTGTCGCTGCAATATATGGTTTGAGCGATCCTGAGGAATATTCGGGTTTAGTTTTCGAAATAAGAGTTGGGGAAACGCTTGACCGTAATAAACTCTTTAAAAGATTGGTTGATTCTCAATACACTAGAAACAATTTCGACCTTAACCCTGGAAATTTTAGAGTTCATGGGGATCTGATTGATATATGTCCAATGACTCCAAGTGATTATTACGTAAGAATTGAATGCTTTGGAGATGATGTTGAACGTATCGTTGAAGTTGATAAATTAAGTGGAGAGACACGCAAACTTTACCACACGTACCCCGTATATCCAGCTTATGATCACGCTTCATCGAGAAATAGAATCAACGCTGCTTGTAAAACAATTTCTGAAGAACTTGATGAACGCCTTGCCTATTTCAAATCTGAAGGGAAACTCCTTGAGGCCGAACGTCTAGAAATGAGAACAAGACAAGATATCGAATCAATGCAAGAATTTGGACGTTGCCCAGGCATTGAAAATTATTCACGTCATATTGATGGTAGAAATGAAGGAGAAAGACCATTCTGCTTGATGGATTATTTTCCTGAAGACTATCTTCTTTTAGTTGATGAATCGCATGTTACCTTTTCTCAAGTGAGAGGAATGTATTTTGGCGACCGCTCAAGAAAGGAAACGCTAGTTGAATATGGGTTCCGTTTGCCCTCCGCGCTAGATAATCGACCTTTGAATTTTGATGAATTCGAAAAATTAATGGCTAAAAATGTCGTATGTACATCTGCGACACCTGGAGAATATGAACTCAATAAAGCTAATAATGAAGTCGTAGAACAAATAATTAGACCAACGGGCTTGCTTGACCCAATAATCGAAATTAGAAAACCGTTGGGCCAAATAGACGACATGATGCAAGAAATCAATGAGCGCATAAAGAAAAATGAACGTGTAATGATTGTTACTTTAACGATAAAAATGGCAGAAGATCTTACGGCTTATCTAAAATCGGAAGGAATTAAAGTAACATATCTTCAAAACGAAACAAAAACATTAGAACGAACTGAAATAATCTATCAATTAAGAAAAGGAAAATATGATGTATTAGTTGGTATCAATCTTTTGCGCGAAGGATTAGATATTCCTGAAGTTTCACTTATTTGCATTCTTGACGCTGATAAGGAAGGATTCCTCCGTTCTAAAACTTCCTTAATACAAATTACTGGCCGTGCAGCTAGAAACGCTAATGGCAAGGTTATCATGTATGCTGATTATATGACTGATTCGATGAGAGGATGTATTAACGAAACAAATCGTCGAAGAAAAATACAAGAAGCCTACAACACCGAGCATAACGTTACACCAAAAACTATTGTTAAAGATATACGCCCTCCATTATCCAATTCCGAAACAGAAGAAGACAAGATTGCGAAAACTATTCGTAAAAAGCTTTCGAAAAAAGATACCGAGGCACAAATCAAAAAACTTGAAAAAGAGATGCGCGATGCCGCTAAAGTATATGATTTCGAAAGAGCGGCTAAGATTCGCGATATTATTTTTGAATTAAAAGAGGAGGCATCCTTATGAAAAAATATTATTATTTCGATTTTGATGGAACGCTAGGGGATTCCCTTCCTGGCTTAGTTAAACCATTTCAAATGGCCTTCGCCACAGAAGGCATCTTTTTAAGCGAAAATGACGTTCGAGAACTTACCCATATGGCATTTATTCAGATGTGCGAGAAGTTTAATATTAGAGATGAAAAAAAGATTCTTTCCTTATATAAATATCTCAATGAAAAGATGTTTGATGAAGAAGAAATAGCCAAGGTTACTTTCTTCCCCGAAGTTAGAGAAGTTTTGGAAAAACTTAAAAAAGAAGGGGTGCGTGTAGCGATTGTTTCAGGAAATCACACCGATTACATCAAAAAAGCATTGGTTGCAAACAATCTGGATCAATATTTCGATTTCATAGTTGGAGGAAATACCGTTAATAAACCAAAGCCTTATCCAGACCCTCTTTTGAAAGCCATTGAACTTTCTGGGAATCCTTCAAAAAAGGACTGCATTTATATTGGTGATTCCCTCCAAGACGTTGCTTGTGCGAAAAATGCAGAAATCGATGGTATACTTTTAGATAGAAGAGCTGAATATGGCGACTACTCCGAAAGGAAAATCACCACTCTTATGGAGGCTATCGATGAATAACCTTGAAACAGTTAACGTTTTATTCTGCTTAGATAATAAATGTTTTGATGGTTTGCTTATTACGTGTCTTTCAATGGCAAAAACAACCAAGCATCCGTTAAATATTTTTATTGGAACGGGTAATTTCATCACAAAAAAGAAGAAATATGCCGCATTCAGGCAAGAACAACTCGATTTTATTGCTGAAAAAGTTAAAAAACACAACCCTAACATTTCATTTCATTTACTAGACCTTACCGATGAGATGATGGAACATTTAGGAAAATCGGTCAATTATAATGGCAAATTTTCGCCGCTTTCATTGATTAGACTGCTTTCTGATTTCCATCCTGAATTTGGAAACAAACTCCTTTATTTAGATGTTGATTTAGTCATCATGGATGATATCTACAAAGTCTTTTCAACGGATTTAGGGAATAACGATATCGGAATGGTAAAAGATGAGGTAGGTTCACATTGGCTTGGTAAAAATTACTGTAATTCTGGTGTCTTATTAATGAATCTAGCTAAATTAAGAGAAAACCATCATTTTGATATAGTAAGAAAAAAAGTAATTAACAATAAATATTTTATGCCAGATCAAACCGCTTTAAATAGAGGACTCAGTAAAACGAAACAAATTCTTTCACCAAGATTTAATGACCAGCACTTTATCCACGAAGACACGGTTATTAGACATTATTGTCAATGGATAAAAATAAATAAAAAGGGCATTGGAAACGTTGCAGAAAAACCTTGGAATGTCGAAAAATTCAGAAAAACATATGGGGAGGATACACACAAAGAACTTCTAGATGAATTTCTTCTTCTAAAAGAAGAATATTTAAAGACAAATAAGTGATGAATCAATCATTCTTTCATTGCGAAAAAGTCATTTCTATAATAAAGTTATATGGCGTTCTTTTAAGAATGTGTGTTTAGGTGAACAAAAATTATGCATTGGTACGATATAATCTTCATAATCATTTCATTGATTGTTATCATTCTCTCCCTTCTTCAAGGCGGTAAATCTGAAGGTGCTTCCGGCGCTATTACCGGTGGAGGATTGAATGTTTTTGCTAAAACAAAAGAGAGAGGATCAGAAAAAATCGTTTCTTGGTTAACGTTCGGATTTGGAATTCTCTTCTTATTCATGGCTATTCTTGTCATGTTAATGAACAATTCCTCATCAAGTTCATCTTCCTCTTCATCATCTGAATCTACTGCTGCAGCAGTTTCGATGATTCTTCCGTTCCTCGGATTATAATTCATAAGTTAAAAACCCCTAAGGCAGTCGTCTTAGGGGTTTTCTTGTTTTGCAGTAATGCTATTTGACTATAACTGTTCCGTCTTCTTTTATTTCTATTGAATCGCCGGTTTTAACCGTTTCAAGGAATTCGTCGCCAAGTTCATCTATTGCAATGATGTTAGCGTTATTCCAAACATTAGATAGGATAATGCCTGATGCTGCTAAAGGATCGATATGGTGAGAGAATAACCATGCTTTTGGGGCTAGATTTCTAACCGCAATAGTTTGGATTACCATTCCTCCTGTTGTAGAGCCAATTGTTTCAGGCATGCATAAAGCTTTACCTGTGATGTTTTTCTTATAAAGATCTTTATTGTTTTGATCTGAAACAATAATTTTCTTTGATGTCGCTAATAACGCACTTGTTTGACATGAAGCCAAAGTATTAAATCCTTCATGGGAAACGACTGCTTCGCCCTTCCATGCGCTTGCAGCAATGACGCGTCCGTGGAATTCTTTCATCTTATTTGACCTCCTTTTGACCAGTAATTATCTCTAAAACATCTTTGTCTTTGAAATATCTAGCTTTTGTATAAGTTCTAAGCTTATTAGAATTTGTCATTAATGTTTTCTTCCCTGATATTGGATTATCAGCATACATAAGTGGGCAAATATAAGATACATGCGCACCTGAATTCAACAGTTTTTGATATCTATCTTCTTTTTTGAATTCATTTATGACAGCAGGAGAAGTGGTTAGTACCGTATCAATAACGAGTTTAGTTTTTCCACTCTTCTTAAGACCATCGATTATATCGTCTGTCCATGTTTCTAATTGCTTTAGGGTTAAATGAGGACATCCAATGAAGCAACGATGAACTTTTGCATCTGGCTTTTTCCACATAACTGGATAGGATCTATAAACTCTTTCGAGTTCTGCATCATCGATAACGTATTCTTTTGCGTTTTCTTTGATGAGGCTTCTTCCGAGTTCCTTTGCCTCTGGCGTAATGCCATCAATGTGATAAAGACCAACCGCGCCATTTGAGGCTGTTGCAGCACCGAAATCTTTTAAGTATGCGATTGTATCTTCATCTGGAAGATTGTCTAAATATTTATCAAGTCCAACAACATAAGGCACTTCCGCCATGACTTTAAGCCCTATTGCAGAGCCTAAAATTTGAGCTTCTGGTTTTTTGCTTGTTTTTAAAACAATTTTCCAGTCGGCTTTTCTTCCTTCATCAGTGATGAAACCAAAGTTAGGAGTTTTTCCTAAAATCGCTTCAAACATATCAAGGATACCGGAATTTCTATTACATCTAGCCCCTAATACTGAGTTAGCAAAGACAACGGCTGAAGATTCGCTCCATGCAAGAATGTCCCCTTTTTTAGGCGTATTTCCCATTTCTTTTAAATAACATGTGCAAGAGAAGGCTTCCTCAACATTCGTTAAACCGATTTTCTTTAATTGATCTTCGTATAAGTCTTGTTTGTTATACATGAAATGATTGAAGACCAATTTCTCAATAGGATCGCACTTAACGTTTTCATAATCGAGTGGACGTGGATCCATCGTAAAACCGCCTTCAACAACTAAGCCCGCTTTAATAAGTTCATCCATCAAAGGATAAACGCCTTTAAGCAATCCCAGTCCAAAGCTTGTGACGAAATGGGCTTTTTTGTGTGTTACAGGGATTAATCTATCAGCACCAAAGGCATCGCCATATCTAACGACCACCTCCATTATTTTTGCTTTAGTTTCGCCTTCTTTTCCTTCTAAGATATCTAACTCTTCAGGAGTTAATTTCATTTTTGGTTGATACATGTCTCGCTCCTTTTTTAAATTTTCATAGCTGTTTCATAAGCACACCATATAGCCGAACGGAGATTTCCAACTTTCTTGCAGTCGCCAACTAAATGGATATTTTTCCCTTCATCAACAAGTGGTGTAGGCTTGTAACCAATAGAAAGAATTACTGTGTCTGCAGGAATCTCTATATCGCCATTCTTTGTTTTGCAAATGATTTTGTCATCTTTGATTTCTTTCAAGCATGTTTCAAGATAGACTG
Organism: Hallerella sp.; assembly: GCA_963648925.1. Lineage (GTDB taxonomy): Bacteria > Bacillota_I > Bacilli_A > RFN20 > CAG-826 > UBA4951. The sequence goes on from CAVJFO010000015.1 coordinate 78,684, forward strand.
GGATTTTATGCAAGGCAAAATAATCTCTTAGATATTGCGAATTGGCCATGCAAACGCCTTTTTGCTTTACAAGATCATCCATAGCCTCAACGATTGAGACTTCCTTGCCGTCAAGCGCAAGTTCGTATGCACATTCGCAACCCGTTAATCCGCCTCCGACTACAACAACCTTGTTTCCAATTTTAGCGCCGTTTAAGAAATCTGTTGCATCCATCGCTTTTTCAATACCCGGCAGAGGGAACTTTTTAGCGACGCTACCAGTACAAACGATATATTCATCCGCTTTGATATCTTTGATATTTTTAACTTCTGTATTTAGGTGAACTGGAATTTCTAATTCTTTCATTTGAAGAATATACCAAGCAAGTAAATCTCTAAGTTTACCTTTAAAAGATGCGGCTGAGGCAGGGACGAATACTCCGCCTAAATGATCGCTCTTTTCATAAATTTCAGGCTTATGGCCACGAAGTTTAGCTACACGTGCGGCTTCCATTCCGCCAATTCCGCCACCAATAATAGCAACAGTTTTTGGGGAAGATGTTTTCTTTATATAGTGAACATTCGTTTGCATTGTTTCGGCATTTACTGCGCAACGTGCAAGGTGCAATGAATCTTGAAGGCTTTGATCGTTTGCTGTTCCTTTATAATGACACATATTGAAACAGCCGTTATGACAATAGATACAAGGTCTAATTTCTTCTTCATGACCTTCTTTTAATTTGGTAACCCATGCGCCATCGGCTAAGAATGGACGAGCATATCCAACTGCATCGATTTTGCCTTCTTCAATGGCTTTCGCTCCGACATATGGTGACATTCTTCCTGCTACAATCACTGGTATATCAACGAATTTTTTAATATGTTCGACTTCATCTAAGTTACAATTCTCTGGCATATATATAGGTGGATGAGCCCAATACCAAGCGTCATATGTTCCGTTATCGCAATTTAACATATCGTATCCAGCGTCTTGGAGATATTTAGCTGCTTTTTCTGATTCGGCCATATCTCTTCCTGCTTCAACGAAATCTTCTCCAGGAAGCGCGCCTGATCTGAATCCTTTCGTCTTAGAAACGACAGAATAGCGTAAAGATACAGGGAAATCTTTGCCGCATGTTTCTTTTATCGCTTTAACGATTTCAACTGGGAAACGATATCTATTTTCAAAAGAACCGCCATATTCATCCGTACGTTTGTTAACGTATTTAAGGGTGAATTGATCAAGCATATATCCTTCGTGGACGGCGTGAATTTCAACTCCGTCAACGCCAGCGTCTTTTAATAATTTGGCCGTTTTAGCAAATGCATCGATGAATTTGTGTATTTCCTTTATTGTCATCTCTCTTGAAGGGACTTTATCAGACCAAACATTTGGAGAAGCGCTAGAAGAAGCGCATATTTTGTCAAAATTTAAAACTGGTTTTGATAAAACACGTAAAAACTTATTTGTGTAAAGTTTTTCCATTGTTGGAGAAATTGTGAACGATCTTCCAAACCCAGCCGTAAGCTGAACAAACATCTTTGCGCCATATTTGTGTATTTCGTCCATAAACGGCTTCAATTTCTTGAACATGCCTTTCTTCTTATAGAGCCATTGCCCAAACATTGGGTTATAAACTGGTTGAATGCCAGGAAGAATAAGACCGACGTCATGCTCTGCTTTATCTAACAAAAACTTAGCTGCCTCCTTGTCAAAATGGTTTATCTCCATCCAGCCAAACAAAGAAGTGCCACCCATAGAAGTCATGACAAAACGATTCTTGATTTCGCAATTGCCGATCTTCCATGGCGTGAAAAGAGGATTTAATTTTTCATCCATATAATTTCTCCTTAATACCTATTTATTATATAAAATTGTCGACATATCAGTCCATAATTATCGATTTAAAATCACATACATTTAGTGAAATGAAATTAACCTCATAATAAAATACAAAGCGTAGGTGAATTTATGACAATAAAAGAATATGCAGCATTTAGAAAAGAACAGTTGAAAGAAGAAATTGGCAAAATGGAAAATAAGCCAGTTTTATCGATAATAACGGTTGGAGATGATCCAGCATCGGAGGCATATGTGCGAGGCAAAAAGAAAGATGCAGCAGAAGTAGGCATTGAAGCCCTTCACACCGTATTTCCATCTGATGTTACGGAAGAGGAAGTCCTTGCTTTAATCGCTAAACAAAACGATGACCCAACAATTAAGGGGATTATCGTTCAATTGCCTTTGCCAAAGCACATTTCAGTAAATAGAATCAATGAAACAATTTCTCCAAAGAAAGATGTAGATGGCTTTACTCTTGGTAGTCATTTCGATCCTTGCACGCCAAAAGGAATAATTAACTATCTAACAAATGAAGGCTTTTCTTTCGAAGGAAAAAATGCAGTTGTTGTTGGACGTTCCGAGATAGTCGGAAAACCAATGGCAAGGATGTTATTAGAAAAGAACTGCAACGTTGTTCAGCTACATTCAAAAACATCTAGAGAAGACAAAGAATTTTACTTTGCGCACGCTGATCTTATCGTTTCAGCCATTGGCAGAATGTTTATCTGGGATGAAACTTATTCGTATAAGACTGACGCATATTTGATTGATGTTGGAATCAATAGAGGAGAAGATGGACATTTACATGGCGATTTCGTTCCTAACCTTCCCGTTAAATATCAAAGCCCTGTTCCTGGAGGAGTTGGATTACTTACTCGTTTAGCTTTATTGGAAAATCTCTTTGAAGCAGCAAAGATGTAAACAAAAATCCAAAAATCCCCTGCAAAACCCCTATAATTTTTGAAAAGCAAACAAAAAAACCGCGTATTCAAACGCGGTTTTGTTTTGTATATTACCTATTTATTTTCTTCTTTGTTTTCGACAACTTCGACGTCTTCAACGACTTCTGTTTCGTCTTCTTTATTTTCTTCTTTGCTTTGTTTTGAACCTTTTACGCGACGTGCTTTAACGATTTCGCCAATTGTTAATATAGCCATGGCAACGCCTGCTAAGACAAGAATAACGCCTAAGATAATTAAGGCAATCATGCTTGTTAAATCTGTATTTCCCGCTAAGAGGCAGATAACGACAATTCCTAATGCAATTAACGCTGCCCCGAAAACTATTTCAATAATTGGGAGATAGATTTTATAAAGCTTTGAGACAATAAATCCAACGGCAAATAAAACCAAGCTTAAACCAGCGATAATTAATAATGTTCCAGAGAAGACGGCTAAGAATGTTGTTATAACTCCGATAACGTCTCTAAGACCGTTGTTATAACCAACAACGATAGCAACGCCAGCTGCTAATTCGATGGTTCCACCGATTACTAAATCATATGATAATTTAGATTTGATTGCCGCTTTAACGGTCGCATCAACAACATTTCTTCCGATAACTGGTAAGAAGTTAACAATAATTTTTAATGCTCCACCAACAATTAAGAAGATACCTGCAATCATGATGATTGTAGAGATGACTTGTATGTAGGCTTCTGATTTATTGCTTGAGCTTTCCGCTTTAGCGATAAAAACAAAACAAATGACGCCAAGAGCAAATATCAAGGCCGCCTCTAAGAAATTCCATATAGACCAAACTAAGCCGCCCTTAGACGTGTCTATAACATGTTTTTCTTTCTTAACCTTAGCCTCTTTGACTTCGGTTTCATCATTTTTAGAAGAAGTTTCACTTTCGTTATTTTCTTCCGTTGTGGTTAATTCCTTTTCTTCCATGAATTAATCCTCCTTTAAACAAAGAAAATAATACATTATTTTTTCAAAGATAGTTACTAAATTCATTTTCAATAGCAACACTTGTTAAACTTTTAAAAGGGATTTCAACATTTTCAATGACTATGATTTTTTCTAATATTGATATTTCTCTTATTTTTCCGTGAATCGTGTAGATGTAACCGTTATGCCAATATTTGACGATTAGTGTTTCATCACTATGATTTGAAAGAACTTCATTTATTTCTTCTGCTTTGTCCGATGACATTTGCGGACACGGGATTTTATTTCTCTCATATTCTAATTTGGCTAGGTAATCCGCTTGCCTTTCTAACGATTTGTAAGGCGCCCATTTTAATTTTCCTCGATCGTTCATTCTCTATGTCCTCCTATTTGTGTATGCCTCATTTTTATGGTTGAATTTTTGAGTAATGATGAACAACGTAAAACGCTATTTCGACCATACGTATCCCTTATTTTGTCTAAAGTAAGGTTCAAATCCCTCTCTTTTTTCAATGAGTTTCCATCAATGAAAAGAGATGATTGAAGATACCTAGATGTTGTCAAATTTCCATAAGATATTCCTAATGCATAGACTCTTTCTTCGCCTATGTGATCATAGAATGCCGCTTTTATATATTCGAAAATTTCTTGTGGAGATTCGCTAGGATAAGGCAAAGAATATTCTTTGCTATACAAGCTTGTTTTTCTTGATGCCCAAACGCCGATTTTCTTTGTTTGATACCCGTTTCTCCTTAATCGTTCTGATAAATCATCATTCATTTCTCTTAAAAGCAACTCACAATCTTTAACTGCGTATGGATGAATTAAGGTTTGCCCGTTAGATAAGGACGGATGCAATGGAACGACTTTTTCTCTTATGTCAGAATCGTCAATTCCGTTAGCAAGGTTTTTTAATTGAACACCCATTATTCCGAATTCTTTTTTTAAAAGATTCACGTCCGCTTTAGCTAGACTTTCGATATTATTTATCCCGATTCTCGCTAAATGGTTTTTTGTTCCATTTGCAATTGACCATATTTTGTCGATTGGTTTTATTTTCCATAATTTTTTCTCTACGTCCTCATAAGTCCATCTAGCTAAATAGGGTTCTTTTTTCTTCCCTTCGGTATCTAAGGCTATTTTGGCTAAAAACATATTTGGGCCAATTCCAGCAGTTGCAACCAACCCTAACTTTTCTTTTATTTCATTTTGAATTAGCTTAATTAACCTTTCTGCTGAACCGTAAAGCTTTATGTATGGTCCTAAGTTAAGGAAACTCTCATCAACCGAATAAACGTGCAAATCTTCAATCGAGACGTATTTTAGGAAGATGGCGACAACCTTGGTTGATATTTGAAGATAATAAGACATTCTTGGCACGGCAAATATCATGTTTGGAATATCAGGCAAATCCCTTTTTCTACAAACATTCCCTATTCCGTATTTTTCCTTTAAGTATGGTGTCACAGACATTACAACCGAAGATTCTGAACGATACGGATCGCAACAAACCAACGGAGTCGTAAAAATATCTAGATGCCTTGCCGCACACTCACATGAGGCGTAGAAACTTTTCAAATCAATAATCCCAATGACTTTTTCCATGCAACAATTAAAAGAAGTTTTTCGCCGTTTTTTCAGTCTTGACTTTTGAAAGCTAGATTTAATCAAACAAAAACATAAAAATCTTTACAATCTAATGAAAAATGAGTTTATACAATGACACAAGAAAGTCAAAAATGCAGTAAATATCGATTAAATATTTTTTAGTAGAAAAAAATGAAAATACGTTTCATAAAGTTACATATAAATTGAACGATAAAAATCCCCAATAAATCTAATTTTTTAAAATAACTTTACAATTTGCGAAATTATTTGTTCTTAAAAGATGAAACAATTTTTCAACATTGGCGATATATAGCGCTAGATCAATCTTTTCTCTTGAACAATATCTTAAAATCTAAATATATCCATCTATTTGCTGCTTACGTTGGTGTTTGACGTCCTATCTATTCGTTCCCTGTTTTATTTCGACGGTAAAAAAGAAAAAACTTAGGCTAGCGTCAAAGCTTAATCTTCTAACAATTTAAAATGTTCATTTCCATTTTTCTAATTTAAAGAATATAATTGTTCACGCTTGGGACATTAGCTCAGTTGGGAGAGCGTCTCGTTCGCAACGAGAAGGTCGACGGTTCGATTCCGTTATGTTCCACCATCATTACTAATTGGTCTGATATAATAATGTCAGGCTTTTTTTGTGCTTAAAATTTAAAAATAATGGAGATTTGCATGGATATTTATCTTATTGAAACAAAAATGCTCGACTATTCAAACGTTAAAATACAACAACTGATAGAAGAAAGAAAATGGAAACAACTAAATGAATTTGAATGTTTAAAATCCATTTATAACTTTGTTCGTGATGAAATATTGTTTGGCTATAACGTCGACGATAGCATTCCCGCTTCAAAGGTTTTAGCTGACGGATTTGGCCAATGCAACACAAAAGGGACGCTTTTTATGGCATTACTTAGAGCATGTGGTATTCCTTGCAGAGTTCATGGTTTCACAATAGATAAGAAATTACAAAAAGGCGCAATGACGGGAATTGTTTATAAAAATGCACCAAAGAACGTTTTTCATAGTTGGGTCGAAGTCTATTTTGAAAACAAATGGTATGAATTAGAAGGCTTTATTTTAGACAAAGAATATTTAAGAAAACTTCAAAAGAAGTTTAGCAACTGTTCGGGGAACTTTTGTGGATATGGCGTAGCAGTGAAAGATTTTCAAAATCCGGTTATAGATTTCGAAAGAAACAACACCTACATACAAAGCGAAGATATTACTCAAGATTTTGGCATATACAATTCCCCAGACGAGCTCTTGAAAGAGCATCATCAAGAAATGTCCAATATTAAAGGATTCGCGTATCGTCATCTAGGTAGGCATTTGATGAATCGTAATGTTAAGAAGATAAGAGATAAATGAATTGAACGATTCTTAATTTTACTTATACACACTTTTCTAAAATGAAAAATATTTGTTGAAATTTATAAAATTGTATGTAAAGTTTTGTTATCGGCGTCGATGAGGAAGAGTAATTCTTAAGATTCTGATAGAGAGTCCCGGACGGTGGAAGCGGGATAGATGAGGAAGAATGAACATGGCCTTGGAGCTGAAGGGTGAAATTAAGTAGCCTATTCCGGGTATGCCCGTTATAGCAAATGAGTTTGATAGAACTCTCAAAGATAAGACTAGTGATAGTTTTATGAAGTAAGGTGGTACCACGGGCAAGAATCAATTCCCGTCCTTAGTGAACATTGATTTGTTTATTAAGGACGGGATTTTATTTTCCCTTCCGGAAAGGAAGAAATGGCATTACTAGAAATTAAAAACCTAAGTAAGAAATTCGATGACAAAGTGGTGCTTAATAATGTCTCCCTTCAAATAAATAAAGGGGATATATATGGGATTTTGGGACTTTCGGGTGCTGGTAAATCCACTCTTGTAAGATGTATAAACTCTTTAGAGACATTTGATGAAGGTGAAATAATTTACGATGGCAAACTTCTTTGCTCCCCTTCAGAACCAATAAAAAGAGAAGAAAGAAGAAAATTTGGAATGATCTTCCAATCCTTCAATCTTCTTCAGCAAAAAACAGTTCTAGATAACGTTTTGCTAGGACTCAAAATCAACCACGTTAAAAAAGAAGATAGGAAAAGAATTGCTCTTGAGGCCTTAAAGAAGGTTTCTCTTGAAGATAAGCTTAACGCATATCCAAGCGAGTTATCTGGCGGACAATGTCAAAGAGTCGCAATCGCTAGAGTTTTAGCACTTAACCCTGAAGTAATCCTCTCAGATGAGGCCACCTCAGCCCTCGATCCTGAAACAACTTCGTCAATCCTTGAACTCTTAAAGAGATTGAATAAAGAGTATGGGCTAACAATCATCATGATTTCTCATCAAATGAATGTTATTGAGCAAATATGTAACAAGGTCGCGATTATTGATAAAGCTAATATTGTTGAAGAAGGAAACTTGTCTGATGTCTTCCTTAACCCTCATTGTGAGATAACGAAGAAATTAATTTATTCCACCAAACTGAATACGAATTTGGATACACATAAGGTGATTAGAATTCTCTTTGATGGAAACGTTGATCAGCCTCTTATTTCTAATATAGTTCACGATTGCAATATTCTTGTTTCAATCGTTTACGCCGATACGAAGGTCGTTGATGGCAAAGCATACGGACAAACAATAATTCGTTGCCCTCAAGAAGGAAAGGAATTAGAGAAACTAAGAAAGTATCTCACGTTAAAGAATGTTAAATTCGAGGAGGTAGATGATGAATATTGATTTCTTGAAAATAACATTAGAAACCCTTGGAATGACAGTGATTTCAACAATTCTTGCTTACTTAGTTGGATTGCCGCTTGGAATAGTTCTAAAGATAACTTCAAAGAATGGTCTTCATCCATGTAAGTGGGTAAATCTAGTTCTTGGAATCATCGTAAATTTCCTTCGTAGCGTTCCTTGCTTGATATTAACCGTCATCCTCTTGCCATTTAATAGGGCTTTGCTTGGCAGAGGAACTGGAGTTTGGTACGCGATGATCATTCCTCTGTTCTTCTCGACGTTTGCCTACGTTGCTAGAAATGTCGAACAATCGTTGCAAGATGTCGACAATGGTGAAATAGAGGCGGTTAGATCAATGGGCGCATCGAATTTCCAGATAATTAGATACGTATTGCTTACTGAAGCAAGAAGCTCTCTCCTGATTGGATTCACAATCACGGTAGTAAATGTATTGGGCTACACTTCCTTCGCCTACAACATAGGCGCTGGAGGATTAATAAGCGAAGTTTGGTCGTATTACACAAGACATACGAGCGACTTCCTAACCAGTTGGACTTTCTGGTTAATGATCATCATCGTTGTAGCGCTCGTTGAGATCATTCAAGAATTAGGCCTATTCTTGGCTAAAAAGGTCGACAAAAGAAAAAAACTTAAATAAGGAGAAAACAAAACATGAAAAAATTCACAGGTTTATTAGCTTTTGCAACAATCTTATCTTTAGCGGGTTGCAATTCAACGGATAGCACAAAAACAATAACCGTTGCCGCTTCAGAAATTCCTCACGCACAAATCTTAAACGATGCAGTTAAACCTTTATTAAAAGAAAAAGGATATGAACTCAAGGTCACAATCCTTGATTGGACATTACAAAATGATGGTGTTTATAACAATGATTATGACGCCAACTATTTCCAACATCGTCCATACCTTCAACAATATGATTCTGGCACAACAACATATTCTGAAAACTACACATACACAAAGGTTTTCCCTGTTGCATCAGTTCACTTTGAGCCATTAAGAATATATCCAGGCAAAAAGACAGCTGCTGAATTTGAAACAAACAAAACCACAGCAAGTTATGAAATCTGTAACGATGTCTCCAATGAGATTAGAGCCTTAGACCTTCTTGTCTCAGCAGGCGTTATTACCAAATATGATGTTGACGACAAAGGAAATCCTATCAATCTTCCAGAAAACATCCATTTAATCGATGAAAGCTTATTGGTTTCCTCATTAAGCGATTATGATTATGCAGTTCTCCCAACAAACAGCGCTCTTACTGGAAAGCTCACTGCCGATCCATCTCTTCCAACTGAAACCGAAGCAGTTAAAGATTTAAGAGCAAACGTTGTCGCAGCCAATGTTAAAAAATACAACGACGATACCGCTTATAAGACAAAAATCGATGCACTTGCTGACTGTTTACTTGATAAAACAGTTGACACATATATCCAATCTCAATATTCCGGCGTTATCTCAACCGCTCAAAAAGATTTAAGAAAATAAGGGATGCGTGTAGTTACTTTTAAATAGTTTTAGATTCAGAATTGCACTTGAGGAAAAATATCAAGTGCAATTTTGTTTTATCGTTGTATAATCGCACAATGTAGGAGAAGTTAATAATGTCTAACAATATTAGAATTCAAGATGATTTATATCATTATGTAAACGGTGAATGGCTTGAAAAGGCTGTTATACCTGATGATCGTTCCAGAGTCGGTGGCTTTTCTGACTTGGATGAAGAAGTGGAAAAAATCCTTCGCGCAGATTTTGCCGCTTTTGCAAACAAAGAGAAAGAAATTCCTCTTCCTGAAATTGAAGATGCCGTCAAATTGTATAAAAAAGTATTAGACGAAACACGTCGTAACGAAGACGGAATCAAACCAATTCTTTCTTATTTAGAAGAGATTGAAAGTGTTTCTTCAATTGATGATCTTAACAAAAAAGCCAAGGATTTAGCCCTTGATGGATTTGAACTCCCAATCAATTTTGGCGTTCAAACCGATATGAAAGATGCCGAAAAGAACTCTTTCCTTATCTTAGGGCAATCAATTATTCTTCCAGATACAACATATTATGGAGATAAGGCTGAAGCTGGCAAACAATTATTAGAAGTATATAAAGGAATGGCTAGCGCTTTGTTGAAATATTCTCCATTAAGCGAAGAAGATCAAGAAAAATACCTTGCCGATACTATTGCATTTGACGCTTTGATTTCCAAAAAGGTTAAGAGTCAACTCGAATGGGCTGATTATGTAAATAACTATAACCCAATGTCAGTAGAAGAAGTTTCTTCTTATCTTAAACCATTCGATTTTACCGGATTGCTCCACCAACTTTATGGCGAAAAGATTCCTACGACCATAATCGTAGCCGACCCAAAAGCCATCAAGGAATTTGGTGAATATTTCAACGAAGAAACGTTTATCCTCTTCAAACACTGGGCCTACGTTACGTTCTTTATTAGTGCTTCAAAACGTCTTAGCTTACCGATGCACGATATTGCCACATCTTATGGCAGAGCCCTTTACGGAATTGCTAAAGACCCAATCTTAGAAAAGCAAGCCTATCAATTAGCAAGCCAAGTTTTCTCTGAACCTATTGGTGTCTATTATGGACGTACTTATTTTGGCGAAGAAGCCAAAAAGGATATTGTTTCCTTAGTAAAACGCATCATCGAAGCGTATAAAGTTCGTATGGCTAATAATACTTTCTTAGCCCCTGAAACAAAAGAAAAAGCCATTCTCAAATTAAGCACGATCGAAATTAAGATGGGATATCCAGACAAAATCGATCCGTTGTATGCCGAATTAAAGGTTGAAGAAGATGATTCTTTATTTGCTGCATGCCGTAAAATTTCCAAGAAAAAAGTCGCTAACGAATTAGATAAACTTTTCAAGCCTGTTGACCGTTCTGAATGGGGGATGCCTGGACACATGGTTAATGCTTGCTATAATCCAGCTGCAAACGATATCACCTTCCCAGCTGCTATTCTTCAAAAACCATTCTATTCCATTCACCAATCTGAATCAGAAAATTTAGGTGGCATTGGTGCGGTTATTGGACATGAAATTTCTCATGCTTTCGATAATAATGGCGCTTCATTTGATGAAAAAGGCAACTTAAATAATTGGTGGAAGGAAGAAGATTACAAGTCTTTCAAAGAATTAACCAAAGCCATGATTGATGAATTCGATGGAATTGATTTCTATGGCGGAAAAGTTTCTGGCGAATTAATCGTTTCCGAGAATATTGCTGATAATGGCGGAGTTGGAGTTACCCTTGGCATCATGCATGAAATCAAAGATGCCTCTTTCCAAGATTATTGGAAGAACTGGGCAAAGATTTGGTGTATGAAAGCACGCCCAGAGATGGTTCAAATCCTTCTTACTAACGACGTCCATGCCCCAGCTGAACTTAGAGCCAATATTCAACCACGTAACTTTGATGAATGGTATGAGGCATTCGGTGTTACAGAAAAAGACGCAATGTATATTGCGCCTGAGAAACGTGTTCGTATTTGGTAATTAATTCAATTCAATAGAATATAAATCTAACTTTGAGGAGCCCTTGAAATGTAAATAGAGGGCTTCTTTTTTTGTTTGAGGATCAATTGCTATTGTAACCTTGTTTTCTTTGGAAGATACGGCATGCGTGTATGCGTTTTTGCCATTCTCAGAGAAAGAAATAGACACCTCACCATTAAATTTTCCTTCATAAGATAAGGTTATTTCATGGGTGTTAGATAAATCAAAATATTTGTAGCCAATAACGCATCCATCACCAATGTTTTGAATATATTGTTTACCTGGAACTTTGTCTGTCCCGTCTTGATGTATTCTAAGTTTTTTCTTTTGATGAGGAAGAGCGAAGAATGGATAGAAAACATTAGGCTTTTTATCGTGGTAATAACAACAAATCGATGCAGGGTATTCTCCTTTGCCTTCTAACAGTTTCATATTTAGCCCACAAGATGTGATTTCTACTTGTGATATTTTACCGTTTTCGTCTATCGATATTGGCTCTGCGCAATCTTGCCTATCAGTATTTGTGTAATTTGTGTGACGATGATAGAAAACATACCATTGACCATTAACTTGAATTATCGACCCATGGTTATTGCCTGTTGGTGTTACTGCGTTTTCCTTTTTTCTACCATTAAGCCCAACGTCACCATTAGAAATGATGACTCCTTGGTATTTAAACGGCCCTAAAGGTGAAGAAGAAGTCATGTAGCATAACTCATGGCCTGCTAAAGAAGAATAAATAAAGTAATATGTTCCACCTATTTTTCGTAAGGAAGACGCTTCAAAGAAAGCATGTTCTTTTTCTTTTACGCCGTTAATGCTTTTTTCATTTGCCATCGTAAAGAGTTTGATTGGACCATCTTTTATGGTCGTCATATCAGGCTCAAGTTCCATTCCAAATCCACCTTGAGGTTTTAGGTGATGTTTTATCATTGGAAACCAAGTTATAGCGCCAAAACCTGAATAAAGGTAAACTCTTCCGTCATCATCGGTAAATGCACCAGGATCGAAATGGAAAGCATCTCCTTTTCTTCTCCCTAAGTCTTCTCCATTCTTATAATGAACATTTCCGATGTGTTTAAATGGTCCAGCAGGAGAAGATGATTTTGCTACTCCAATTGTTCCCTGCCACGCTAGAGAATAATATAGATAATAATTGCCATCAGGACCTTGAGTAACATCTGGCGCGTACAAATCTAGTTTTCCATTTCGATTAAGAGGGTCTTCTTTCTTGTCGAATATCTCTCCTTCATATCTCCAATCGCTTAAATCATCTAGCGGAGCAGACCAAGTCACATAGTTGTTGTGCGAAAAAGGAAATTCGCCATAACAGTCATGTGAACCATAAACATAAAGTCTTCCATCAAATATATGTGGCTCACAGTCTGGAGTGTATTCGTTTAGCGGTAAATATGGATTGAATACTTGTTTTTTCATTCTTTAAGGACCTCAAAAAATATCTAAAAAAATTATAATCAAAATTCTTGATTTTTAGAACGGAAAATGCTTCTTATTTTTGAAGTAGTCAATTTTTTCTTTACACTCTCTTTAAAAGGGTGCAAATAATCTTATAAAATTGATACCTAATAGAAAAAACAAGATTAGTTAAATTAAAAAATGCCGATAAAATCTAATGTTTTTATTCTTTTTTATACACTGTATATTGTTAAGCAAATTTTTATTTTAATTGACATTATGCACGCATAAAATAGAACTCGCTAAAGGGGATGAAGCACCTATATCTCCTTGTAAATTGTGAGGCTTAATTTATGAAAACTTTTTATGACGAAACTCTCGATGGAAACATGGAGACTGAAGAAACGAAAATCTGCGTTATGAAACGCTCTGGTGAGCGCGTTCCTTTCGATCGTCAAAAAATCGTTAACGCTATCAATGGTGCAAATGATGAAGAAGGAATTCCTTCCGAACGCTTAACCCCTGAAGAAATTGCCAACATCGCTTTAGGCATTCAAAAAGACGCATCTAACGCCGGACGTGATTTATCAGTCGAAGAAATTCAAGATAAAGTTGAGGACGCTCTTATGGGTTCAGGCAAGTTTAAAGTTGCTAGACTCTATATTACATATCGTTATAAACATGCCGAAAATCGTAAAATGAGCGATATCGATCAAAAGATTGCAGGTGTTGTTGAAAGAGATAACGAAGAAGTTAAGCAAGAGAATTCCAATAAGAATCCAACAATTCTTTCAGTTCAAAGAGACTATATGGCTGGCGAATGGAGCCGTTACTATACAAATAAATATCTTTTACCAGATGACATCGTTGAAGCGCATAAGGAAGGAATCATCCATTTTCATGACTCCGATTACTTTGCCCAACACATGCATAACTGTTGCTTAGTTAACTTAAAAGACATGCTTGAAAACGGCACTTGCATCTCTGGAACTCACATTGATAAGCCACATTCATTTGCCACCGCTTGTACGGTCGCTTCTCAAATTGTTGCTCAAGTAGCTTCAAGCCAATATGGTGGACAAACAATTACCATGTCGCACCTTGCACCATTCGTTAATCTTTCAAGACAAAGAATTGCAAGACGCCTTAAAGCAGAATTCGAATCTTGTGGCATTGAAACGACTGAAGAGAAATTCAAAGAACTCGTTGAACAAGAAGTCATAAAAGAAGTCGAAGGAGGCTGTCAAACCATTCAATACCAATTGATCACCCTTCAATCAACCAATGGACAAGCTCCTTTCGTCACCGTTTTCCTTTATTTGCATGAACTTCCTGAAGGTCAAACAAGAGATGACTTAGCCTTAATTACCGAAGTCATGTTAAAACAACGTATGCTTGGCGTTAAGGATCGCACTGGCGCTTATATTACTCCTGCTTTCCCAAAACTAATTTACGTTTTGCAAGATGACAATATTGAAGAAGGCGGAAAATACTATTACCTTTCAAAATTAGCTGCTGAATGTACGGCTAAACGCATGGTTCCTGATTATATTTCAGAAAAAATCATGATGGAACTCAAAGGAGATACATATCCATGCATGGGATGTCGTTCTTTCTTGACTGCAGATCGTTTTACTGAAGCGGGCTTAGGCAACATTAGCGGAGCGCTTGATTATAAACCTGGAGAACATCGTTATTATGGACGTTTCAACCAAGGTGTTGTAACTATTAACCTTGTCGATGCTGCTTGTTCTTCTGGAAAAGATGAGGCTAAATTCTGGCAAATCATGAACCAAAGACTTGAACTTTGCCATCGCGCATTGCAAATTCGCCATAACCGTTTACTTGGAACTCCAAGCGATGTTGCTCCAATTTTGTGGCAAGATGGTGCTTTAGCACGTTTGAAACCGGGTGAAACCATCGATAAGCTTCTTTACGATGGATATTCAACTATTTCTTTAGGATATGCTGGTTTGGCTGAAGCGATTTACTATATGAAGGGAACCTCCCACACCTCACCTGAGGGTGAACAGCTTGGCTTGAGGATCATGCAACTCCTTAACGATAAGTGCAACGAGTGGAAGAAGGTTGAAAATATCGACTACTCAGTCTATGGCACTCCACTTGAATCAACCACTTATAAATTTGCAAAATGTCTCCAAAAACGTTTCGGGGTCATTGAAGGAGTAACCGATCATAATTACATCACGAACAGTTATCACGTTAACGTTCGTGAAAATATCAATGCTTTTGATAAATTAAGCAAAGAAGCTAAATTCCAACGTCTTTCCCCTGGCGGAGCCGTATCGTATGTCGAAGTTCCAAATATGCAAGATAACATTCCAGCTGTTCTTGCTATCATGAAACATATGTATAGCACCATCCTTTATGCGGAAATGAATACAAAGAGCGACTTCTGTGATTGCTGTGGATTTGATGGTGAAATAAAAATTGTTCGCGATGGAACTGGCAAACTTGTCTGGGAATGTCCAAATTGCGGAAATCGTGATCAAGCTAAGATGCATGTTGCAAGAAGAACATGCGGATATATTGGCACTCAATATTGGAACCAAGGTAGAACTCAAGAAATCCAAGATCGTGTTCTTCATCTATCTTGTCCGACTTGTGATGCCGACAAACATTAATTTATAATCCCTCAAACGAGGGATTTTCTTTCAAGGAGACTACTTATGCATTATGGTCAAATAATGTTGGCTGATTCAGCAAATGGTGAAGGCATACGCTTGTCGTTGTTTGTTTCTGGATGCACAAACTGCTGCAAGGGTTGCTTTCAACCTCAAACATGGGATTTTCTTTTTGGCGAGGAGTTCAATCAAAAGACTGAAGACTTCATTCTAAAAGAGTTAGAAAAAGATTATTATGCAGGTTTAACGTTGCTTGGCGGTGAGCCTTTCGAAATTGAAAACCAGCGGGGAATTATATGGTTAATTCGAAAATTTAAAGAAAAATTCCCGCGCAAAACTATTTGGTGTTACACGGGATTTACTTACGATGAAGACCTTGTAGACGGCGGAAAACGTCATTGTGAAGTAACGGATGAGTTGCTTGATTCAATCGACATTCTCGTTGATGGCAAATTCATTCTTGAAAAAAAGAATATCTCTCTCAAATTTAAAGGCTCGGAGAATCAAAGAATAATTGACCTCAAGAAAACAAGAGAAACGGGAATTATTACCCTTTCCCCCTTAAATAACTAAGCATTTTCGTTTATTTTTACGGATAATCATTTAATATATCAACATATGGAAAAGAAATTAGAATTATTTGAATTACGTCGCCATGGCGAAAACGATGTAGAATTTTACGCTCTTGAAGAGCTTTTCGCCGCCCTCCTCGAAGCAGGCTATTCTCTTGAAAGACATTTTTATGAAGATGGAGATTTTGCTGACGAAGAAAGCAATGCCATCATTGAAAAAGAAGGATTGGGAATCTTGCCTATTGCAAAAATGGATGGAAAAGTAACAATTAAAGGAAGATACCCAACAATTGAGGAAATAGCAGATTTCTATGACATAACCATCACATATGATGATGAATGCCACGATGATTGCTGCTGTGGACATCATCACGATGAAGAGGAAGAGTGCTGTTGTGGCGGGCACCATCATCACGATGGCGAATGTTGCTGCGGAGAAGAAGAACACGAATGCCATTGCCATGAGGAAGAAGAAGTGGAATCTGAGCATTGCTGTTGCTGCCATAATGAAAAATAAGGGATGCGTGTATGGATAAAACGTTAATTCATAAATATGCAGAGCTTATAATTCGCTCTGGCGTAGCCTTAAAAAAAGACGAAAAACTCATTATTAGCGCAAACGTTGATCAAGAGGATTTTGTCTCCATTCTTGTAGAAGAAGCGTATAAAGCAGGAGCAAAAAACGTCTATATAAATTGGAATTCCCAAAAAGCCTCTAAAGCAGCTTTGCTTTATGGAGATGAAACTAATCTTTCTACTCTTTCCCCAATGGAGTTAGCTTATTGGAAATTTCGCGGAGAAGAATTACCTGCATACATTTTTGTTGATTCCGATGATCCAGATGGATTAAAAGGAGTTAACGCCGATAAAGCGGCAAGAATCCGCCAGGCAAAATATAAAATCTACGGCAAATACAAAGAGATGGAAGAAAATAAAGTTGCTTGGTGTATTGCAGGCGCTCCTGCAAAAGAATGGGCAATGAAGATTTTTCCAGAAGATAAATGCGAAGATGCCATCGAAAAACTTTGGGAGAAGATTCTTTATACTTCCCGCGCATTAGATGGTAATGGAATTGCCAACTGGGAAAAACATGACATTAATCTTAAGAAACGTTCTGATTACCTCAATTCCTTAAGACTTAAAGAATTGCATTATTCTTCTAGCAACGGAACTGATTTTACTGTCGGACTTATTCCTGGTGTAATTTTCCTTGGCGGAGGGGAATTAACATTAGACGGACGCTTCTTCCAACCAAACATTCCTTCGGAAGAGGTTTTCACATCGCCTAAAAAAGGAGTGGCGGAAGGAATCGTTTACGCATCGAAACCTCTTGTTTATAACGGAGTTCTCATCAATAACTTCTGGGTTAAATTCCATGAAGGAAAAGCAATAGACGTTCACGCAGAGACCGGTGAAG
Organism: Hallerella sp.; assembly: GCA_963648925.1. GTDB lineage: Bacteria > Bacillota_I > Bacilli_A > RFN20 > CAG-826 > UBA4951. The sequence continues at coordinate 96,340 of CAVJFO010000015.1, forward strand.
AAACATTGCGTTCAATTCTTGCATTAGACGAAGGATCCGCATATTTAGGCGAATGTGCCCTCGTTCCTTTTGATTCTCCTATCAATAATACTGGGCTTTTATTTTACAACACCCTATATGATGAGAATGCCGCTTGCCATCTTGCCTTAGGAAGAGGCTTTACCGAGTTGTATCCTAATTTCCAAGATTATAGCGAGCAACAATTACGTGATTTTGGTATCAATTATTCTCTTAGCCACGTCGACTTTATGATTGGATCAAAAGATTTAGATATTGTCGGAACTAAAGAAAACGGCGATAAGGTTCAAATTTTCCATAATGGAAATTGGGCTTTTGAAATATAACTTAAGAATTTCAATAACTGAACAAGCCTCTCGTTGAGGCTTTTTTCATATTCTGTTTATCAGTATTTTCTTATCGCTTAACAAGAGGAATTATAAGATTTATAATTAAAAACTAAACAAAACAAGAAAATTGAAAAATATTAGATTTTATCGAATGTTTTTAACATATAATAATCGTTCTAAGCAAATCATTTGTAAAGGAATTTTTACAAGAAAACGTTTTCATTATTTTCTTCTAACCATATCCATTTTTTTGATTGCATAATCTTTATTGATGAAATTCACTGTTCATTCGAAAGTACAAACAACAAGCGGATTAATCTGTAGAAGATAGACTGTAAGGGTTTGGCCTTTTTTGTTTTTATGGCGAACGTTCATCAAGGATTTTGATGGGTTATATACCCGAAAGGACACAATATGAAGAAAACTTCCAAATTCCTCTTCTTAGCCGGCTTACTTGCCGCAACCGCATCACTTGCCTCTTGTAATGGTGGCGAGGATTCAAAAGTATTATCAATCCTCCTCGTTCCATCCAATGACTCCACAACATTATTAGAAAGAGCCAAAGCCTTAACTCCAACTTTAAACGAAATCGTTAAAGACACCGGTTATACTTTCAATATCACTGTTGGATCAAGCTACGATTCAGTTATGCAAGCTCTTGTTGCTGGAACAGCTGATGCTGGATTCCTTCCTGGCGGAAACTATGCTCAAGTTTCTATCGCCAACCCAGGCAAAGTCGATTTAATCGCCTCCGCAGTTCGTGCTGGTTACAAAGTCCAAGCCGATGATTTCAAAGGCAATGGCGGAAACGATATGTTTAGCGATACAAACAAAGAACTTCAAAGAAAAGCAATGAACGGCGAAATCACAGTTTCTGGCAAAGCCGCCTCTGAAGCAACTGATTCTGATCCTGTTTATAAATATTATGGCGAACAATCCGAAACCAGCGTTAACTTCTATTCTGGTGTCATGTTCAGCCGTCGTGATTCCTATAGCAAAGAAAAAGGCTTCAAAGAATTTGGTATTGAAGATGGAATGACAACCGCCCAAGTCATCAAACAATTACATGATAATGAAGCAGTCTTTGGCATCATGGGCAATGGTTCTTCCTCTGGCTTAATCTATCCTTCTAAGATGGTTTATGATTTAGGCTATACAAATATGTTCGTTTCCAAATCAACATATGAAAATATGTCTGCTGATGAAAAAGCAAAGTCCTTAATTGGTATCAACCAAGGATCCTATCCTAACGGCTTATCTTACCTTATGAGCACTGGCGTTATCGATGTTTCCGTTGGATTCATGGATACACGTTACGGTTCAGGATATGTCCAAACTGGCGGACCTTTCTATAACAACAAAGACATTTTTGACAACACATATACCGTCGGTATCACCGATCCTATCATGAATGATACGATCTCTTGCAAACACGCCCTTTCCCAAGAAGCTCGTGACGCCATCTTCAACGCTTTCAGCGGTGCAGCCGCTAAAGGTGATAAGAGCAAAGAAGGAGATCCAGCTTACTACTTATATCAAATCTATTCACACACTGGATACGCAAAAGCAGAAGACAGCAACTACGACAAAGCTCGTGAAATGTACACTTGGACAAAAGCACACGCTGTTGACAATCCAACTGACGTCATTTCTTCTAGCTCCAAATAAACTAATTAAATTCTTTTAAAACAATCTTGCATCAGGAGACCAATAATTATGATCGAATTAAAAAACGTTTCTAAAGTATACGAAGACAATGGCTTCAAAGCTTTAGATGATATCAACTTAACCATCAACAATGGGGAATTCGTATCCATTATTGGTCTTTCTGGCGCAGGAAAATCTACGCTTATCCGTTGCATTAACCGCATGCACGATATTACAACCGGTGAAATCCTTATTGATGGAAAGGACATTAGCAAATTAAAAGGCAAACAATTAAGAATTGAACGTCGCCGTATCGGAATGATTTTCCAATCTTTTAACCTCGTTAAACGTGCAAGCGTAATCAAAAACGTTCTTTCTGGACGTGTCGGATATCACAATTATTTCGAAACATTGTTCGGAATTTATAGCAAAGAAGAAAAGAACTTAGCTTATCGTTCGATGGCTAAATTAGGAATTCTTGATAAAGCATATGTTCGTGCCGATCAACTTTCTGGTGGTCAACAACAACGTGTAGCTTTAGCAAGAGCTCTTACTCAGGAGCCAGAACTCATTCTTGCCGATGAGCCTGTCGCTTCCCTCGACCCTATCACAACCGTTTCTGTCATGGATGATTTTTCTCGCATCAATGAATTAGGGATTACCATTATTGCCAACATGCACCACGTTGATCTCGCAAAGAAATATTCGACAAGAATAATTGGCGTTCGCGCAGGAAAAATTGTTTTCGATGGCAAACCAGAAGAAGTAACTGATGAAGTAACGATGAAGATATACGGTCGTTCTTTAAATAGTTCCGAAAAACTTGGAGAAGCCCTTGAAGAAGCAAGCTCCAACACCAAGGAGAACGAATAATGAGCGAAGAATTAGAAGAAAGGAAGCCATCCTTTAAGGAGAAATGGGCCGCTTTCTGGGATAAAGTCAATTGGGGAGAAGTTCAAATTGACGTTTCAGAAAACCATGATGGAAGTGATGTTAGAGCCGTAAGAAAGAAAAGACCTACATTGCTTATCGCAATCATAGTTTTAATTATCGGACTTACTGTTATTTCCCTTGCTTCAATGGATCTAAAACATACCGCTTTTGGCTGGGAATCTGGCTGGGAATTTATCGGTGGATTATTTAGAGCACCATACAATAAATATTTGGATTTCTTCCCTTACAATATTGAGGTTAAAGACTGGTCATCATGGTGTTATTACATGGAAAAAGTTTGGCTTCCGTTCCTTGTCGACGAAGGCCTTCCATCCCTATGGAACACCGTTGAACTCTGTTTCCTTGCAACATTATTTGGCGGCTTAATTTCCGTTCCTGTTTATTATCTTTGCGCTAGAAACGTTGTAAAACACGCTTATATCTATGAGCCTTTCCGCGTAATTAACGATATCATTAGAACAATTCCTACAATTACGCTTTGCACCATTTTCGTTCTTATTTATGGCGCAACTAATTTCACCGGTATTGTCGCAATGACAATATTTACGATTGGTATCATTTACAAAATCATGTATGAATACATTGAAACCTTAGATATGGCTCCTTTTGAGGCCGTTTATTCAGCAGGAGGCATGCGTTTCCAAGCGGTTACTGTCGGTCTTCGCCCATCAATAAAACCAATGTTTTTCGCAAATATGCTTTATGTTTTTGAAATGAATATCCGTGGATCATTAATCCTTGGCTATGCTGGCATTATTGATTCTCTAGGCTACAAAATTTCAGATTGGTCCCACGATACGTTGGATTTTTGGAAAATCGGTGTTGTTTTGGTCCCATTATTTGTCCTCGTATTCATTCTTCAACTTGTATCTAATTACATCGGGAGGAAAATGAGATGAGCTTAGCACATATATTTTTAATCATTGGTGCGGTTGTTCTAGGCCTATTTATTCTTGGAACGATGGTCTATGCAAACTTCCGCAAAGTGCCAGAAGGTGCTACTAGAGACCTTAGAAACGTTGGTGATTTCTTCGTTAATTCTAAACGCTTTGTCTTTGGTAAGAGAGGTGCACAACATTATGAGACGACCACTGAAGCAATGTTCTCTTCTCCTCATAAATGGATATTAGATGTAATTCTCGTGATTGTTTTTGCCACTATCGTTCTTTTTATGAACGCTGATTTAAATCTCCTTAAGTGGGGAAGCAGTGGTTTATATTTCAACGCGCCACTTGCTGCATCTGGAAAAACGATTTGGGAAAACCTTGGGCTTTTATTTAATGTTGAGTGGGGGTATTTCTTTGGATTTGGCGGATACAGCTTCGGAGAAAGCGTCATCTTCAAACTCTTCCAAACATTCGCTATCGCCTATGTTGGAACCTTAATTGCTGCAATTCTTGGAATTCCTTTTGGTTTACTTGCTTCGCACCATTTATTCAAAAAGAAAGCGTATATATCTGAAGTAATCTTAATTTTGATTAGAACAATGCCTGAAATCCTTCTTGCTTTGATGATGGTTAATTTCACTGGCATGAGTGCTTTAACCGGTGTTATCGCCTTAGCAATTCACTCGATTGGTATGATTGGAAAACTATACGCCGAAGAGATTGATGAACTTGATATGCAACCTCTTGAAGCAATCGCGGCATCTGGTGGCAACATGTTCCAAAAAGTTCATTTAGGCGTTATGCCAAATTTCCGCCCAGCTTTATTGAGTGTCGCTCTTTATAGATTTGATATCAACTTACGTACGACAACAATTATTGGCGTTGTCGTTGGCTCTGGATGCGGTATTGGCTTTGCTTTAAGCACAGACGCATCAATCAATAACTGGAACAGACTTGGCGCAGATATCCTTGGCGTTGTCCTCTTTATTGTCTTGCTTGATATCATATCTAGCTGGCTCAGAAAGAAACTTGTCTAATGAAAAACCTTATTCTTATGGCAGGTATTCCTGGCTCAGGTAAATCAACTTGGTGCAAGGAATATCAAAGAACACATGAAAACGTCTTTATCATTGATACAGATGAAACAAGAAAACAAATCACTGGTTCATATTTAATTTTCCCACCACATATGGAAACTATCTATGATGAGATGATTCGCCAAAGTAATGAGATTTTTGCTAAATACAAAAATTGCACTGTTATTGAAGATTCTATTTTCTTAGAAGACTATCGAAGAAGATATTACATGGAAAGATTAAAAGGCTATGACCATTCTTTACTTTTTATGATTAAGATGCATGATTATTCAATTTGCTATAAACAAAACAAAATGCGAATCAAAGATAAATGGGTTCCGGATGAAGTGATTGACAATATGATTAAGATATATGTCGATCCAACAGATGAAATAGCGGCTCTCTTTGATGAGATAAAAGTTGAGTATTGGAATTAAAAAATAAGGGCTTTTTACAGCCCTTTTTTCGATTTTTAACCCAGAGGGAAGAATAAGTTTCCTCGTGTTAATGAGGTGGTCTCCATGGTCAGCCTTTAGGATTCCTGATTCTACAAATGTAGTCAGGCTTTCAACACCAGCGTCTCCCGTCAGGATACCTATAAATAAAGTTGTAGGGCAACAATGATTCCCTCTGGCTGCTAGTTACCTAGCAAACTTATTATATAGAAAAACAAATAATTAGTGAAGAATGCCTTCTAATAATATTTTCAAGCCAACGCCAAGGAAGACAATCGCAGCAATAAGTCCCGCCCATTTTTCTAAATACTTGGCGAGTTGTTTTGCTAATAAGGCCGTTCCAAAAGTTAAAATGAAGGTGACGCAGCCAATTACGGTAAACACTATTAAAGCATCTCCAATAGAGAGTTCTAGATAAACAAATCCTATGCATAAGGCATCAATTGCCGTAGCAACGTCTTGCCAAAGAACTTCTAATAAGCCAATTTTCTTAGTCTCTAATGGCTCGTCGTCTTTCTTTGTGAAATCCTTTAGCCATTCTATAAACGACTTGATCGCTAATGCCGTTAATAAAGCAAATGCAATCCATGGTATGTATTTTTCAAGTTTCTCCTTAAATGCGTACCCAGCAAAATAACCAATACACGGCATGATAAACTGGAACACACCGAAGCTTAGAGAAATCAAAATCATTTTCCAAATAGGCATGTTTTTCTCTTTAAGCCCATTTGTCGCACTTACCGTCATCGCATCAATCGACATTGAGACTGATGTTAACAAAGTATTTATCCAATCAATTGCCATAACGTAGAAGATTATATGCGCGTCATTCTTGGTTGGTGTATGCTAACTTCACTCTTTAAAAATAGATGTCTTACAAATGTAATAATTCTTTAATTTTTCAATAGAAAACTTCATAATTATTTTATTGTAACGAGGCAAGAAAAATGAATGAAATTAAAGTAGAAAATCTCACCAAAACATACAATGCAGGCCTCGAAAATGAAGTTCACGCTCTTAATGGCGTTTCCTTTAATCTCGAAGAAGGAACGTTTGCTATAATTCTTGGCGCTTCAGGTGCAGGCAAATCAACGTTGCTTAACATTCTTGGAGCAATGGATAACGCCACTTCTGGGTCTTACTTAATCGGTGAAGAGGACGTGGCCAAATACGATTTTAAGAAACTTTCTAAATTCAGGAGAGAAGACATAGGATTCGTTTTTCAATTCTATAATCTTATGCCCAATTTAACAGCTTTAGAGAATGTTCAATTAGCGGCATCAGTCGCAAAAGACCCATTCGATTCAGAAAAGATTTTGGATGAAGTAGGACTTAGCAAAAGGAAATTTAATTTTCCTTCTCAATTATCAGGCGGAGAACAACAACGCGTTGCCATAGCTCGCGCTATCGTTAAGAACCCTCGTTTGCTTTTATGCGACGAGCCAACTGGTGCTCTTGACTCAAAAACTGGCGCTCAAATTCTTAAAATACTCTATGACGTATCCGTTAATTACAAAAAAACGGTTATCATCGTTACTCATAACTCTAAGATTGCTGAATGTGCTAAACGCGTAATTCGTATTTCCGATGGAAAGATTCTTTCCGATGAGGAAAACAAAAATCCAATAAGCCCAGAGGAAGTAGACTGGTAATGAATAAGAAATCAACTATTGGCTTATTAAATAAAATGCTTATCCGTTCTTTAAAGAAGGGGTGGGCCCAATTTCTTTCAATTGTTGCAATTGGCGCAATTGCAGTCACGCTTTTCGTTGGACTTTTAGCCAATGCGGATTCTTTTGAAAATAGAGTTAACGAAGTATATTCCGAAGG
>CAVJFO010000015.1:104247-210471 GCA_963648925.1 Hallerella sp.
CTCTATCTAACAACCTCTCGTGCAGAAATGCCTTTCTATGTCACGATTGATAATGACGTAACGCAGGCAAGACAATTTACCTTTGTTTTTCCATTTGTTTTCTTTGCGGTTGCGATATTAGTTATTCTTACGACGCTTTCTCAAAGAATTTTGCAAGAAAGATCGCAAATCGGAACAATGAAGGCGATAGGATTAAAGAAATCCCAGATATATTGGCATTATATTCGACTAAGTGGAATGCTAGTTGGTCTTGGAACTTTAATTGGCGAAATAATTGGTCCTCTTTTAATCCCTAGAATTCTTGGCCAAAAATATTCAATTTTATATTCATTACCAGCAATGAAATTCGTTTTTCCTGTTTGGGAGGGGATTTTAACTGCGATTGTATTTTTAGGGATATCAGCATTGGTTACTTTCTTAATTTGTCATAAAGAGGTAGCCCTTAAACCAGTAGATTCAATGCGTCCTGTTCCTCCTAAATTTAAAGACAAACATGTTTCTCATACAAAGAAGCAAAAGATTGGAAAACTCTCTTGCAAGATGGCGTTTAGAAATATTCGTATCAACAAAGTTAAATCTTTGATGGTTATTGTCGGAGTTCTTGGCTGCACGGCTTTGCTTTGCTGCGGGTTTGGAATTGAAGATACGGTCGATAATGGCATCGAGCACGATTTATCTATGTTTTATAACACCGATATGAGCGTTTCTTTTAAAAACTCTTTTTCGGCTAAAGAGATGCGTGAAAATCTTCTTTCGTATGAAGGGGTTGAAAGTGTTGATCCATATATCATGACAAACACTTCGGCCTTTATTGATGATGGCGCTAAAGTTGAAACAAGAATATACGTTATTCAGAAAGATACCGATACCGTTAGTGTGTCTTTTGATCATTCTAAGGTTGCAATAACTCAAAAAGTTGCCAATAAAACTGGCGCTAAAGTTGGCGATAAAATTCATTTTACCTATAAAACAGTTTCTTACGATGCGGAGATTGCCTTAATTCAAGATGCCTTTGTTTACCACGGCGTTTACGCTTTTTCTGACGCACCATTCTTTAAAGGAGAAGATTCTTTCACCTATAGCACGGCGTATTTAAAGGTTAAAGACTCAAATGATCCAGCGATGGTTTCATCTACGATTTTAGAAAAGGATGAAAACGTTTCGAGCATTACAACTTATTCTGATAGAAGAAAGATGATTCAAGATGTTTTATCTGGCGTATATGTCATGACGAATGCCGTTAAGGTATTTGCTATCCTTCTTGCTATTGTTGTTTTGTATAATCTTGCTTTAATGAATTTCCAAGAAAGAACTAGGGATATTGCAACTCTTAAAGTTCTTGGCTTTTCAAGATTAGAGATTGCTTTTTCGCTTTTACTTGAAACGATGTCCTTAACTGCTGTAGGTGTTATCTTTGGTTTATGCTTAGGATATCCATTCATGTTAGCCGTTTTGGGAACAAACGTTGTTGAACTGGTTGAATATCTCTATGCAATTACGGTATCTTCCTACGTTATTTCTTTCGTTTTGACTTTCGTTGTAGCCTTTATTGTTAATTTGATATTAACGAAGAGAATCAAAAAGATAATGATGGTTGAATCTCTTAAGAGCGTGGAATGATTTCATTATTTAATGAAGTAGTGGTAAACTAAAAAGGAATTTTGGTGAATGTTATGGAAGAAGAAAAGAAGTTACCTAAAGTAATGCTTACGGGAGATCGCCCGACTGGCAGATTACATATTGGACATTATGTTGGCTCTTTGAAAAGAAGAGTTGAATTACAAAATAATGGCAATTTTGATGAAATGTATATCATGATTGCCGATACGCAGGCTTTAACTGACAACGCAGGAAACGTTCAAAAAGTTGAAGATAATGTTATTGAAGTAGCGCTTGATTATTTAGCCGCTGGAATAGACCCAAATAAAGTTACGATTTTTGTTCAATCGAGAATCCCTGAACTTACGGAATTTACATGTTATTTCATGGATATCGTTTCTTTGTCTCGTTTAGAGAGAAATCCAACAGTTAAAAGCGAGTTAGCTATGAGAGGATTTGGCGAAACGATTCCTGTCGGTTTCCTTACCTATCCTATTTCTCAAGCCGCGGACATTCTTCTTTTTGGAACGAATATCGTTCCTGCCGGAGAAGATCAATCGCCAATGGTTGAACAAGCCCAAGAAATTGCCCATAAGTTTAATTCCTTGTTTAAACCAGTTTTTGCCGAACCAAAAATCATGTTGCCAGAAAATACTTATGCAAGACGCCTTCCTGGAACTGACGGAAAAGCAAAAATGTCAAAATCCCTAGGAAATTGCATTTATTTAACGGATGATGAGACAACTGTTAATAAAAAAGTTATGTCAATGTTCACCGATCCGACACATCTCAAGCCATCCGATCCAGGACATACAAAAGACAACCCAGTTTTCATCTATCTTGAAGCGTTTGCAACCGATGAAATGTTTGCTAAATATTATCCTGAATTTAAAAATCTTGAAGAACTTAAAGTCGCTTACGAAAAAGGCGGAATTGGCGACGTCACAGTAAAGAAGTTCCTAGCTAAATGTTTAAATGAGGTTCTTGAACCAATGAGAATTCGTCGTCATGAGCTAGAAAAGGATATTCCTCATGTTTATGAGATTCTTAAGGAAGGGACTGCAAAGGCCCAACAAAAAGCAGCATTTATTGGTATGCGCGCTAGAAGAGCAATGGGTATTGATTATTTCGAGAATAAGAAATTAATTGAAAAGCAGCAAAAAGCTTATAACAAAGCTCATCAACAGCAAAAAGCTTACGAAGAATATCTAGCTAAGCAAAAGAAATAAAATTCCATTAAAAATCAAAAAATAAGCGGTGAAACCCGCTTATTTTTAGTTGTCTTCGCTTGTTTTAATGATCTTGTATCCGACTCCACGCATTGCTTTGATTGTGACGTTGGATTTAATTTGAGCAAGCTTCTTTCTTAAGGAAGAAAGATATGCCCAAACGACGTTAATTTCAACTTCGGTGTCATATCCCCAAATATTTTCCATAATGCGTTCTGTCGATAGAACGAGATTTTTGTTTCTTAAGAGATATTCCAATAAACGATATTCGGTATCGGTTAATGGCAAAGATCCTTCAGGGGTTCTAATCTCGAATGTGTTATGGTCCAATTCAAGGTTTTCGATTTTATATGGTTCTAGTAAGTCACCTTTTCTTCTTGTTAACGAACGAATTCTAGCAAGGAATTCTTTCATGGAGAATGGTTTTGTTAAGTAATCGTCAGCACCAGCATCAAGTCCTTCAACCTTATCATCGACTTGAGATTTAGCTGTGAGAACTAATATCGGAGTGTTGTTGCCGTCTTTTCTTAATTGTTTGATAAGCTCAATTCCATCCATTTTTGGCATCATCAAATCCGTAATGATTAGCTCATAGGAATTTTGATGAGCAAGATTTAATGCGTCTAAACCGTTAAACGCAGTATCAACATCGTATTTGTTGGCGGTTAAGACACGTACGATTACGCTTGAGAGATCTCTCTCATCCTCTACTAATAAAAATCTCATTTGTTTATCCTCCTTTATTTAGTATTGGCTTTTTTCCAATCTTTTATTGCTTTAAGTCTTTCGGCATATTTCGCTTCAAGTCCTTGCGAACCTGGCTTGTAATATTCCTTGTCTTTCAATGAATCTGGAAGACATTGCATAGCGGCCACCTTTTCTTTTGTGTCGTGGGCGTAAATATAACCCTTCCCATATCCTAGATCTTGCATTAAAGAAGTGGGGGCATTTCTAATATTCATCGGAACGGGCTCGTCTAACATCTTTTTAGCGTCAAGCGCAGCAAGATCATAACCCACTTCCATGGCGTTGGATTTAGGTGCTAACGATAAATACGTTACCACTTGGGCGAGGTTAACTGAGCATTCTGGCATTCCGATGAAATGACATGCTTGATAACCTGCCACGGCAATTTCTAATGCCCTAGGGTCAGCCATTCCTACGTCTTCTGATGCAAAGCGAATGCAACGTCGAGCGATATATAATGGTTCCTCGCCTGCTTCAAGCATTCTAGCTAACCAATATATAGCCGCATCAGGATCAGAATTTCTCATCGATTTGTGCAAAGCGGAGATAATGTTATAATGCTCCTCGCCTTGTTTGTCATACAAGAACGTTTTCTTTGATGTTATTTGCTCTAACATTTCTCTTTTTACAATTATCGTATCGCCTTGTTTGTCAGAGTTTGTTATTAATATTTCCAAAGTTGATAAGGCATTTCTTGCATCTCCGTTAGAGAAAATGGCTATATCATTAAGAATTGAATCGTCGATTCTTACTTTTTCATGCCCAAATCCATTTTCTGAAGTAATGGCTCTTTTAAGCAAAGAAACAATATCATCGACACTTAATGGGTTTAAGACGAATACTTTGCAGCGTGACAGTAAAGCGTTATTGATTTCAAAAGACGGATTTTCTGTTGTCGCGCCAATCAAGATGATTGAACCTCTTTCGACATATGGCAAGAAAGCATCTTGCTGAGCTTTGTTGAAACGGTGAATTTCATCAACAAATAGAATAGTCCTATCTCCGAAGCGTTTATTCTTATCCGCTTCCTCCATAACCGCTTTAATTTCCTTAATACCAGAAGTAACGGCAGAGAAGATAATGAACTTAGATTTAGTCTTATTAGCAATAATTTCGGCTAAAGTAGTCTTTCCAACCCCTGGAGGACCCCAAAATATCATTGAGGAAACCTTATCTTCATCAATAAGTTTTCTTAAAATCTTGCCTTCTCCAATAAGATTGTTTTGACCAACAAACTCATCTAAAGTTTTAGGCCTCATTCTTTCAGGAAGCGGAGCATCTATTTTCTTGTCATAAAATAAAGAATCTTGTTCCATCTTCCCTATTTTACCAAGTTTTATATTAAATATAAACCTGTGAGATTGAATATAATGACGCGTCTTTAAGTATAAACAATTGACGCTTTAGTTATTTTTAAGATTTATCTTTCAAATTCCAAGTAATAGAATAATTAAAGTTGTCGAAAGGAAAATTCAATTATGGCAAAAACAAAAAGAGAAAAAGGAAAACTTTGGAAAGAATTCAAAGAATTCATTAACAAAGGCAACGCCTTAATGTTGGCCGTCGGTGTCGTCATTGGTGGAGCCTTTAGCGCAATCACAAACGCTGTCGTTAATATTTTATTAAGCGTTTGTACCTGGGCAGTTCCAGGAGGCTTAAAAGGACTTGTCACAGTTCTTCCAGCTTTAAACGATGCTCAACGTGGCATGGATCAAGTCAATGGCTTAGGCCAATTCTTCGACGCTTCTCAACTTCAAGAATTAGCAAAAGCAGAAGCTGTTGCTACCTACGGACAAGAAACAGTCGATAGCACGCCAACCCTTATTGAAAACGTTAAAACCACAATCCTTAGCAAGTATACGTTACATGGCACAACATACACATACAATATGTCTGCCGTTATCGATTGGGGCACATTAATTAATGCTGCAATTTCTTTCATCATTATTGCTTTAGTCTTATTTGCGATTGTTAAGATTGCAAACGCTATTGTTGCAAAGAAGAAACAAATTGATGCTGAACTTTTGGAAGCATATTATCAAAAACATCCAGAAGAAAGACCAGCACCTGTTGAACCAGGTTTACCTGAACCTACAGAGAAAGAAATCCTTGCTCAAATTCTCGTTGAATTAAAAAAGAGCAACGGAACAGCTCCTACAAAAACTGAATAATTAAAATCAAAAACGACAACTAAATAAATAACGGGCCAATTATGACCCGTTTTATTTTTCTAAACTCTTTATGATATGCAAGGCGTATTCCTTTGCAACGTTAATTCCTGTCGTTCTTTCTATTCCATCAAGAAACGCGTTGGAATTAACTTCACATAAAACAGGTTCACCATTCTTCCCTTGAAGAAGGTCGATTCCACAGTAATCAAGTTTTAATTCTTTGGCGGTTTTTTCGGCTAAATTGATATACGTATCCCCTATTTTTTCTATTTTGCTCTTCCCGCCTTGGGCAATATTGCTTCTAAAATCGCCATTATCATTATAACGTTTCATCCCCGCTACATACTTGCCGCCGACAAGGATAATTCGATAATCAAACCCAAAAGATGACTCAATAAATTCCTGATATATATGAGGCTCTGATTTATATTTCGATTCAAAATCTAAGAGCTCATCATGATTTTTAAGAAGGAACACACCTTTTCCAAGCGAACCATAATTACGTTTGGCAATTAATGGGAAGGGTAATTCTTTTTCGATGTATTCTAAGAAAGTTGAATCGTTTGATAATGAATAATTCAATGGAGCGGAATAAGTTTTAGGCATTTTAATCCCTTTATTTGCTAAGAATATATGCGTCAGCATCTTATCATCGCAAAGGTATATGGCTTCGGATGAATTAAAAAGTCTCATCCCCGACATTTCTAACATTTTTGATATATATCCATCCTTGTCCAAATAAAGGCAGAATTCGTAGATATCTTTTATTCTATTTACAATTTCACCAGAATCGTTGATAAACGTTAAAAGTTCTTGGTTAGTCTTTAATTCTAGTTCAAAACCTAGTTTTTTTAGCTCTTCCTCCATCCTGGAATAATAATGGAGACTGGCTTCAGATTTTGCAAAGCCATTTACGATGCATAAAGCTTTTCTCATAACGGAGGTAGTTTAGCTTATTTCATTGAAATAATCCTTAAAATTTAACGATTTTTCTTTATTTGAAACATTATGACTTAATTATGTTAAAATTATGACATGAGTAACAAAATTCAACCTATAACAGCATTAAGAGACACAAACAAGCTAGAAAACGATCTCAAAGAAAACGATGGCCTTATTTATATAACTAAAAATGGCTATGAATCTTTTGTTTTGCTATCACCAGAAAATTATGAAAATTTAACAAAATCATATGCAAAACCCCATTATTTTGAATCAAAAGAACAAGAAACCAATTGTTTTTATTCAAACGGCAAATGCCAATCTGATCCATTAGGATTCATAAATGTCAGAGCTTCCACAATCAATGTAGAAGTTGGTGGAGTTAAACATAACGAAGAAGAAATAATAAAAAAAGTTCATCAAGCCAATAAAGATAAGGTTTCAATTCTTTGCTTAAATGAACTTTGCCTTACCTCCTATACTTGTAATGACATTTTTCATTTCCAGACGATTTTGAAACAAGTAGAAAAATCTATTGTTAATATTGCCAAAGAAACAAAGGATGACAATGTTTTCTTTGTTGTTGGGGCGCCATTAAAGAAGGGGAATGATTTATTCAATTGCGCGATTGCAATATGCAAAGGGCAGATTCTTGGCGTAGTTCCTAAAACATTCATACCTAACTATGGTGAGTTTTATGAAGCGAGGTGGTTTAGAGCAGCGTCAGACACAAATTCAACAATCATCATTGATGGAAACACATATCCGTTTGGCAAAAAACAAATTTTCATCGATGAGAATTATTTAGATTTAAAAATAGGCATTGAAATATGCGAAGATCTTTGGGCACCAAATACTCCATCAACTGATTTAGCTTTAGCGGGAGCTAATGTTATCTTAAATCTTTCAGCTTCTAACGAAACGGTTGGTAAAGCTTCTTATCGAAAAAATCTAGTTGGAATGACTTCAGCGCGTCTTTCATGCGCTTATATTTATGCTGATTCCGGTGATGGTGAATCCACGACTGATTTAGTTTTTGCTTCGCATAATATTATTGCTGAAAATGGAAAAATCCTTGCTGAAACCCCCTTATTTTCAATGGAAGAGGCGACCGCAACTATCGATATTGAAAAACTCAACTCGAGCAGAATAAAAAGCAATACCTTTACGAGTAATGACAGTTTTGACTTCATTCCCTTTGATTTAGAACTAGATGTTCCCTCAAACATTTTAAGGCATTATTCAAAAAATCCATTTATTCCTGAGAAGGAAGAAATAGATCTTGATAGAGTTCAAACTATCCTTGATATTCAAGCAATGGGGTTGGTGAAAAGATTAAAAACGGTCCATCAAAACAAAGCTGTTATAGGCCTTTCAGGCGGCCTTGATTCTACCTTAGCCTTGCTTGTAACTGTTGAAGCATTTAAGAAACTTAAATTTGATCTAAAGGGTATAACCGCAATAACGTTACCGGCTTTCGGGACAAGCAAACGCACTCATGATAACGCTGAACTCCTTGCAAATGAGTTAGGCGTCTCCTTTGAGGAAATTAATATCAAAGAGTCTGTCTTGTCCCATTTGAAAGATATAAAACATTCACCAGATAACCATAATGTTGCTTATGAAAATGCTCAAGCTCGCGAAAGAACGCAAGTTTTAATGGATATAGCAAATGATAGGAATTCCTTAATGATAGGAACGGGCGATCTTTCTGAACTTTGCCTTGGCTGGTGCACTTATAATGGCGATCATATGTCGATGTATGGCGTTAACGCTTCAATACCAAAGACTTTAGTTAGATATCTTTGCGAAGGCTATGCAATTATGCATCCTGAAGCAGCTCCAGCCTTAAAAGACATAATTGATACTCCTATAAGCCCTGAACTTTTGCCGACGGATAAAAATGGAAACATTGCTCAAATGACTGAAGACAAAGTCGGTCCTTATGAATTAAATGATTTTTTCATTTACCATTTCCTCCGCTTCGGATATCGCCCAAAGAAAATTCTTAAAATTGCCCTTGAAGCATACAAAGAAAAATATGATAAAGAATACATAAAGAAGTGGCTTAGAGCCTTCTTTAGCAGGTTTTACCATAACCAATTCAAACGTTCTTGCCTTCCGGATGGAGCAAAGGTTGGATCTGTTGCAATCTCTCCTAGAGGGGATTTAAGGATGCCTTCTGATGCCTCCGTTGATGATTTCTTAAGAGAAATCGATGAACTTTAATATTCATCAAGGCATTTTTAATGTAAGATACTACTAATATGAAAAAGAATAATGAAGAATTAAAATCAATTGACATTGAAGCAGGTTTGAAAAAAGAAAAACGTAAGAAAAATCGTTTATTAGAGATTGTTAGGTTCATAGTAACCGGAGTTATTTGCACTCTTATTGATGCAGGGCTTTTCTACGTTTTGATGAAATTCGTTTTTAACGGATTGGCTGAAAAAGGCGTGACAGATGGTTATAGTGGCTATGTTGCCTGGGGAATTGCCACAACGATTTCCTTCTTGGTTTCTTGCTTCGTTAACTTCTTTATTTCTCGTTTATGGGTTTACCAAAACGTTGATAAGAGTATTAACACTAAGAGTGCTAAGTCTTTTTGGACATACGTCGGTTTATCGGCCTTAGGATGGTTGATTGGCTTAGGAATTCAAGAAGCGGGTGTTTTTGCTTGTAACACAATTTGGCCAGACATCAACCTTTCAATTGATTTCGTCAAAGTTTCTTGGAGCGATTTATGGAATCAAGCTGGATTTGCTTTCTGGGCATTTGCGATTATTTTTGTCATTAAGACTTGCGTTACGCTTGTCTATAATTACCTAACAAGGAAATTCATCATTTTCAAAGAGCCGAAAAAGGCTAAAGAAGAATTCGGAAAAGTCAACGCAGCGGACAATTTAGTCATTACGGTTGGTGAGCCTGCCATAAACAAAAACAAATCAGATAACGAAAAAAAGGCAAAAGTCAAAGAAGGAAAGAATAACTTTGTCACCCACGCCTCTTTTAAAAAGATGTTTAAAGAAGAACTTGAAAAAACTTACGGTCCTGAGCAAAAAAGAGTTAACGAGAGCGATGCGATTAAAATTGTCCGTGAAGAAATCGAACATTTTGATACCACCCACGGAAGAAAAAAGGGTTCTAAATAATCTTTATGAAAATAGCCATTATTGGTTCTGGTCCTGCTGGACTATATAGTTCAATATTCCTAAAAAGAAATAACCCATCATACGAGGTACACGTTTTTGACAAAGAAGAAAAACTAGCAAAGAAACTTTATGCCACAGGCAATGGACATTGCAATTTGCTAAACAAAAAACTTTTACCAAACAAATTCAACAATCCTCAATATTTCAAAAACGTTTTAAAGGACTTTTCATATCAAAGTCTGAAAAAAGAACTTAATGATCTCGGCGTTTCCCTTTTAGAAGGTGAAGATTGTGTTTATCCTCTTTCTTTTCATGCCGGGACATATGTTAAATATTTACTAACTTTAGCCGAAAGACTTGGCGTTATTTTTCATAATAACGTAAAAATAAGCGATTATCGCAAATCCAACAACGGATTTGAACTTAAAGATTTAGGCATCTTCGATAGGCTTATTATTGCAACAGGCGGTAAATCATCTAAAAATCTCGGGTCAGACGGAAACTTTTTCGAAACTCTTAAAGAACACGGCTATCAAATATTCGAGCCTAGACCTGGCTTAGCTCCTTTAAAAGTGAAAGAAAACGTCAAATCTCTTCAAGGTTGCAGACATCACGCATTAATTAAAGCAAGTGTTGATAACAAACAAATCTTTCAAGAAGAAGGAGAATTACTTTTTAAAAAAGATGGCCTTTCGGGAATTGTTATTTTTAATGCAGAAAGTGCAATATACCGCATACGTGTAGTTAAAAACCCTAAAATTACGGTTGATCTTTTTCCTGAATTATCGCTCTATAATCTTTGCGACATTTTGCTAAAAGCTAAAGAAAATAATCCTAAGAATTATTTATCTTCCATCCTTCCTTTGCCGTTAGAAAACTACATTCTTTCAATATGCAAAACTGGGGATATCGAAAATATTGCTACAAATCTTAAACATCTTTCGTTTAATGTAACTGGTTCATATGGTTTCGAAGATTCTCAAGTTAGCATTGGCGGAGTTTCTTTAAATGAGGTGTCGTCCTATCTTGAATCTAATAAAGAAAGAGGACTTTACATCATCGGAGAAGCTCTCGATGTCGATGGCAATTGCGGCGGTTATAACTTAACTTGGTCATTGATAAGTGCTCTTTTAATTAGCAAACACATTTAGCGTTTCATAAATTAACCTAAAAAAGTCATTGATTTTCCTTTTTTCTTGGATAAAAGATTAAAATCTTCATTGACTATCTATCATAGATAGACTTTAATTTATACGTTGTATCTCGAGAATTCTTTTGAAATCTTGAGAACGTGTGAGGTGCTTTATGAAATATACGTCTACATCAAGAACGTTGTCACTCATCGCCCACGCTTTGATTTTCTTAGCGTTTGGCTTCATGGGTATTTGGTTTGGATTCTTCGTCGTTCCACAATATTTAGGTGGTAATCCTGACCATTGGTACAATGAATCCGGCCTTAGCTTTCATACTAATGGTGCATTCTTCTTATGGTTCGAACTTGCCGTTGTCGGCCTTGCGTTTATGATCATTTCTGCAATTGGCTTCTACCATGCTATGAAATCATTGCAAGATATTCGTAATGATGAACCAGCCGTTCGTTCTTTCATTGCCTTGATTAATGAAGGTTGGATTGCTGCAGTTTTCTTCCTTCTCCAAGCATCTTTACTTTGGGATTTAACTGCTAATGGTAATATCGCTTTTGTTATCATCATGGCGATCATTATTGCCATTATTCTCTTAATCGCTACCAATATCCCTATGGTTAAAATCTTCGATCAAAGAGATCAAAAACCATTACTCCGTTCCTTCATTGGATCGGCCGCTATTGTCTTAATCGTTTGTGCTGTTGAAGCTGCTCTTGCCTTAGTTGGTTCTTCAACATGGGCTAACCAAAGGGTTCAAGTTTCTTATTTATTAATTGTTATTATTGCTTCAAGTTTTATTGCTGCCTTATTCGCTTTCTTTGGATGGCTCGTTATGGGTAAAAACAAAGAAGAAAAAGGAGCAAGAGTCGCTACATATCTTGCAGCTGCATCACTTGCTTTTGTTGGTATTGGCTTAATTGTCTACGGAATCATGGATATCTGCTATCAATTCCCACCAAATGCAAGTAAAGGCGATTTCCCTGTGCATCTTTACAACACAGTTGAAAAACTTAGCAATTTTGACTTAGGCTTTGGTATTATGAGCATTGTTATTGGCTCCCTTTCTTTAATTGGTTCATTGGTTCTTGCTTACTTCGCAAATCATGAAACACCAAAAGCCCTTAAGAACATTGAATATTAATTCCTAATGAAATTTAAAAACGGAGATTCGTAATTGGATCTCCGTTTTAATTTTCTATGGCTTTCTTTGCTTCGGAAGAAATATCCCTTATATAAATAATTTCGTCATACAGATTTTCTATTTCTTCTGACGGAACTTCATATTCAGCTTTTAATTTATTCATTATTTCTAATGGAACTTTCCTGCTTCTCATCGAATTTTGATACAGGGATGCCTCAAATGGTATATCAAAAATAACTAATACATGCTTATCGAAGGCAGGCGTAAGATCATAATACATCTTCCTTAAACGATTGCTTAAATGAGTCGCGTCGGCAATGACGGTTAAATCGTCCATGTCTCCAACATGTTCATTTAAACGCTCGTTGAAAACACGCCAAACTCTTTTTTCATCAATGAAACATTCTTCTGAACCGAAAAGTTCTTTCCTAATCTCGTCGGAGGCAACAACAAACGTATTTTTGTGTTCTCGTTGATACTTATTTGCCCAGGTAGATTTTCCACTACCAGGAACAGCCGATAAAAGTATCAATGTCTTCATACTGGAATAGTTTAGTTCAAACTCTTAAAAAAGTGAACGTTCTTTAATCAATTTTAAATGTTGGCATATAATATTTTTGTTATGAAATCTTTATCTAAACTATTTCGTTTTGGCCCCGGGCCTTCCTCATCGCATACAATCGCGCCATCTAACGCTGCTAGACGCTTTAAATCTCTTCTTCAAAATAAAGAAGTTAACAAAGTCATCGTCACCCTTTATGGATCTTTGGCTTTTACTGCTTTTGGACACGGAACCGATAAAGCAATTATCAACGCCTTACTTCCATACAAGGCTGAAATCAAGATTGATAAGGAAACCCCTGTATCTCATCCTTTAACTGTTAAATTCACTGCATTTAATGATCAAGGCATCATTTTAGAAAAGCATTATTCTTCCTTAGGCGGAGGGGAAATAACCTCGAGTGACGATCCAGAAATCATCGAAAAGGATATATACCCATATCGCAATTTTGAAGAAATCAAAACTTTCATGAAAGAAAACGATATTCAATCGTTAAAAGACTTTGCTCTTTTATACGAAGATAAAGATATAACTTCATATTTCGAATTGATTTTAGAGAAGATGTTTTCTTGCATCGAAAATGGTTTAAAGAAAAACGGAAGAATCCCAACAAACAACAATCCTCGTTTAATCTGGGATAGATCTGCTGGCAAAATATATCAAAAAGCCCTGCAAATCCCCGATGAAAATAATAAAAGAGAGATGTTATTGACTGCTTATGCATACGCTACAGGAGAATCAAGCGCATCAGGAGAAGAAGTCGTCACCTCTCCAACATGTGGTTCATCTGGCGTTCTTCCCGCTATTCTTTATTATGAGTATCATAATGAACATATTGAGAAAGAAAAACTCATAAATGCACTCTTTGTAGCAGGCATTTTTGGAAATATCGTAAAACAAAACGCTTCGATCGCTGGGGCTATTGGAGGTTGCCAAGCCGAAATTGGCACGGCCTCATCAATGGCTGCAGCCGCTTTATGCTACATTAAAGGACTTGATCTTTTCTCCCAAGAGTATGCTGCCGAATGTGCTATGGAACATTTCCTTGGCCTTTCATGCGACCCGGTTGACGGATATGTTGTAATTCCTTGTATCGAAAGAAATGGCATGGGCGTTTTACGTTCGTATGACGCATATTTATATGCCAAATACGTCGCACCTATACGTAAGAACCAAGTATCTTTTGACAATGTAGTTTCCGCTATGAAACTAACAGGAGACGCCCTTGAAGAAGCTTACAAAGAAACCGCTTTAGGCGGCTTAGCTAAAATACTAAAAGAGTAGTATCTCACTTATTTTTGATATATACTCTTTCCCAGCGTGTTCTATCCTCTGAACCACGCCTAAAAAACAAGGAGGTCAAGATCATGGCCGATAATGATCAAAAACAAGTCTCTTTCGAGACCCCATCTGAAACGGGTAACTCTCAGGAAAAAGGAAAGAAAAAGGCACGTATTGATACGCGCACTCTGATAATTTACATAACTCAGAATGCTCTTGTCGCAGCTATTTATTTCGTGTTGACGGCATTCACCCAGCCAATTTCTTTTGGCGCTATGCAAATCAGATTAGCTGAAGCGCTTGGATTGCTTTGCTTTTGGCGTCCAGATTTCGCAATTGGAATGACGCTTGGCTGTTTCTTAGCCAACGTTTATTCTTTCTCCCCATGGGATATGCTTTTAGGCTCCTTAGCCACGCTTGTCTCATGCTTATTAATTTCTTACGCTTCAAAATGGCTTTGGATGGGCATCATCTATCCAGTAGTCTTAAACGGATTAGTCGTTGGCGCGGAATTAACTTGGATATTTATGAATCCAGTTGGCACATATGTTGATTTTGCCGTTCAAGGCGGCTGGGTTGCTCTTGGCGAACTTGGCGCAATGGTGCTTGGCTATGTGCTATGGATGATTATTTGTAGACTGAAAATATTTAACAAGGTCTTCAAACCAGTCAGACATCAAGACGTAAAGTTCTAACTTCTTTAAAAAACGTTAGAATAGATATAAAATTTAAGGGCTATGGATTCAAAACTTTTTTATTTAGAAATTAAACATATTGATAAATACACGGGTGCCCGTTATGGCATCCTTCACACTCCACACGGAGATGTCGAAGTCCCAATGTTTATGCCAGTTGGCACAAACGCTACCGTCAAGACTCTTTCACCAGAGGAAGTGAAGTCTCTTGGCTCAGGCGTTATTTTAGCCAACACTTATCACCTTCACCTTAGACCTGGAGAAGATATAGTCAAGAAAGCTGGTGGAGTTCATAAGTTTATGAATTATGATGGTCCTATGCTCACCGATTCAGGCGGCTTCCAGGTTTTTTCTTTGCAAAAAACAAGAAAAATTACTGAGCAAGGCGTTGAATTTAGAAATATATACAACGGCGATAAGGATATGTTTACGCCAGAAAAGGTCATTCAAATCGAAGAAGACATTGGCGCGGATATCATTATGTCATTTGACGAATGTATCCCTTATCCTGTCACGCATGAATACGCAAAGAAATCCACTGAAAGAACGATTCGCTGGGCTAAAAGAGGATTAGCAGCTCATAAAAGAGAAGATCAGGCTCTTTTTGGAATCGTTCAGGGTGGAGAATTTACTGATTTAAGGGAGATGTGTGCCAAAGAACTTGCTGCTTTAGATTTCCCTGGCTATTCGATTGGAGGAACCTCGATTGGCGAGCCTAAAGACGTATGTTTCAAAATGGTTGAAGATGCAATTCGTTATCTTCCATCTAATAAACCTAGATATTTAATGGGCGTTGGCTCATTAGATTATATTCTTGGCGGAATTGAACGCGGAGTTGATATGATGGACTGCGTTCTTCCAACCCGTATCGCCCGCCATGGCGCTTTGATGACTTCAAAAGGAAGAATCAATATCCGTAAGGCTGAATACAAAGAAGATTTCACCCCACTTGATCCAGAATGCGATTGCTATACTTGTAAAAATTATACCAAAGCATACCTTCATCACCTTTATTTGACTCAAGAAGAGTTTGGCAAACGCCTTAACTCAATCCATAACATTCGTTTCCTTATCAAGGTAGTTGAAGGAGCGAGAAAAGCCATACAAGAAGATCGTTTCAAAGAATACGAAGAAGAAGTACTTGCCAAATATGGCGATATTAGAGGTTTCTAGATATGGATATCAATTTATTTGATTATAATTTGCCTGAAGAATTAATCGCTCAATCTCCAAAGGAAAAAAGAGATACCTGCAAATTGATGGTTTTAGACCGTGAGCACCAAACGCTTGAACATAAGATTTTTCATGACATTATCGATTATCTAAAACCTGGCGATGTTTTAGTTAGAAACAACACAAAAGTTATTCCTGCACGTCTTTTAGGCGTAAAGAAAGAAACCGGAGGAGCCGTTGAGGTTCTCCTTTTAAAACAATTAGAAAATGATGTTTGGGAATGCTTAGTCGGAAATGCCCGTTCAGTTAGAGAAGGAACACATTGCGTATTTGGCGATGGCAAACTTGTTTGTGAATGCGTCAAAGTCAAAGACGAAGGCATACGTGACATGAAGTTCATTTACAAAGGCATATTTTTAGAAATCTTAGAACAATTAGGTCAGATGCCTTTGCCGCCATATATCAAAAAACAATGTTCAAATAACGACGAGTATCAAACAGTCTATGCCAAAGTTCCTGGCTCAGCTGCCGCTCCAACCGCTGGTTTCCATTTTACAAAAGAACTTTTTGATGAAATACGCGCTAAAGGGGTTGAAGTAGAAGACATTACTTTAAATATTGGCTTAGGGACTTTCCGTCCTGTTAAGGTTCAAGATACAAAAGACCACGTCATGCACTCTGAAGTTATTGAAATGAGCGAAGAAGTGGCGGCTCGTTTAAACAAAGCCAAACATGAACATAGACGCATCATCGCCATTGGCACAACCTCAATTAGAACCCTTGAGGCAATCTATGGCAAATATGGCGAATTCAAAGCCACTAGAGAACCAACAAGACTTTATATCGAACCTGGCTATAAATTCTTAGCGGTTGATGCCGTAATTACAAATTTCCATCTTCCAAAATCGACATTAGTTGAACTTATATCTTCTTTTGCTGGTAGAAGTTTTGTTCTAAACGCCTACAAAGAAGCCGTCAAAGAAGAATATCGTTTCTTCTCTTTTGGCGATGCGATGTTCATTTATGGTGATAATTTCGATTATTCGAAAGCGATTGACTGATAATGAAATCACATATCGTAAATCACAATTACTATCTTGAAAGCATCGAGGAAATAAAGAAATTTCCTTTAGATAAAAAACCAACAATTCTTTTGCATGATTGCTGTGGCCCATGCGCTTGTTTTCCTTTGCTTTTCCTTTGCAAACATTTTGACGTAACAATTTACTACACGAATTCAAATATCAACACAGAAGAAGAATTTAACAAAAGACTAAAAGAAGTAGAACGCTTAATCCAATATCTAAAAGACACCTGGGGATATGAAGTTAAGCTAGTTGTTTCGTCTTATAACCATGAAGAATATATAAAAGATCTTATCCCATTTTCTTCCTTGCCTGAATGTTCGTTCCGTTGCCATCTTTGTTACCGTAAAAGAATGGAAGAATCTTTTAATTATGCGGATGAACACAATTTTGATTACTTTACGACGGTTATGACTATCTCTCGTCAAAAATCTTCAAAAATCATGAATGATATTGGCAAAGAATTAGCGTCCCATCACAAGACTAAATATTTTTTCTCCGACTTTAAAAAGAACGGCGGGATTGATAAAGGCGTTCAGCTACGTAACGACCTAGGCTTATATTGTCAAAATTATTGTGGGTGTGAATTTAGCATAAGAAACAATTAACTGTAACAGATGTCACTAATCAACTTGTAATGTTGCTGTTTTAAGTTATAATTTAGGTATTATTAGTGAGGAAATTTTTATGAATCTCATTGTAATAACGGTGTTTTTGTCTATTTGTTTCTCAATTTTACTATATTCTTTTCTCTACTGGAGCATTGTTGTTAGCTGGGGATGCAATTATTCATACGACGAAACCAGTCATTCATGCACATGGACGGGGATAAAAGGGGATATGAACGCTTGCATTTATGTCGCTGATTCTCAATATGTAAAAAATAGTTGGACGCTTCAAAGGAAATGAATGTTATGAAAAATAAATTAATATTTTTAATGCTGCCATTCCTTCTTGGGTCCTGCAACGAATACATATGTAAAGGCAAAAGCGATTATAAACCGTCAAACTTTGTTTCGTTTTTTCGGAATAAAGAAATTTTAACTGATAAAATTGCCTATCTTTATAAAGATCCCGGAAGCGAAGGCTTGTTAGTGGAAAATAATAGTTGTGGATGTTTTAAATCTGTCGATTCAGATAGGATTATTGGAGTTTTGGAAGGACATGCATGCAATTATTATGTTGCAACTGGCGCTTCCACTTTAACTAAAGATGATAATACAATCGAAATGCAACTAGATTCGAATTTATCGGTCAATGATGTAGCGTTAAAATTTTTTGAAAAATTAGAAATAACGCCAGTTTTTTCTAGCAATGACATGCTATTAGCTGTTGGAGAATATTTTTTAAAAAAAGATGGCTGGGAATATATACCGTGTCTTTACTATCACAGCATCGCTCTTTACGTTTATGAGGAAGATTTAGAAGAAGATGTTTCTTTGCAAAATAATATAAAAAAACTTCTCGGAAACGATGAAGATGAATATTTCGCGTGGAAAGAGACCTGCTACCATGGATTTAGTGATAGTTTTGCTATTACAATTGGCATGAATAGCGATGAAACCAAACTTGAGCCAGAAATGGCGCTCGGCTCAATTAGGCTTACCTTTCCAAAAGATTCAGAGAAACTTGGTTGGAAATACCTTGTGTAAAAAAGTCATTTGAAATTCTATTTTTAACAGGATGAATATGTCATTATTTGTGCACCATGCATAAATATTTTAGATGTTTTTTGAATGAAAATTAACAAAATACCGATAAATAGTGGATTTTTTCAAAAACAATAGATAACACCTATATTTTCGGTCAAAAAAAGTTGTTGACTACGTATACGCGTAGAGAGATAATTTTTCACGCTGACGCAAGCAAGGAAGTGCGATGTTGCTGACACACCGATACACGTTGTCTAGTAACGGCTTAGTCGGGAAACTCGCATGGAGCCCAAATCAAGCAAGCCTGGTGAAAACAAGGAGGAAAAATCATGGCGAAACAACAAGTCCTGCGTATCAGATTGCAGGCTTACGACCACAAGATTATTGATGTCGCAGCCGAAAAAATCATTGAAGTCGCAGACAAAACCGGCGCCAAAGTCATTGGCCCAGTACCTCTCCCAACGGAGAAACAAGTGTACACAATCTTAAGAGCTACCTTCAAATACAAGGATAGCCGCGAACAATTTGAAATCCGTACACACAAGAGATTGATCGATGTTGTCAATCCAACAAAAGAAACAGTCGAAGCCATTCGTAAGCTTCACTTACCTAACGGCGTCGATATCGATGTCACAGCGAAGTAAGGAGGAAAACATTCATGAAATCCATTATCGGAAGAAAAATTGGAATGACCGAAGTCTTCGCAACTGATGGAACAATGTATCCAGTCACTGTCATCGAAGTCCTTCCAAACGTTGTCGTTGCTAAAAAGACAACCGAAAAAGATGGCTATGAAGCATTACAAGTTGGCTATGAACCAATCGCTGAACGCCGTCTCAATAAATGCGAATTAGGCATTTATAAAAAATCCAACGTTGCTACACACGCACATTTATATGAATTAAAGGGCGAAGAGATTTATTCCAAGAACGTTGGCGAAACCCTCACAGCTGATTTATTCCAAGCTGGTGAAGTGGTTGACGTTATCGGTACAACCAAAGGACATGGTTACACCGGCGTCATCAAGAGATATCACAAACACATCGGTCCAAAAGGCCATGGTTCCGGATATCACAGACAAATTGGTTCACTTGCCAATAACGGCCGTTGCAATAACCGCGTTATCCCAGGCAAGGTCATGTCTGGACATTGGGGCCCACATCAAGCGACACTCCAAAATATCACCGTCGTTGCTTCCAATGCTGAAAAAGGATACATCCTTGTTAAAGGTGGTGTCCCAGGACCAAAAAAATCGATCGTTATGATCAGAAGCGCGATCTTAGAACAATTCAGAAAACCAGAAGTTAAAGAATTAATTGATCGCAGCAAGAAAGGAGAATAAGAATTATGGCAACAAAAGCAATTACTCTCCCAGTCGTTTCATTAGCAGGCGAAAAAGTCGGCGAAGTCGAACTCTCTAACGAAGTCTTCGGCATCACCGCTAAGAATGAACAAGTCGTTCATGATGCTGCCGTTGCTGAAGAAGCAAACTATCGCCAAGCAACTGCCAAAACCAAAAAACGTCACGAAGTTAGTGGCGGTGGCAAAAAGCCTTGGAGACAAAAAGGAACCGGCCGTGCTCGTGCAGGTTCTAGCCGTTCACCTATCTGGGTCGGCGGCGGTAAGGTCTTCGGACCAGATGGAAACCAAAACTATACGGTTTCCCAAAACAAGAAAGCTCACGCACTTGCCCTTAAGACTGTTCTCTCTCAAAAGGTCAACAATGGCTTAATCGTCATTGACGAAATCAAGGCTGACAAAGTTTCCACAAAAGACTTCAAAGCCAATTTAGCAAGTGTCAAAGCCGAGGGCAAAGTTCTTCTTGTCACATCTGATGAGAAGGTTATCTTAAGCGCCAAAAACATTGATCGCTTAGAATTCCGTGCTGTCAACAACATCAGCGTCTACGATGTCCTCAATGCAAATGTCTTAGTTATTTCTAAGAAAGACATTGAAACCCTTGAAGGAGGACTTAAATAATGGCAGCCAAGAAGAAAGTCGAAACAGTTGAAGAAACAAAGAAAACATTTGCTTCCCCAACCCATCATGACTATGAAGTTATCCTTGAACCAGTCATCACCGAAAAGAGCATGGCTCTTCTCCAAAATGAAAACAAGATCACCCTTAAAGTTGCATCTAGCGCCAATAAGACATCTATCAAGGAAAGCTTCCAACGCTTATATCAAGTAAGCGTCGATGATGTTAAAGTCATCAACGTTCTTGCTAAGAGCACAACCAGAGGCGGCCGCTATCAAGGCCACATCTCTGGATATAAGAAGGCCATCATCACCATTCATGAAGGTGAAGCGATTGACCTCTTCAAAGAGTAAGGAAACACCGTTAAGCCTCATATATCCTTATATATAGACTTATAAAGAATCCACTATAGGAGAAAAGACAATGGCAATCAAAACTTATAAGCCATATACGAAATCGAGACGCGAAATGGTCACCCTTTCGTATGAAGACATCACAAAAACCACTCCTGAAAAATCATTACTTGCCCCTAAGAAACACACTGGTGGCCGTAACAATCAAGGAGTCATCACCTGCCGTCATCACGGTGGTGGAAACAAAAACCGTTATAGAATCATCGACTTCCGTCGTAACAAAGATGGAATCCCAGCAACAGTCAAAGCGATTGAATACGATCCAAACCGTACCGCATTCATCGCCTTACTTAGCTATGCTGATGGCGAAAAACGCTACATCATCAGACCAAAGGATCTCAATGTCGGAACGACCATCATCTCTGGAGCAACAACTGATATCAAGACAGGAAACAATCTTGAATTAAGAAATATCCCAGAAGGTACATTTGTTCACAACGTTGAACTTATGCCAGGAAAAGGCGGACAACTCTGCCGTGCTGCTGGTACAGGCGCACAAATCCTCGGCTCCGATGGCAAATACGTCATCATCCGTTTAGCTTCTGGTGAAGTTAGAAAAGTCTTAGGCGTTTGCCGTGCAACAATCGGTATCGTCGGTAACGAAGACTACAACCTCGTTAACAGAGGTAAAGCTGGTAAAACCCGCTATAAGGGCATCCGCCCAACCGTCCGTGGTTCAGTCATGAACCCAGTCGATCACCCTCACGGTGGTGGTGAAGGCAAATGTCCAGTCGGACGTAATGCACCACGTACCCCATGGGGTAAGAAAGCAATGGGCGTTAAGACCCGTCGCGTTAAGAAGAATTCCACACGCCTCATCGTAAGACGTAGAAATTCTAAATAAGGAAAGGAGATCAAAATATGTCTCGTTCAGCTAAAAAAGGACCATTTGTTGACGAATACCTTCTCAAAAAGGTTGAAGCCATCAAGAAATCCGGCAAAAAAGAGGTCATCAAAACTTGGTCTCGCCGCTCGACAATCTATCCAGCATTCGTCGAACAAACCTTCGCTGTTTATAATGGCAAGGAACACATCACAGTCTATGTCACAGAAGATATGGTTGGACACAAACTTGGCGAATTCGCCCCAACCCGTACCTTCCCTGGTCACCATGGCAACAACCTCAATGACCAAGCAGCTAAGAAATAAGGAGTAGATTATGGCAGAAGAAAAGAAAACCGTAAAGAAAGCTCCAGCCAAGAAAGCTGCAGCTCCAAAGGCCAAGAAAGAAACTGTTAAAGAAGAAGTCAAGGCCACTGAAGTAAAAGAAACAAAGAAAGCTTCCAAGAAAGCAGTCAAGGCCGAACCTGTTAAAGAAGAAAAGCCAGCTGTTACCGAAGCTCTTGCCGTTGCAAAAGACGTTCGTGTCACCCCACGCAAAGTTCGCTTAGTTATCGATCTTGTCCGTGGCAAAGATGTCGACGAAGCTCTCGCAATCCTCAAGAATGTCAACCGTGCTGCTAGCGCACCAGTCTACAAGATCATCAAATCTGCAGCTGCTAACGCTACCAACAACTTCGGAATGGATGGCAACAAATTATATGTTGCTGAAATCCAAGCTTCCGATGGCATCAAGATGAAGAGATTCATGCCACGTGGCAAAGGATCTTCTTCCGGATTAGTCAAGAGAACAGCAAATATCCGCTGCATCGTCAAAGAAAGAAATTAAGGAGAGTAAACTAATGGGTCAAAAAGTTAACGCTAACGGTCTCCGTGTTGGAATTAACCGTGGCTGGGAAGCCAATTGGTTTGCTTCCAAAAAAGACTACGCGACATTCTTAGGCGAAGACATCGCCATTCGTAACTACTTAGAACCTCTTCTCAAAGAAGCGGTTGTAAGCCACATCGATATCGCTCGTAGCAAAAATGACAAAGGCTCAACTGTTATAATCAACGCCTTCGTCGCTCGTCCAGGTGTCATTCTTGGACAAGACAACACAAAAATCGCCGCTATCAACAAAGGCTTAAAGAAAGTTGTCAAATCCGGTGTTGCTACCCTCAACCTCGTTGAAGTTAAAAACCCAGATCTCGACGCAACTTTAATTGCCAAGTGGATCGCTTCCGAAATTGAAAATCGTCAATCTTTCCGTTCTACGCAAAAGAAGGCGATTCAAAGAATGAAAAAGGCTGGCGCACTCGGTTGCAAAACCCAATGCCAAGGCCGTCTTGCCGGTGCTGAAATTGCCCGCCGCGAAGGTTACAAAGTTGGTGTCGTACCACTCGAAACACTTCGTGCCGACATCGATTATGCATCCGTCACAGCCAATACCGCTTATGGCGATATCGGTATCAAAGTATGGATCTGCCGTTCTGCTAACACAGCCAAAGCGGTAGAAACCGAAGATAAGAAAGAAGGAGGACATGACAATGTTGCAACCAAAGCGCGTTAAGTATCGTCGTCCACACAGACTCTCCTATGAAGGCGTTGCCTCCAAAGGAAATGAAGTCGAATTCGGTGAATACGGCCTTGCCGCAACCGAAGGTGGATATCTTGACAATCACCAAATTGAATCCGCTCGTATCGTTTTAGCAAAATATACTGATAGAACCGGAAAAGTTTGGATCAGAGTCTTCCCTCACTTAGCAAGAACTAAGAAACCAGCCGAAGTCCGTATGGGTTCCGGTAA
This sequence comes from Hallerella sp., assembly GCA_963648925.1. GTDB lineage: Bacteria > Bacillota_I > Bacilli_A > RFN20 > CAG-826 > UBA4951. The sequence goes on from CAVJFO010000015.1 coordinate 127,839, forward strand.
AGGTTCACCAGAGAGCTGGGCAGCAGTCGTTAAGAAAGGCAGAGTCATCTTCGAGATTGGCGGAGTCAATCCAGAAGTTGCCATCAAAGCCCTTCACCAAGCCGGCTTCAAGCTCCCACTCAACACAAAAATCGTTAAGAGAACAAAAACCTTAAGCAATGCTGAATTACTTAAGATGGAAGAACAACATGCTTCCTCTCTTGAACAAATCGAAGCTGAAGATCAAATCGAAACTGTCTCTGATACAGGAAATGAGACTCCAGCAACAACTGAAGGGGGAAATAAATAATGACCATTAAAGAATTAAGGGCCTTGTCCCCAAAAGAGCTCGAAGAAAAGATTGCTGAATTAAAGCAACATCAATTCGAACTTCGTCGTCAAGCAGCCGTCGGACAATTAGAACATCCAGATGACTTGCACTTCGTCCGTAAGGACATTGCTAAAGCTGAAACCGTTAAACGCGAGAGAGAACTCCAAATTAACGCTTCAGAAAGCAAATAATGAAAGGAGACCACAAACATGGAAAGAAATACAAGAACAAAATTCCAAGGTGTTGTTACCTCAGTTAAAATGGATAAAACCATCACTGTCACGGTTTCCACCAAACAAAATGATCCCCTTTATCAAAAGAGAGTCGGATATTCTAAGAAATATCACGCTCATGATGAAAAGAACGCCGCCAAAGTTGGTGACGTTGTAACCATCATGTCCTGCCGCCCTATCTCCAAAACAAAGAAATTTATCTTAGTTTCCATCGATAAGGCAGCAGAAAGTGGCGTCAACGCCAATGATGTCGAAGCCGCACTCGAAAAGAGCGAAGGTTCTGACGAAATCGTTAAAACAGAAGAGGAGAAATAAGCATGATCCACAATGAAACTAATCTTGTAGTCGCTGATAACTCCGGTGCTCGTGCAGTCCGTGTCTTCCGCCTTTATGGTGGATCCCACCGCAAAATGAGCTCCATTGGAGATGTCGTCCTCTGCGCTGTTAAAGACGTTACCCCAAACGGCAAGATCAAAAAAGGTCAAGTCGTCAAAGGTGTCATCGTGAGAGTTAAACGCGCTGTCATCCGTAAAGATGGTTCTTCCATCTCCTTCGATGATAATGCTGTCGTTCTCATTGATAATGACGGAAACCCACTTGGAACACGTGTCTTCGGACCTGTTGCTCGTGAACTTCGTGACAAAGGCTATATGAAGATTATCTCTTTAGCCCCAGAAGTCTTATAAGGAGAAAACAACATGAACATCAAAACTGGTGATAAAGTTATCGTTCTCTCTGGCGATGATAAAGGCAAGATCGGCGTTGTCCAAAAGGTTTATCCTAAGTTGAACAAAGTCGTTGTCGAAGGTGTCAACGTCCACAAGAAACACAAGAAACCAACTCAAGCCACTCCTGAAGGATCCATCCTTGACATTTATGTCCCATTCGATGCTTCCAAGGTTGCCTTGATTGATCCAAAAACAAAGAAAGCCACCCGCGTCCACAAAAAGATCGTTGATGGCAAAAAGATTCGCGTCAATGCGAAAGGCGAAAGCTTAGAAAAGAAATAAGGGAGGAATGAAAAATGGCTGAAGAAAAGAAAACTGTTAAGAAAGCTTCCCCTAAAAAAGCTTCCCAACCAAAAGCTGGTTATGTTAACCGCTTAGAAACCAAATATAAGGATGTTGTCGTCCCAGCTCTTGTCAAAGAGTTTGGCTACACCACCCCAATGCAAGCTCCTAAATTTGAGAAAATCGTCATTAACATCGGTGTTGGTGATGCCACCTCAAATAGCAAAGCTCTTGATGACGCTGTTGCTGAGCTTGCCACAATCACTGGTCAAAAACCAGTCGTTACAAAAGCCAAAAAGTCCATTGCGACCTTCAAACTTCGTCAAGGACAGGCTATTGGCTGCAAAGTTACGCTTCGTGGCGTGAGAATGTATGAATTCTTCGATAAGTTAGTTTCCATCTCTCTTCCACGTGTCCGTGACTTCCGCGGCGTTTCCAAGAACGCTTTCGATGGCCGTGGTAACTACACCCTCGGTGTCAAGGAACAATTAATCTTCCCTGAAATCGATTACGATAAGGTATCCAAGATTCGTGGTATGGATATCGTCATCGTTACTACAGCAAATTCTGATGAAGAAGCATTCGCCCTCCTTCGTGAGATGGGAATGCCATTCAAGAAATAATGAGGTAAGTACATGGCAAAGAAAAGTTTAGTTAATAAATGCAACCGCCCACAAAAGTTCTCAACCCGTGAATACACCCGTTGCCAACGTTGTGGACGTCCACACGGCGTTCTCCGTAAATTCGGATTATGCCGTATCTGCCTCCGTGAAATGGCCTACAAAGGCGAAATCCCAGGCATGAAGAAAGCATCTTGGTAAGGAAAGGAGAACACTAACATGAACGCAGACCCAATTGCAGACATGCTCACACGCATCAGAAACGCTAATGCTCTTCGCTACGAAAGTGTTTCCATGCCTTATAGCAAAATGAAAGGCGAAATTGCCAAAATTCTCTTAGACGAAGGATTCATCTCTGGATTCGTCGCCGAAGGTGAAAAAGCAAACAAAACCCTTCACATCACTCTTAAATACGGCGCAAATGGCGAAAGAGTCATCACCGGATTAAAGAGAATCAGCAAACCTGGACTTCGTGTCACAGTTGAAGCTGACAAGATCCCAAGCGTCTTAAAAGGACTTGGTATCGCAATCGTTTCTACTTCCAAAGGCGTTTTAACCGATAAGGAAGCTAGAAAGAACGGCGTTGGCGGAGAAATCCTCTGCTACGTCTGGTAATTTAGAATTACAGAAAGAAGAGAATAACAATTATGTCACGTATTGGATTTAAACCCATCGCTCTTCCAGAAGGCGTTACCTACGAAATCGTTGATAGCGTCATGACCGTTAAAGGCCCTAAAGGCGAAGTAAGCGTCAGAATTCCTTCTGACGTCAGCGTCGAGGAAGCCGACGGCCACCTCCATGTTAAGCCACTTGCCGCTGAAACAAAGCAAGGCAGCGCTAACCATGGAACAACAGCAGCTTTATTAAACGCTGCTGTTGTCGGTGTCCATGAAGGTTGGAAGAAAGAATTAGAAATCAACGGTACAGGTTACCGTGCCTCTGTCAAAAATGGCGAAGTTACTATGTTCTTAGGCTACAGCCATCAAATCACCGTTGCCCCAGTTGGCAAATATACAAAAATTAGCTGCCCAGATGAAACACACATCATCGTTGAAGGCTGCAATAAACAAGAAGTTGGCCAAACAGCCGCTCTCATCTATGACAAGCATAGACCAGACGTTTATGGCCAAAAAGGTGTTCACTACAAAGGACAACACCTCATCAAGAAAGTTGGTAAGCGTGCTGCTGCCGGCGGTAAGAAATAAGGAGGTAAATAGAATATGATCAAAAAAGAAGCAAGATCAGTCGTTCGTGAACGCAGACACATTCGCGTTCGTGAAAAGATCTCCGGTACTGCTGAGTGCCCACGTTTAGTTGTTTTCCGTTCCAATAAGCACATCGAAGCTCAAATCATCGATGATGTCAAAGGAACTACCCTTGTCAGCTCTGGCTCTGTCCAACTCAAATTAGCATCTGGCTCCAATTGCGAAGCCGCTGCAACAGTTGGTGCAGATATCGCCAAAAAAGCTATTGCTGCCGGTATCACCAAAGTCGTCTTCGATCGTGGTGGTTATCAATATCATGGCCGCGTCCAAGCTCTTGCCGACGCCGCTAGAGAAGGAGGCTTAGTCTTCTAAGGAGTTAATTATGGAAGAAAATAAAACTGTTAATGCTGTAGAAGAAAAGCCAGCTAAAGAAAAGAACCCAACAGGCAACCCACAATATGAACCACGCGGTTCCCGTGGATCTGAACGCCCAGGCAGCCGTAAATTCGGCAACCACAAAGGCAAACCAGGCGAAAGACGTGGTGGACGTGGCGGATTCCGTCGCGTTGAAGACGATTTCCAAGACAGAGTCGTTACCATCAACCGCGTTACCCGTGTTGAACAAGGTGGTAAAACCATGCGTTTCGATGCTCTCGTCGTTGTTGGCGATGGCAAAGGACATTATGGCTATGCTATGCGTAAATCCGGTGAAGTACCGGATGCGATGAAGAAAGCTCTCACCGCTGCAAAGAAAGATCTTCACTATGTTAAGATCCAAAAGGGTACAATCGCTCACGAAGTTAGCGGTTCCCATACTTCAACCAAAGTTGTCTTAAAACCAGCTCCAGCTGGCACAGGTATCGTCGCCGGTGGCGCAGTCCGTGCCGTTCTCGAACTCGCAGGTATCAAGAATATTGTTTCTAAAGTCTACGGTTCCCGCACTGCCATCAACGTCATTCGTGCAACCGATGCAGCCTTATTACAACTTAAAGAATACGATAAGGTTATGGTTCTCCGTGGTTTAAAGACCCCAGAAGAAATCAAAGCCTCCCATGCTGCTCCAAAAGCAACGAAAGGAGATAAATAATCATGGCTGAGAATTTAAATACTCTTGTTGTTGTTCCTGGTTCTAAAAAAGAACACTTCCGTAAGGGACAAGGTATTGGCTCTGGAAACGGCAAAACTGCCGGTAAGGGTCAAAAAGGACAAGGTGCCCACGCTCACACAAAGAAACGTGGATTCGAAGGTGGCCAAATGCCATTAGCAAGACGTCTTCCAAAATTTGGATTCAAGAATCTTGCTAGAGTCGAAAAAGCCATTGTTAACGTTGGTCTCCTTGAATCTTTCGAGGAAGGCACAACCGTTGATGCTAAAGTTTTACTCGAAAAAGGTTTAATTAAGAGCGATATTAATGGAATTAAAATCCTTGGTAGTGGTAAACTATCAAAGAAGCTTACTGTTAAGGCTGATGCTTTCTCTGCTTCCGCAAAGAAAGCCATCGAAGATGCCGGCGGCGTAGCTGAGGAAGTTAAGTAATGAAAAAATTCGTCTCAATCTTTAAAAATAAGGACATTGTCAATCGTATTTTCTTCACGATAATGATCCTCTTTGTTCTTAGGGTTGGGGCGGTTATTACTGTTCCTGGGGTCAAAGTCTCGGATGAATTAACTAATATCATGAATAGCGGAAATTCTTTCGCTCTCATGGATTTATTGGGCGGAGGAGCTCTCTCGAACTTCTCCGTGTTCGCCCTTGGCGTTTCACCTTACATTACTTCTCAAATTATTATCCAACTTCTCTCAAAAGACGTCCTTCCGGCTCTTACCGAACTCTCCAAACAAGGTGAGTACGGAAGAAAGAAGATGGAAATGGCCACCCGTTATCTAACATTGCTTCTTGGAGCTGTCCAAGGCTATGGTATGATTCGTACCATGGTTAACCAAGGATATATCTCCTTAAGTATGACTGATAACTTCTGGACATACGCCTACATCGTCACGATTCTGCTTGGTGGTTCAATGCTTACCATGTGGCTTGGTGACCAAATCACAGAGAAAGGCCTCGGAAACGGTATTTCCGTCATCATCTTCGCTGGATGTGTTAGAAGCCTTCCAACTCAAATATCTACTGCATGGAGCAAGTGGATCACGGGCAACGTTGATTATGGTTCAACCCAAATGATCAAAGGTGCCTTCCAATTTGCTCTTTATATCTTAGCAATGCTTGCGATTGTCGCATTCGTTGTCTTCACGGAATTATCACAAAGACGTATTCCAGTCCAACACGCTGGAAAGGGCGGTGCATCAGCCTCAATGGCTCGCGCTTCCTTCTTGCCGATTAAAATTAACTCGGCTGGCGTCATTCCGGTTATCTTCGCTTCGAGTATCTTAACCGCTCCAAGTATCATTGCTTCCTTCATTTCTACTGAAGCAAGTAATGCTTCTTGGTTAAACATCTTCAATTACAACACCACGATGACCATGACAAACTTTGATGGAACGACGTGGAAGATGAACTGGGGATTGTTCATTTACTTAGCCTTGATTATCGCCTTCACATTCTTCTATGCTGAAATGCAAATAGATCCAGAGAAACTTGCTGATAATTTCCAAAAATCTGGTTCTTATATTCCAGGCATTCGTCCAGGAAAAGAAACGGAAAGATATGTTGGAAAGGTTCTTAATCGTGTCACCTTCATCGGTGCCATGTCATTATCTATCATTGCTGCCTTGCCAATAGTCCTTGTTTGGGCTAACGCATTCGGAACTGATACTTCCCTTGCAATTGGTGGCACAGGATTAATCATCATTGTCGGCGTCGCTATCGAGCTTAACAGCCAAATCGATGGCTTGATTGCCGGAAAATCTTACGACCAAGTTAAGGAGGCATAATTATGCTTAATATCATTCTCATGGGCCCTCCAGGTGCCGGTAAAGGCACGCATGCTGCGTGGATGGCCAAGGATTACAACATCCCACACATTTCCACAGGCGACATGTTCCGTGAGGCCATGAACAGTGGTTCTGAACTTGGAAACAAAATTAAAGATATCGTTAATCGCGGGGACCTTGTAAGTGATGAACTTACTTGCGCCCTCGTGAAAGAACGTTTATCCAAACCTGATTGCGCTAATGGGTATCTCCTTGATGGATTCCCACGCACAATCGCGCAAGCTGAAGCCTTTGACAAAATTGGCGAAGAAATTGGACGCGCTCCAACCTACGTCATTAATGTCTCTTGCCCAGACGATCTCTTAATCGGACGCATCGTTACAAGACGCGTTTGCCCAAAATGCGGCGCTGGCTTCAACGTCATCACTCTCAAACCAAAGAAAGAAGGCATTTGCGATAATTGCGGTACTGATTTGGTCCAAAGAAAGGACGACAACGAGGAATCTTTCAAGATCCGCCTCGCTAATTACTATAAGAGCACTGCCCCACTCCTTGATTTCTACAAGGGGAAAGGCTTACTCCATGAGTTCGACTCATCTAACGGACTCGAAACCACTAAGAATGCCATTTCGGATTTCTTAAGGGGTTTGAAATAAGATGATCATCATTAAATCCCCACGAGAGATTGAATTAATGAGAAAGGCCTCTGCTTTAACGGCGAAGGTCTTTGAAGTTGTTGGACCTCTTGTAAAACCTGGCGTTACGACTCAATACCTTGCAGATATGGCTGAAAAAGTCATTATCGAAGGCGGAGGCGTGAGCGCTGAAAAAGGTTATTGTGGGTTCCCTGGCGCCATTTGTGCAAGCGTAAATGAAGTGCTTGTGCATGGCATTCCTTCCCCTAAGCGTGTTCTTAGGGATGGAGACATTGTTTCTCTCGACGTTGTATCCTTACTTAATGGATATAATGGTGATGCTTGCAGAACTTATGCTGTTGGCATCTGCCCAGAAAACAAACTTAAGCTCATTCGTGTTGCTGAAGAATGTTTCTGGAATGCGGTGAAACTCGTCAAAGAAGGCGTCCATTTAGGCGATATCTCTCATGCGATTCAAGTGACTGCGGAATCAAACGGATATTCTGTTCCACTCGAATTTACAGGGCATGGTATTGGCAGGGAAATGCATGAAGACCCTTATATCCCTGATTATGGTGAAGCAGGGACAGGACCAATTCTTCGCGAAGGAATGACCTTAGCGATTGAACCTATGATCCTTGAAGGCTCTAATAAACTTAGAGTTATGAGGGATGGCTGGACTACCGTATCTAAAGACGGCAAGCCTAGCGCACACTACGAGAACACAATCCTCGTAACTAAAAATGGTTGCGAGATTCTAACTTTAGAGCAAGGAGGAAAATCCATTGAGTAAAGAAGATTGCATTGAAGTTGAAGCAAAGGTATTAGAATGCCTTCCAAACGCCAACTTTAAAGTACAATTAGCAAATGGGGCGGTCGTACAAGCCTGCGTTTCTGGAAAAATTCGCATGAATTACATACGAATCCTTCCGGGTGATAGAGTAACCGTTCAATTCTCTCCTTACGATTTAACACGTGGGCGCATCACATTCCGTTTCAAAAACTAAAAGTGGGCAACAGTTCCCAAAAGAAGGAGTTTAATTACTATGAAAGTAAGACCATCCGTCAAACCAATCTGCGATAAGTGCAAGATTATCCGCCGCCATGGCGTGGTTATGTGCATCTGCCCAAACCCAAAGCACAAGCAGAGACAAGGTTAATTTAAGGAGTAAACAACAAATATGGCACGTATTGATGGGGTTGATATCCCTAGTGAAAAACGCGTTGTAATCTCCCTTACCTATATCTATGGTATCGGCGATACAACCGCAAAGAAAATCTGTAAAGATGCTGGCGTCAGCGAAGACATCCGCGTTAAGAATTTAACCGATGATCAACTCGTCGCCTTAAGAACAGAGGTCGCCAAATATAAAACAGAAGGTGATCTCCGCCGTGAAGTCGCTATGAATATTAAGCGTCTCACCGAAATTGGCTGCTATCGTGGCATGCGTCATAAAAAAGGCCTTCCTGTCCGTGGACAACGTACAAAGACCAATGCTCGTACCCGTAAAGGTAAGAGAAAGACAATTGCTAATAAGAAGCAAGCTACTAAATAATAGGAAAGGAGAAGAATTATGGCTGCAAAGAAAAATACAAAAACTTCAGTTCGTAAGAAAAAAGTTAAGAGAAACTTTACTGTTGGAACAGTCCACGTTCATGCTTCCTTCAATAACACCATCGTTAACGTTACCGATTTACAAGGTAATGTCATCGCATGGTCAAGCGCCGGTGCTTTAGGATACAAAGGCGCTAAGAAAGCTACGCCATTTGCTGCTCAATTAGCAGCAGAAGCCGCTGGCAAATCCGCTTTTGATCAAGGCTTAAGACAAGTTAATGTCGAAGTCAAAGGCCCAGGCCCAGGCAGAGAAAGTGCTGTCAGAGCCCTTGCTAATGTTGGCTTACAAGTTTTATCCATTTCCGATACGACTCCAATTCCACACAACGGTTGCCGTCCACCAAAGAGACCACGCGGCTAGTTGTAGCATTCTCGGCTAATAGGGAAATACAGGAGGAAAATATTAATGGCTAATAACAATATCGATCAAACAAACGAAGAGCTCGTTTTACCAAAGCCTTTCATCCCATTCGATTTCACGGTTGAAATCAATGATGAAGAGGAACACTATGCCCGTTTCGCGATCAAACCTCTCGAGAGGGGTTTCGGTACCACTCTCGGAAACGCACTCCGCAGAGTTTTGCTTAGCGCCCTTCCTGGCGCTAGCGTCTATGCAGTGCAAATCGATGGCGTTCGTCATGAATTCTCTTCGATTCCAGGAGTTGAAGAAGACGTTACCGCTATCATTCTTAATCTCAAGGATCTTATCTTAAAAATCGATTCTGATAATCCAAAAGAAACCAAAGAACTCAACATTGATTTCCAAGGCCCTGGCATCTTAACAGCTGGCGATATCGTTTGCCCAGCTCTCGTTGAGGTTGTCAACAAAGATCTTGAAATTGCCCATGTCAACAAAGACGGACACATCAAGATGAGAATCTTCGCTGGCAAAGGAAGAGGCTATTACACCGCCGATGCCAACAAAGTCGAACGCAATGTTAACCAACTTGGTTATATCGCTACCGATTCCAACTATTCACCAGTCGTCAAAGTCGCTTATGCTGTTGAATCAACACGTGTTGAGCATGACTCCCACTTCGATAAATTAACACTCGAAGTTACGACAAATGGTGCTATTAAACCACATGAAGCCGTCGCTATGGCTGCTCAATTATTAGTGGTTCACTTCCAAAAGTTTGCTTCTCTTGACGAAAAGGTCAAATCCTTCAAACTCGAGAAAGAAGAAGTCAAGCCAGAAGAAAACAAATACCAAGGAATGCTTATCGAAGAACTCGAGTTTAGCGTTCGTAGCAACAATTGCCTTAAGAGAGCCGGTATCTCCACTGTCTTAGAACTCACTCAAAAGAGCGAAGATGAGATGATGAAGGTTCGTAATCTTGGTAAGAAGTCGCTTAAAGAAGTCAAAGAGAAGCTTGCCCATATTGGCTTGCATTTCCGTGATTATGTAGGAGAATAATTATGCCAGCACAAGGAAGAAAAAACGTTCACGGTAAGACCGGCGTTAGATTTAAAGCCGCTTATACCGCTTCAAAGAATTATTCAATGCTCCGTAATGTTGTTTCTGAGTTAATCGTCCATGGACACGTCAACGTGACCTCTGGCGTTACCCAAGAACTCGTTACCCTCGCCGCTAAAATGGTTACCTATGCAAAACAAGGCGATCTCGCAGCCCGTAGAGAATGTGAGAAAGTCCTTCGCAAAGGAATCAAAGACGAAAATGGCGTTGATAGCTTAACAAAGCTCTTCAATGAGATTGGCCCTAAATTCAAAGACCGCAATGGTGGTTACACCAAAGTCTACAAACTTGGCGCTCGTAAAGGCGACAATGCTGAAGTAGAAATGGTCACATGGGCTGACTAATTAAGCAAAAATTCATTTAAGAGATCAAGTAATCTTGGTCTCTTTTTCTTTTTTGCATTATTCTTATATGGGTAAAATTATGAAGAACTATATTTTTGACTTAGACGGAACGACCTTAGATACAATTGAAGGCATCCAAATCGCTATCAATACAGCCCTTAAAAATGCTGGATACAATTACACTTTCGACAAAGAAGGGACAAAAACTCTTATAGGCGAAGGCGCAGATACATTAATTCATCGTGCCTTAAAAGAAAAAGACACGGAAGAAAATTTTCTTAATCTTAAGAAAGAATATCTTCCTTTGTACCATTCCGAACAAGAAGACCACACTTTTTTGTTTCCTAGCCTCAAAGAAATATTAGAAACGTTAAAAAAAGAAGGAGCAAGACTCTTTATCTGCACGAATAAGCCTGATGCGTTTGCAAAAAGAATTGTTTCAAAAATATACGGAGATGACTTATTTGAGGAAGTTTGTGGCCAAGTTGAAGGCCTTCCAGTCAAACCTGATCCAAGGATTCCTAATTATTTGATCGATAAATATCATTTAAACAGAGATGAGACGTTGTTTGTTGGTGACTCGAAAACAGATGTTGCTACAGGAATCAATTCAAATTTAAAGACCGCTTTATGTCTTTGGGGGTATGGTTTTTACACCGAAGATCTTTTAAAAAAAGCAGATTATGTTTTCAAGAAAGTTGAGAATTTATTAGACACATATGATAAATAAGGCTTTAGAAAAGAAAAAGATTTTAATTTCTATAAGGCTATTGCCGTCGCTAATTTTAGTTTTGGCTTCCTTATCTTTTTCTATCGCCTATTTGTATCATGGTTACGCTACGACATACAATTTCGTTTTAGCTGGCGGATTGTTTGGTTTTTCGCTCTTGTTTTTACTTATAGATGTGGGCCTAGAATATTCCTACAAAAGCAAGAATTTGACTTATAATGTCGCTTCATTACTAATATCCATTTTTCAGCTATTGTATTATGGCGTTATCCTATTCCGTTATCTTAAGGGTTTACCTGATGGATCTGATCCATCTAAAAGAATTTTCCCGATTGTTTTGCTTGTTGTGTTATTGCTAATAAATGTTTTGTATCGCTTGCTAATTTGGCTTGGTAAATGGAAAACTGACGAAAACCAAGGAAATGATTTATATGCGGCCTATATTGGCTTTTTAGGCCTTGGCGTGTCTTTAATTTGTTCGATTCCTTTTTCTGCAATTAACGTCTATTCCGGAGAGCTTATTACTTCATATGTTGGCATATTCGCGATTGTCGCGTTAGCTTTTGGCGTTATTGAGGCCTTAGTTGGCGCAGCATGGCTTTCTTTTGAGAAAGTAAGAAAATCAACCAAATCAAACGTCTTCTTTTATTTGACGATATTTTGTTTCTTCGTTTCTTTAGCCGCTTTAATTACGGTATCATTTGGCTATACATATGAGATCGTTTCTTTAGTAACAGCCGTGTATTGCTTTTCCTCATATTCGATTTCGATTCTTTTAATCGCCTCTGGGCTGTTATATTTAACTTATTTAGCGAAAAAACAATAAAAAGGTCTTTATTAAAGGCTGATTATTTTCAATAATGCGGATAACAAAGCTTATTTTTCGTCTTTTGTTGCCGTAAACTCTTGCTAGGAATAAAATTTAATATCTTAGAAAGGATGGAATTTATGCACGAATTAAAACTGTTCAATTCACTTGGTATGAAAGAAGAAGTGTTTACCCCTCTAGTTGAAGGAAAGGTTTCTATTTATTGTTGTGGACCAACAGTTTATAACGATCCCCACATTGGCAACTTCCGTCCGGTAATTACTTTTGACGTATTAAGAAGATTACTTATTCATCTCGGATATGAAGTTACTTTCGTTTCCAATTACACGGACGTCGATGACAAAATCATTAATCGTTCGAAAGAATTAGGAATTAGCGAAAAAGAATTAACAACTTCCGTTATTAACGAATATCGTCGTTTAGTTAGTGAGGTTGGCGCTCTTCAACCTGATTACACGCCAACTCCAACGGTTTATATGCCTCAAATAATATCTTACGTAAAGGATTTGGTTGACAAAGGCTACGCTTATGAAGCTGACGGAGACGTTTATCTTTCTGTTAAGGATATTCCATCTTATGGTGAGTTATCCGGAAACTCCGTTGAAGATTTAGAAAATGGAGCGAGAATTGCCGTTGGCGATAAAAAAAGAGATCCAGTTGATTTTGCTTTATGGAAGAAAACAGCTGAAGGAATCAAATGGAGCACTCCTTGGAGCGAAGGACGCCCTGGATGGCACACTGAATGCTGCGTCATGATTCATTCTATATTCAATGACCAAAATGGCTATATTGATATTCATGGCGGTGGATTTGACCTTAAATTCCCTCACCATGAAAACGAAATTGCTCAAGCAAAAGCTCATGACGGGCATAAATTAGCTCATTTTTGGATGCATAACGGATTTATCAATATCAACAATGAAAAGATGTCTAAATCTTTAGGCAATGTGATTTTGATGAAAGATGTCGTTAATGAGTATGGCGGAATTCCATTTAGATTGATGTTACTTGCTTCACATTATCGTGCGCCTGCGGCTTTCTCTGGAGACACGATTAAGGAAGCCCAAACCAAATATTCGCAAATTGTAACCGCGACAAGAAAAGTTGCTATCATTCTTGAAAGAAACGGTATTGATATAGACACTTTAAAACCGAGCGATGAAAGTAAGTTCCTCGATGCTATTTGCGATGATCTAAACACCCCAAACGCCCTTACTGTTTTATATGATGAGCTAAAGACCCTCAATTCTTTATGGCGCGTCAAAGAAATAAATTACGAGGCTTTAAAAGATTCCTTCGCTAAAGTTAAAACGTATTGCGATGTTTTAGGGCTAAATTTGCCTCTTCCAAGATTGAATGATGAAGACAAAAAACTTTATGAGGAGTATGATTTAGCTAAGAAAAATAAAGATTTCGCTAAATCTGATGAAATTCGTCAACTTTTAGTTGATAGAAATATATTCTAACAAGGAGGAGTTATGGTGCTTGAAAACACAACCACATGGAATAGCTGGGATAACGACATTGTCAATTTCTTTAATTCCGGCTTCAATGGCGCAATTTCTTCTCAAGCAGGAAATTTAATACTTATCGCAATATCTTTGCTTCTTGGAGGACTCTTCTCAGGCTTAATCGGCTTTGAAAGAGAATTCAAAGGACATGATGCAGGACTAAGAACACACTTATTAGTCGGACTTGGCTCTGATTTGGTTATGATTATCTCCATTTATGGTTTTGGAACATGGACCGGAAGCAGGGATCCAGCTCGTTTAGCGGCTCAAGTTGTTACAGGCGTTGGCTTTTTAGGCGCTGGCGCCATCTTGAATAATGGTTTAGATGTTAAGGGCCTTACAACTGCGGCCACGATTTGGATATCAATGGCTATTGGCCTTGCTTGCGGAAGTGGCAATTTCATAATTGCGGCAATGGGCTTTGCCCTAGCCTTCGTTTCCCTTATCGTCCTTCATAAGGTTGATAAATGGATTGCTGGAAGGAATCCAGCCGTAATGATCATCGTTCCTTCAGATAAACCATCTTTGAAAGAAATCATCTTGATTGCCAATAGATATAACATCGCAATAAGAGATGTTCATACGGAACTAGTGTCTTATCAGGACAACTCCGCTTTGAGAATTACGTTACGTTGCGCATTCGCATCAAAGGAGACTGTCACCTCCTTTTCTGATGAAGTTAGATTCACTTTAAAACCATTAGAATTAAAAGTTTCAGTTTAGTATTGTAAAATGACAAGGTGTTAGATATAATGATTATGCAAGTTTACGGCAAGAATGCCGTCCGAGCGACAATAGAAGCTGGTAATGGTATTACGTTATATACCATGAAACGTTTCGAGAATGATGAACTTGTTTCGCTTGCTCGGAAAAAAGGAGTCTCGGTCAAATTCGTTAATGATGGCGATTTGACAAATATGGCTAAAAGTCAATCCCACCAAGGCTTTGTAGTCACGAGCGATGGTATTAGGAGTTATTCTCTCGAAGAATTACTTCAAAGTATTCCTTCTGATAAGAAGAATCCTTTGATAGTTATTTTAGATGGAATCGAAGATCCTCATAACTTAGGCGCTATAATTCGCACTTGCGATGCTTTTAGCGTAGACGGAATCATCATGAAGAAATATGGCGAAGTCCAATTGAATTCGACTGTTGCCAAAGTTTCAACTGGCGCTATAAATTATGTTAAAGTTGCAGTTGTTACCAATCTTAATCAAGCCATTGAAAAATTAAAGAAGGCTGGTTTTTGGGTTGTTTCTTCCGATGGTTCTGCCACAGGTTCTTATTTGGATGTCGATTATAATTCTCCTATTGCGTTAGTGGTGGGAAGTGAAGGTTTTGGAATTTCCAAGTTAGTTTTAAAGAATTCTGACTTTATCGTGAAAATTCCAATGACTGGTCACGTTAACTCATTAAATGCCTCGGTTGCCACGGCTATCCTTATTTCCGGCGTTGTCGCTCAACGCACCAAGAAATAAGAAAGAGTGGTATTTATGAATTTTGAATCAACTTCGGACGAAAGTCTGCTACTAATGGCAAGAAGCCAAAACGCTGATGCTTATTGCACTTTGACAAAGAGGTATTTCGATAAGAAAAAACTTCTTTGCAATCAAGCTTCCGCAGCTTTATCTTGCATGTTCGACCAATGGGATTTGAATCATGCTTTTTATCTTGCGTTTAATTCTACCATTAAAAGTTATTCTTTAGGGGAAGGAAGTTTCCATTCCTATTTTGTGAGATGTTTGAAAAACGCCTTAATAAGAGAGGCTGAGAAACTTCATTTATTTAAAAATGTTCCAACGGTTTCGTTAGATTTTGTTTCTTCGGATTCTAATGAGTCTACGTTGCATGACGTAATTCAAGATACTGGCGAAGAAGACCCTAGAATGTATGTCAATTATCTTGAGGAAGCGCAAAAATTTTCTAGATTGAAAGAGAAGATTGACGACGAGGTTCTCCAAGTGGCCAGATTGAAAATTGACGGTTGCAAATTTACTGAAATAGCCAAGATTCTTTCTATATCGCCAAAAAGAGCCAGCAGAGATTATGAGAAATACGAGGAACTAGTTAAAAGCATCGTCTTTGGCAAGTGATATTTCTTAAGAAATAATTTGCTTAAATTTGCTTCAGCGCTTATATTATTTATGCGAAGCAAGTGAATCTTCGCTTTTTTCATAGTGAATAAAACTATGAGTTCTGAGGTAATGACGCATGAGTAGAGAAAAAGTATTCTTAATTTGCTCCGATTGTTTGTCTAGAAACTATCAAGTTAGCAAAAGGCAAGACGATCCGCGCCGCTTAGAATTGAAGAAATTTTGCCCTCATTGTGGTAAATACACAATCCATAAAGAGAGTAAATAAGTTGGAAGGAGACTCTTATGCCTAATCCAGTTAAGTATATGAAAGAAGTTGTCCGTGAAGGCAAACGTGTTCGTTGGCCTAAACGTGATACCTTATGGCCAACGATAGCAGTTGTCGTTGTAATCGCAGTTTTTGCCGCCGTTTTCCTCTCATTGGAGGATTTAGCCGCCGCAAAAATCATTGAACAATTAAAAGCAGCCTTTGGAGGATAAGAACATGGCAAACGATTTAGCTGAAAAACATTGGTATATTGTCAATACCTATTCTGCTCATGAAGCAAAAACAGCAGAAAACATCAAAAACCGTATTAAAACAATGAACATGGGAGAGTACATTTTCCGTGTATTGGTTGCTGAATACGAAGAAAAGTGTATCGATAAAGAAACTGGGCTTCCAAACGGAAAGGTCAAAGTTAAAAACCTTTATCCAGGTTACATCTTTGTTGAAATGATCATGACGACTGAATCTTGGTTTGTTGTTCGTAATACTCCAGGTGTTACTGGTATTACTGGATCTAGCGGTGGCGGTAAGATGCCTACCCCTATTTCCCGCGAAGAAATCGAACCAGTTCTTAAGAGAATGGGTCTTGTTGATGAGGCTATGTATGATCGTTACAACGTTGGCGACAAAGTCAAAATCATTTCTGGTCCACTTGAAGGAACTGAAGGCGATATCGTCTCTATCGATAAAGATACAGGCGCATGCCGCGTTAACACAATCTTCTTTGGACGTTCTACGCCAGTCGATGTCGAATTCTCTGAAATCGAGAAGATCTAATCATTCTAAGCATTTGAAGAATCCTCATTTTTATGAGGATTTTTTTATTTTATTAATACATGAAAATTCATTCATATTTATATTGATATATGAATGGTTATTCATTATAATTGTCTACGTTAAATATGAAAGGATATTCATATGTCAGAATTGCCAAATGAAAAAATAATCGACTCAATGGAAGATTTATTAAGCGTTGCTTCCGATTCTACGAGGCTAAAAATAATGCTTTCTATCTCTGAAGAAGAACATAACGTAACGGAGATAATGAATATTGTTGGAGCATCTCAATCTCTTGTTTCGCATCAGTTAGAAATACTTCGCAAGCATCGCATCGTGAATGTACGTAAAGATGGCAGGAAAGCTTATTACATTCTCTCGGACCATCACATAAACGAATTAATTAAAGTGGTCTATGAACACGTTATGGAAAAAGAAGGAGAATGAGTATGCCTGAAGAAAAGAAAGAAATATTAGTTAACAGCATCCGTTTAGTTTTAGGCTTAACTGCTGCATTACTCGGATTATTTGTATTCAACGAAAATAATTATGGCGTATTCGTTAATCTTGCCGTCATGGTTATTGCCTGGCTGATTGTAGGCTACGATATTATCGTCAAAGCATTTACTTCCCTAGTCAAAGAGAAGAATCCATTTGATGAAAACATGTTAATGCTTATTGCCTCTATTGGTGCTTTTTGCCTTCGTATATTTGGAAAGGACGAAGGGGAAGTATTTGGAAATGAGTTTTTTGAAGCGTTCATGGTTGCATTCCTTTTCCAACTTGGGGACATCTTTGAAGATCTTGCAACAGATAAATCCCATGAAGCTATAACTAGTGCCGTTGGCCTTAGGGCTAAAAAAGCATCTCTCTTAGTTGATGGAGAAGTCAAATTTGTAAAACCTGAAGAACTTAAGGTTGATGATGAAATTCTAGTAAAAGTCGGCGAAATATTGCCTGCGGACGGAAAAATTATTTCCGGAGAAGGTGACATTGATATGTCTTCTCTTACTGGGGAATTTAATCCCGTCTATAGAAAAACTGGCGACTTTGTTAATTCCGGTACAATTCTAAAAAATGGATCATTGACAGTTAAAGTTACGAAATCATACGAAGATTCCACTGTTAGCAAGATTATTTCCCTTGTCGAGGAGTCTTCTGAGCAAAAATCCAAGGCTGATAAATTCATCACGAAATTCGCTAAAATCTATACTCCAATAGTTGTTTCTATCGCCATACTTATTGCAATAATTCCTCCGCTCATTATCGGAATAAACAATACTGAAGTCTGGAAACAATGGATTAAAATCGCTGTATCTATCTTAGTTATTTCTTGCCCTTGCGCAGTTGTTGTCTCAGTCCCGCTTGCTTATTTTGCTGGCATTGGTTTAGCCTCAAAACATGGAATCATCGTTAAAGGAGGAACTTATTTCGATCAATTGAATGATTTAGGGATCCTTGTAACTGACAAAACGGGAACGTTGACGCTTGGGAAATTCGTTATTGAAGAAGTTTACGCTGAAGGAATTTCAAAAGAAGAATTTCTTGAATATGCAGTTGCGGCAGAATCCCGTTCTAATCACCCTATCGCCAAAGCGATTGTTGGAGAAACTGACATTTCAACAATTTCTAAAGATATTACCGAATATAACGAAATCGCTGGATTTGGTGAAGAATTAACTTATAAAAAACACACTATTCTAGCTGGTAATGACAAGTTACTTTCTAAGCATTCAATTTCTTTTGAAAAAGCCGATACAATCGGGACAATCGTATATCTTGCCGTTGATGGTAAATATGTGGGATACATTCAATTAAGTGATCAAATAAAGGATGCTTCAGAACCAACAATTAACAATCTCCATTCCCTTGGCATCAAAACGATTATGTTAACTGGAGACAAGGAGAATAGTGCTAAAAAAGTTGCCAATATTTTAAAGATTGACGAAGTTCGCTCCGAGCTTCTTCCAGAAGAAAAAACCGCGGTTTTAAAAGAAACAATTGACGGAAGTTCTAAAGCGGTCGCCTATGTTGGAGATGGCATCAATGACGCTCCTAGTATTACCCTTGCCGATGTTGGATTTGCAATGGGCGGAGTCGGAAGCGATTTAGCCGTTGAAAATGCAAACATCGTTATCATGAACGATGATATCTCAAAGGTTTATACGGCAATAAAGATTGCTAAAGCAACAAGAAATAGAGCGGTTTTCAATGTAGTTGCTTCTTTATTAATCAAACTAGCGATTGCGTTATGTTCCATCTTCATTCCTAATTTCCCATTAATGATCGCTGTCTTTGCCGATACTGGTGTGACTTTATTAATGGTCGCATCATCGATTTCCTTGCTAATTCACAAGGTAAAATAAACAAAAATTAAGGTTTCCATTTTCGGAGACCTTTTTATGCATAATGCACAATAAAGTGAACAAAATAAATTTCTCGTTGATTCCTCTCTCACACGTGCGTATAATACCCAAGCACGCATAAATTAGCGTCGCAGCGTGGTAGGGATCCTTTGACGAGGACCCGAGAAGCCACTGCATATCGTCAATTAAGGAGGACAATATGGCAAAGAAAATCGTCAAAGTCCTTAAGATGGAACTCCCAGGTGGAGACGCCCATCCAGGACCAAAGCTTGCTTCCGCAGGCGTTCAAATGGCTAAATTCTGCACTGACTTTAATGCAAAAACAGCCGACAGAAAAGGACAAACAGTCCCTGTAATCATCACTGCTTATGAAGACAAATCTTATGACTTCGTTATCAAAACATCACCAGTCACAGATTTACTTCTCAAAGCCGCTGGAATCAAAAAAGGCTCCGGTGTTCCTAACAAAACAAAAGTAGGACACATCTCTGCTGCTCAACTTGAGGAAATCGCTCAATATAAGATGCCAGATCTTAACGCAAATGACATCGAAGCCGCAAAGAAAATCGTCGAAGGATCTGCTCGTCAAATGGGCATCACCATCGACAAATAATAGGGAGAGACAACAATGAAACAAGGAAAGAAATACATTGCTGCTAAGAAACTCATTGACGAAAACAAAGAGTACACCCTTGAAGAGGCAGCCGCTCTTCTCAAAAAGACCAGCACCACAAAATTCGATTCAACAATCGACATCAGCTTCGCGTTAAATGTTAATCCAACATTAGCTGATCAATTAATCCGTGGAACTTTAGTTCTTCCACACGGAAATGGCAAAACCAAAAAGATTCTTGCTGTTACCAACACCAAACAAGATGAAGCAAAAGCAGCAGGCGCTGACTTCGTCGGTGGAAAAGAAATGCTCGAAAAGATCCAATCCGAAAACTGGTTTGGCTTCGACATCATCGTTGCTACCCCAGATATGATGGGTGAGCTTGGTAAAATGGGTCGTGTCTTAGGTCCTAAAGGCTTAATGCCAAACCCAAAGACCGGAACAGTTTCCATCGAAATTGGCAAAGCCATCACCGAAATCAAGAAAGGTAAGATCTCTTACCGTGTTGACAAGGATGGCAACTTAAACATCTCTATCGCACGTGTCTCCTTCTCTGAAAGTGATATCGTCGATAACTTACAATCCGTCATTGACGCAATTGTTAAATCCCGTCCATCAACGGTCAAAGGTGTCTACATCAAAACAGTCGTCGTCCATACAACCATGGGCCCTGGCATGAAGATCACCTTCCCAACCAGAAACTAATTCTGGTCACCAACTTTGGTGAATTGCTTGTTATTCCTAAGATAGCAACGGACACATGTCTTAATAAACCACGTTGCTGAGGTTACAAATTCACGAATTAACTCACTAGTTATATCAAGCTTCACATATATATTAAGAAAGGAGGAACACAGTATGAATGCATCTGCACTTCAAGCTAAAAAGGATTCCGTTAAGGAAATTACTGAAGGTTTCAAATCCAGCAAGACAGTCGCTATTGTTTCTTATCAAGGCTTAACAGTCGCTGAAACACAAGAACTCCGCCGCACCTTAGCAGAAAAGAACGCCAAGATGGGTGTTTACAAAAACACTTTAGTCCGCCGCTCTTTAGCTGATCAAGGTATCGAAGGATTAGACGAACTTCTTGAAGGACCAAATGCGTTAGTCTTCTCTGAAGATGTTACTAGCGCCGCCAAAATCCTCTACAAATTCTCCCGTTTCCATGAACATCTCGTCTTACGCGGTGGTCTTGTCGAGGGAAAACCAGTAGATGCCAAAGGCATTAAAGAAGTTGCCAAACTTCCAACAAAAGAAGCATTACTCTCTATGTTCTGCATGGTTCTCAACGAACCTATCGCTGGCTTTGCCAGAGTCGCTAATCAAATTAGCGAGAAGGCTGGAGCAGAAGCCCCAGCAGCCAACTAATCTCTAGGAGGAAAAAACAATGGCTGAAAAATTAACAAATGAACAAATCATTGACACTCTCAAACAAATGACCGCCCTTGAACTCAAGGCTCTCGTTGATGCTGTTTGCGCTGAATTCGGTGTTACCGCCGCTGCCCCAACAGCTGCTGCACCTGCTGAAGAAGAAGGCCCAGTCGCAAAAGGACCAACCGAAGTCTCCTTATTCTTAAAGGGTCTCGGAACTGCTTCCAAAGTTGCAGTTATCAAAGCAGTCCAAGGCATCACTGGCTTAGGACTTATGGAAGCTAAGAAACTCGTTGACTCCGCTCCAGTCGCCGTCAAAGAAAAGATCTCTCCTGTTGAAGCTGAAGCTTACAAGAAGACTCTCACCGATGCTGGCTGTGAAGCTGAAGTTAAATAAGTTTCACCCCAAATTTGATCTTTGCCCTACCCATAGACTACTCGTCGCCTGTGGGTAGGGTTTTGGCACTTAAAGGAGGAAACAAAAATGCCCCAATATTTCGACAATGTCGATGGAATGGAACATCAAGATCTAACTATCGAATTTGATATCTTAGATCAACATTACTCCTTTAAAAGTGACAAAGGCGTATTCTCGAAAAACAAACTTGATTTTGGAACAAAACTCTTGATTGAGACGATTCTTAAATCCGAAGTTTGCTTGGGCGAAAGAATACTAGACCTTGGGTGTGGAGCGGGACCGATAGGACTAATCCTCGCTCACCTCGACCCTCTAAGGCAGGTCACGCTTGCCGATGTTAATGAGAGGGCCCTCGAACTTTGCAAGAAAAACGCCGAGAAATTAGGCGTTTCTAAGCAAACAGAGATCGTTAATAGCGACGTTTACCTCAACGTACACTCCACCTTTGATACGATAATCTGTAACCCGCCAATTAGGGCTGGGAAACGCGTCACTTACCGGATCTACGATGAAGCATCATCACATCTTAATGACAACGGTTCATTAATCATCGTCATAAGAAAAGAGCAAGGCGCCTTATCCGTGAAAGCACATCTCGAAGAAATCTTCGATAATGTCACGGTATTAGACCGTAAAAAAGGTTATTACATCATTCAATCGTTTAAGAAAAAGGAGCAGTATTAATGCCAAACGAAAAACCATTCCTAACTGAATTCCCTGGACCTAATGGTAAAAATTACCCAGTAGGTCTCAACAACCGCGTTAATTTCGGAAAGATTTCCGGCTCATTGGAATTACCATATTTGGTCGCCGTCCAAACAAAATCTTTCAAGTGGTTCGTTGATAGTGGAATTGACGAAGTCTTTAGAGAGACTTTCCCAATCGAAAACAACAACAGAACAATTTCTCTTGAGTATGTCAGCTGCCATTTCGAAGAGCCTGAATACAAACCTCTCGAATGCAAAGAAGAAGATTTGACATATTGCAGCAAATTAAAAGCAACTCTCCGTTTAAAGAATAAAGATACTGGTGAGATGAAAGAATCCGAAGTCTATATGGGCGATGTCCCTATGATGACTAATAGCGGTACATTCATCATCAACGGAACAGAGAAAGTCGTTGTTTCCCAAATCATTCGTTCTGCCGGAGCCTATTTTGAGAATCCTAATGAAAAAGGCATCGAATTCCATGCTGAATTAATTCCTACAAGAGGAACGTGGATTGAATTCGAAAATACCAACAAGAACATCATCTATGTTGATATCGACCACTCTCAAAATGCTTCCCATAAACTTTTTGCGCCTGCAATCTTTAAAGCGCTCGGTTTCCAAGAAAGCGATATTACCGAATTATTCGGTGAATCCGAGGCGTTAGTTAATACGTTAAAGAAAGATGAAGCTAACTCTAATTCCAACTTAGCTTTAATTGAAATCTTCAGAAAATTAAAACCAGGCGAACCAATCACAAAAGAAGGAACATACAATCTCTTAATTCAACGTTTCTTCGATGACAAACGTTATGATTTAGGCAGAGCTGGCCGTTTCAAACTCACACAAAAATTAGGCATTTACGGTCGTTTAGCAGGACGCGTCCTCGCTGAGCCTCTTATTGATGCCGATGGCGAAATCGCCACAAACAAATATGGCGAATTAATGGTCGCAGGATATACGATCACAAAAGAAGACGTTCAAAAACTTCGTGATGAAGAATTCTTCGAAAAAGGCGCTATGGAATATGATCTTGCTAGCAAAGTCAATCCTGATTTCGCAATCGGATCAACTAAAGTTAACATTGTCAAAGTTCACGCTAAAGACAAGGTTTCCGAAAAGATCGTTAATGTTATCGGCACCTCCCTCGAACTCGAAGGAACGCTTGATGGCAGCAAGAAACCACTTTTATGCATTGCAATCCCTGATATCGTCGCTTGCTTCTCATATTTTGAGAATATCCGCGATGGCATCGGCTCATTAGATGATATTGATAATCTTGGCAACCGCCGCGTTCGTTGCGTTGGCGAATTGCTCCAAAATCAATTCCGCATGGGCCTTACAAAGATGAGCAAGACCATTGTTCAACGTATGAACACCACGGTCGACTTCTCTGAGGCTAAGCCACAAGCTTTCGTCTCTATCCGCCCATTGACCTCTTCCATCCATGAGTTCTTCAATACGTCGCAACTCTCCCAATTGATGGACCAAGTCAACCCACTTTCCGAACTTGCCAATAAACGTCGTCTTTCCGCTTTAGGCCCTGGCGGTTTAACCCGTGAAAGAACAACAATGGCTGTTCGTGACGTTCACGATACCCACTATGGCCGTATCTGCCCTATCGAAACTCCAGAAGGTCAAAACGTCGGTTTAATCAATAACTTAGCAACCTACGCTAAGATCAACAAATTAGGATTCATCGAAACTCCATATCGTCGTGTCTTCAAATCAACTGACGAGAGCGGCGTTACTCACGTTTATGTTTCTGATGAAGCTGAATATTTATCAGCAGATGACGAAAGAGGGCTTTATATCGCTGAGGCTAACATGAAAGTTTCCGAACCAATGGAACTTGAATTTGATGGCCATAAAGAAATCGTCAAAGAAATTCTCGATGATGAAGTCGTCACGCGTCATGATGATGAAAATATCATTGTCAGCAAGGAAATCATCTCCTACGTCGACGTTTCTCCAAAACAAATCGTCTCTGTTGCTGCATCTTGTATTCCATTCCTTGAACACGATGACTCTACTCGTGCTCTTATGGGTGCGAACATGCAACGTCAGGCCCTCCCATTACTTCAACCAGAACTTCCTTATGTCGGAACTGGTATGGAAAGAAATGTTGCTCATGACTCTGGTTTAGCGGTTGTCGCAAGAGCCGATGGTGAGGTCACCTATATCGATAGCACAGAAATCACCATTAAAGAGGAAGAAGGAGAACATACATATTTCTTACGTAAGTTCGAAGGAACCAACCAAGGAACATGTATCAATCAAACTCCAATCGTCCATGTTGGCGATCACGTTAAAGAAGGCGATGTCATTGCTGACGGTCCATCCATGAAGAATGGCGAATTAGCCTTAGGACACAACCTCCTTATCGCTTATATGACTTGGAACGGCTACAACTACGAAGACGCCGTTATCATGTCTGAAAACATGATCAAGAATGACACATATACTTCAATCCACATCGAAGTTTATGATGTCGAATGCCGTGAAATCAAAGGTGGCGACTCTGAAGAAATCACCCGCGATATTCCAAACGTTGGCGAAGATCACAAGAAATATCTTGATGAAAGAGGAATTATCATTCCTGGCGCAGAAGTTAAAGAAGGAGACATCCTTGTCGGTAAGACCACGCCAAAAGGCCGTGTGGATCCATCCCCAGAAGAAAAACTTCTCATGTCCATTTTCGCTGAGAAGGTCAATGACGCTAAAGATACATCCTTACGCGTCCCTCATGGCGGACAAGGTATTGTCTTAAAGGTCAAATGCTTCTCCCGTCGTCATAAAGACCCTCTTGCTCCTGGCGTTATTGAAAAAATCAGAGTCTACATCATTCAAAAGAGAAAGATCTCCGAAGGTGACAAGATGTCTGGACGTCACGGTAACAAAGGTGTTATCTCTAAAATCTTACCAGTCGAGGATATGCCATTCTTACCAGATGGTACACCAATCGACATGATGCTTTCTCCAATGGGTGTTCCTTCACGTATGAACATCGGTCAGGTATTCGAGGTTCAACTCGGACTTGCTTGCCGTAAACTCAATATGCGCGTTGCTACCCCAGTATTCGACGGTTTAACATCAGACGAAATCGCCGAACTCATGAAGATGGCAGGCCTTTCTAGCGATGGAAAGACAATTCTATATGATGGACAAACTGGTGAGCGTTATCCAGAACGTATCGCTGTCGGTGTCCAGTACATGATCAAACTCAACCACATGGTTGATGATAAATTACACGCTCGTAGCGTCGGACCATACAGCTTAATCACCTTGCAACCTCTTGGTGGTAAGGCTCAAAACGGCGGTCAGCGTTTCGGTGAGATGGAAGTCTGGGCTCTTGAAGCCTATGGCGCAGCCCATACTCTCCAAGAAATGATGACAGTCAAATCTGATGACCGCGTCGGAAGAAGAAAAACTTACGAAGCAATCATCAAAGGAAACGCTCTTCCAAAATCAAGCATGCCTGAAGCCTTCAAGGTTCTCACAAAAGAACTCAAGGGACTTTGCATGGAAGTCTCTCTCTTCGACAAAGAAGGAGAAAAGATTGACATGGATAACCTTGTCAAAGACGCCTTGGTTGAGGAAAGAAAGACCAATTCTGCTATCCGCAACTTCTCTAGCGCCCGCAACAACAATCAACAAGAAGAAGATTCCTTCGAAGAACCTACTTCAGTTACCGATGTTATGGAAGCTGTCTCAGAAGAAGGACTTAGCGTCACAAGCAGCATTAGTCACAATGATTAATTAGGAGGAAGAAAGAATTATGTTTGATGTAAACAATTTAGCCGCAATGCAAGTCGGACTTGCTTCCCCAGATACAATCCGTGGCTGGTCACATGGCGAAGTCATTAACTCCGAAACGATCAACTACCGTTCCCATAAACCGGAATTTGGTGGTTTATTCTGCGAACAAATCTTTGGTCCTGTGAAGGATTATGAATGTTCTTGCGGAAAATACAAAAAGATGAGATACCAAGGCACGACATGTGAAAAATGTCACGTCGAGGTTATTTCCAAAGAGTGGAGAAGAGAGAGATTCGGTCATATCGAACTCGTCTCTCCTTGCACCCACATCTGGTATTTGAAAGGTATTCCTTCCCGTATTGGATTACTTCTTGATATGTCTCCAAAAGAGCTTGAAGAAGTTGTCTATTTCGCAGGCCACCTTTGCCTTAATCCAGGTACTTTAGGTTTTGATGAAAATGGTGTCGCAAAACCATTCGACAAATTAAAGAAAAAGCAATTCTTCAACGATTCCCCAGCTAGCAGAGAAGCTTTCGTTGCAGCTATCCAAGCAATCCAACAAAGCGGAGAAATCATCGAAGATAGCGCTGATGATTACAAAGCAAAAGAAATCATTCAACGTTTACAAAACGCCAATGAAACATTTGACTTTGCATCAACCTCAGCCTTCGTTGCTAAATACACCGATGCTGAGTTTGGCGAAGGCGCAGCAGCCGTCAAACGCTTGCTTAGCGAAGTTAACTTAGACGAAGAATTCAATATTCTTTCCGAAAAAGTTAAAACCGAAAAAGGCCAAATCCGTTTGAAAGATGCTAAGAGACTCGAAGTTGTCGAGGCTTTCCGCAATTCTAATCAAAAACCTGAATGGATGGTTCTTGATGTAATCCCTGTGATTCCACCAGAGCTCCGTCCAATGCTTCAACTCGATGGCGGACGTTTCACCGATTCTGATATCAACGATTTATATCGTCGTGTCATCATCCGTAACACACGTTTGAAGAAATTAATTGAAAACAATGCTCCTAGCGTCATTCTTTGCAATGAAAAACGTATGCTTCAGGAAGCCGTTGACGCTTTAATCGACAACGGACGCCGTGGCAAACCAACAGTTGGCAAAAATGGCCGTGAACTCAAATCCCTTTCTAGCGGATTAAGAGGTAAGCAAGGTCGCTTTAGACAAAACTTACTCGGTAAGCGTGTCGACTTCTCTGGTCGTTCGGTTATCGCAGTCGGTCCAAATCTTAAGATGTATCAATGCGGTCTTCCACGCGAGATGGCCGTCCAACTCTTACGTCCATTCATTTCTGCCATTCTCTTAAAGAGAGGCATTGTTACTGCTCATAGACAAGCTGATAAGCTTATCGATGCATATGATCCAAAGGTTTATGACATCGTTGAAGAGATCATCGGACAACACCCAGTTCTCCTTAACCGTGCTCCAACCCTTCACCGTCTTTCCATCCAAGCTTTCCAACCTGTCTTAGTTGACGGACACGCTATCCGTTTACACCCACTCGTTTGCCCTGGCTTCAACGCCGACTTCGACGGTGACCAGATGGCTGTTCACGTTCCTCTTGGAAAAGCGGCACAATCTGAGGCACTTAACCTCATGCTCGCATCCAATAACATCCTTGGTCCAAAAGATGGCAAAACAGTCGTCGTTCCTGGACAGGATATGGTCTTAGGCAACTACTATCTCACAGCCGAAGAATCAATCGTTGATATGCTCAACCGCGCGAAAGATCTTCGCAAGGTCACAGTCTATGACGAAGCTGAGAAAATCGCTAACGAGAAGGCTGCCCTCCAACAAGAAACATTTGCTAAAGAAGAAGGAAAGATCTTCGGCTCTGTCACATCAGTTCTCGAAGCATACGAAACTGGATCAGTTCAAATCCACACTCGTATTGTCATTCCTGCTAAAGCAATCCATAAGACATTCGGCGATGATTTAAATGAATTTGCCCTTCCAAAGGATGTTGAGAATAAATATCTCATCACAACAGTTGGTAAGGTCATCTTTAATGAAATCTTCCCTGATGACTTTGTCTATATCAACTGCAACAAGCCAGCATCAATCAACCGTGAAATAATCGAATCTTGGTTCGTTTCTCCTGCTGATGTTCAAAAAGAACACGATGCTCTTGAAGCAAAGATTGGCTCTCTCTCTGATGAAGACGCAATCAAATTCATCGTTGAGAACTACTTCATGAAACAGGATAAGAAGACTGGAAAACTTGTCTACATTGATGAACACTACAGAGATTCTGACTATCCTGAACTCGCTAAGATTGCCTTAGCCTTCCATAAAGATGGCAACAATCTTTCCGAACATATCTGCTTAACAAACCTCTTTACTGGTATTGGCAAGAAAGATATCGGCGCCCTTATCGATATGGTCTTCCATAAATACGATATGAAAGACGAAGATAGAGTCGAACCAAAACCATGTAAGACATCCGCGATCTTAGATAAGATCAAAGACCAAGGCTTCAAATATTCAACAATCTCCTCAGTTACAATCGCCCTTTCTGATATTAAAGATATTAAGAATAAAGACGGATACGTTGCTGAAGGTCAAAAGAAGGTTGAAGCAATCAATAACGCATATCAACTCGGTTACATCGAAAACGAAGAACGTTACAAGCAAGTTTGTAAGGTTTGGACAAATGTCACTGACCAAGTCGCAAAAGAAGTCGCGGCTTACATGAAGAAAGATAACCGTAACCCATTGATCATCATGGCCGACTCTGGCGCTCGTGGATCCTTGGATAACTTCAAACAGTTAATCGGTATGAAGGGCTTAGTCTCCAACCCTAAGAACGAGGCTATTGAACTTCCTATTATTTCTTCCTATCGTTCTGGCGTTAAGGTCAACGAATTCTTCATCAACACCCACGGTGCTCGTAAGGGTGGAGCTGATACAGCCTTAAAGACTGCTGACTCTGGTTACCTTACAAGACGTCTTGTTGACGTTTCTCAAGACGTTATCGTTCGTGAAGATGATTGCCATTGCGATCACGGATATAAAGTCCGCAAGATCGAAAAGGCTTCATCAACTGGCGGTGAGGCAAAAGTTATTGCTTCCCTCTCTTCTCGTATTAACGGCCGTTATGCCATGCACGATATCATTGACCCATCAACTGGCGAAATCATCGTTTGTGGCAACACCTTGATCCATGAAGATGAAGCTAAAGCCATTGAAAAGGCTGGCATTGAAGAGGTCGAAATCCGTTCCATCTTCACTTGCCAAACAAAAGAAGGCGTTTGCCGTCATTGTTATGGTCTTAACATGGCAACCGGACATCTTGTCCAACTTGGCGAAGCTGTCGGTATTATGGCTGCTCAATCAATTGGTGAACCTGGTACACAGCTCACCATGCGTGTCTTCCACACTGGTGGTATGGCTGGTGAAGATATCACTTCCGGTCTTCCACGTGTTCAAGAACTTGTTGAAGCCCGTAATCCAAAAGGACAAGCTATCATCGCTAAATTCGCTGGTAAAGTCTCTGACATTACCAACAACCCAGATGGTTCACAAGCTATCACTGTCGTTTCTTTAGCTGGCCCAACAGTCGAAAACCCTGTTACCGAAGCTGCAGTTTACGAAATCCCACGTAATACGAAACTTGCCGATGGCATCGTTAAAGGTGCTACAGTCGAAGCAGGCGGACTCATTACAAAAGGATCTAAGAAACTTCAAGATCTCCTTGAATACACAGACGTTGAAACAGTTGAAACGTATATGTTAAAGGAAATCAAATCGGTTTACGCCTCCCAAGGTATCGAACTTTCCGATAAACACCTTGAGATTGTCATCCGTCAAATGTTACGTAAGATGTTCATCAATGATTCTGGAGACACAAAACTCTTACCAGGAACAAGAGTCGACATCGATCGTTACACGGAAGCCAACCAAGAAGCACTCGTCAATGGCTTACACCCAGCAGTTGGTCGCCCATTGATCCTTGGTATCACCAAAGCCGCATTAGAGACCGAATCCTTCCTCTCGGCCGCATCCTTCCAAGAAACCAACCGCGTTCTTACCGACGCTGCCATTAAGGCAAAACGCGATAACCTCCACGGTTTGAAAGAGAATGTCATCACTGGCAAACTCATTCCTACTGGTTCTGGATTATTCACCGAAGAAGAAGAGAAAGCCCACCTTAGCAACTTCGACGTCTTATCTAAGATGAAAGAAGTTAAGGCTCAATACGTTGAGGCTCACGACCGTAAAGACAGCATTGCTGACTAAGGTCAAATAATAAAATTAAGCGTAGTTATCGTTAAGGTAGCTACGCTTTTTGTTATGCTCAGAAATTTAAAAAAGGCCCTAAGGCCTTGAATGTAAATAAAATTATTTCTTGCTTTGTATGAATTCTATCCCGCCCATCACAAAGAATGGATTTAGATTCAATATGCCAAGAATGATCGTTATAACTCCAACCGTTTTCTTTTTATAGTTAGCAATTAATATGCCAACCATTATAAGGCTGAATAATGTCCATAAGAAGACGGCAATAGAAGGAATCAATAAAGGATCGGCCCAAAGAAGATATTCCTTGAATGGGTTGTCTTTTCTTGCGTATACGGCTGCAAGTAAGAAGACAAGCGAGATAGCCATTAAGACTATTTGATATATCGCGCCAATCTTATAGTTCTTGCTGAAATCACTTTTCTTTTTCTTTTCTTCTTCCTTTGAAAGCTCACTGCCATCCTTAACAAAATGGTGATCAATATGTTTCCATTCAGGATTTTTGAAAGCAGAAACGGCGGAGAAGATCGGATCCATCAATGTATATAAAGGGAACAAGAAGGAGTAGAAAAATATTTTATGCCATGGCAACAAAATATGTTTCCACTCTTTGATGATAACTAGGATGTTATGCAAGAAAGACCCAAGATACAATCCGCCAATAACACCTATCCAATAATTAAGGACGCTCATCCAAGTAAAGCTTTCATCTCCAACGATAAAGAATAAGGCTAAGACGGTTATTTGATATATAGCAGTAATCCAAAAAGTAAGGAAAGAATAAGGGAAAGTTTGGAAGAAAATGTCATACTTAGACCATGATGGCTTTTTGAAGAAAGACTTAATCATCACCCAAGCATAACGGTTAAAGGCGATAAGTCCCCCTCTTGCCCATCTAATTCTTTGTCGCCAAAGAAGTTTGAATGTCGTTGGTTGCTCTTCATAGAATACAGCCTCTTCGGTGAACCCCGTCTTATAGTTATTAGATGTTAAATCAAGCAATGTTTCGATATCTTCAGTAAGTGAGACCCATTTCCATCCATCTTTTAATAAGTAAGATCTTAATGTTGTGGAAGGACCGTACATTTCTTGATTGCAGTTTAAGACTTGTCTAGGTCTAAGACCATCTAAAGAATGGGCGAAAGCTTGAATGCCACACATCGAAGAGATCCAATTTTCCGAAAGATTCTTCGTGTTTCTATAGGCGATACATTCATCAACCCCGCTGTATTGAAGATAATTATTGATTTTGCTTATGTAATCTGGGGCTGGAACATTATCGGCATCTAATGTCGTAAAAGCGTAGTATTGATTTATATCAACATCTTTTTTAATTTGTGAGACCAAATACCTTAAGCCATAACCTTTCGAACGCTCGTTAGGGTTATTGTGATAATAAACAAAGGCGCCACGTTCTTTAGCGATTTCTCCGGTCTTATCAGTGCAATTATCGGCGCAAACATATATATCGATTAATTCTTGAGGGTAATCCATGCTGCGGATTGAGTCGATAAGATTCCCAATAACTAATTCCTCATTCCATGCCGTAATTATGAAAGCGTATTTCTTATCCTTTGGCATTTCAGGGTATTTCTTCGGCTTGCTGAATAAACCAATAACGATATAAACGCTTTTATAGGCAACAAGAACTCCTAGAAACAAAAATAAAGACGAAAATATAACTTGAACATAACCTTGAGCGGGAATCGGTTGATTATTTTCTATGGCGTTCATGATTAAATCGATGCCTAAAAAAGAATAGAACCATTTAGCTATTGCTTCCCAAAATTGTTCCATAAACAAAACCTCACAGCAATTGAGTTGATTATAACAAAACATATATTTTTAATAAAGATTTAAAGAATAATAAAACTTATTAATATATAAGAAGATACCTATTAGAAAGAAAAGGCGCACGAAATTGTTAAAATTGAAAAATATTTGCAAAATTTAAAATCTTTTTCGAATAATTCGTTAGTGTTTTTAAAGCACACTTAACCCAGTGTATCAAAATTGATATAATTTCGATGTTGACAAGACTTTTTATGGGAAGTAAACTTTTCGAGCATGTGAGAAGGGCGATGACCCTTTTTTCACGAATGCGTATACTCGTAAAGGAGAATAGGACAAAATGCCTACAATTAATCAGCTTGTCCGTTCTGGTAGAAAGAGCAACGTTAAGAAATCTAAATCACCAGCTTTAGGAAAACGTTATAACTCCTTAACCAAAACGACAAAGAATCAACCAAGTGCTCAAAAACGTGGTGTTTGCACCCGTGTTGGCACAATGACTCCTAAGAAGCCAAACTCAGCTCTTAGAAAATACGCCCGTGTACGTCTCTCCAATGGTTATGAAGTCACAGCCTATATCGGCGGTGAAGGACATAACTTACAAGAACACTCCACCGTTATGATTCGTGGTGGCCGTGTCAAAGACTTACCAGGTGTCCGTTACCACATCATCCGTGGTACCCTTGACTGCGCCGGTATCGAAGCCCGTCGCCAAGGACGTTCCTTATATGGAACAAAGAAACCAGCTCCAGCTAAATAGTAGAAAGGATTAGAAAATTATGTCACGTAAAGGAAAAACTGAAAAACGCGATGTCTTGCCAGATCCAATCTATAACAGCAAGCTCGTTACACGCTTAATCAACCGCGTTATGTATGATGGCAAGAGAGGAACTGCTCAAACCATTATCTACAATTCCTTCAAGATCATTGAAGAAAAAACCCAAAAGCCAGCAATTGATGTCTTTGCAACCGCAATCAACAACATCATGCCAGAAGTCGAACTCAAGGTTCGTCGTATTGGCGCTGCAAACTATCAAGTACCAGTCGAAGTTAGCCCAGAAAGAAAACAAACTCTCGGTCTTCGTTGGTTAGTCACCTATTCCCGTCTTCGCAATGAAAAGACAATGGAACAAAAATTAGCAGGCGAAATCATTGATGCCGCTAATGGAAGTGGCGCTTCCGTCAAGAAGAAGGAAGATGTCCATAAGATGGCTGAAGCCAACAAGGCTTATGCACATTACCGCTGGTAATTGAAGGAGAATACCCATGGCAGATGAAAATATGATCAATGAGAGCTCGACCTACGATCTCCCACACACCCGCAACATTGGTATTATGGCTCACATCGATGCTGGTAAAACCACAACGACTGAGCGTATCCTCTATTACACTGGACGTACCCACAAAATCGGCGAAGTTCACGAAGGAACTGCCACCATGGACTGGATGGTCCAAGAACAAGAGCGTGGTGTTACAATCACCGCCTCAGCAACAACCGCCTTCTGGAAAGGCCACCGTATCAACATCATCGATACCCCAGGGCACGTTGACTTCACTGTTGAAGTTGAACGTTCTCTCCGTGTTCTCGATGGCGCTGTCACAGTCCTCGACTCCAAAAACGGCGTTGAGCCACAAACAGAAACAGTTTGGAGACAAGCTGATAAATATGGCGTCCCAAGAATCGTCTTCTGCAACAAGATGGACGCTATCGGTGCCGACTTCTATATGTGCTTAGACACATTAAAGGAAAGACTTGGCGTTAAGTATGCCGCTTTCCAACTTCCTATTGGCAAAGAAAGCCAATTCAAAGGTGAAGTTGACCTCGTTACAATGACTGCTTGGATCTTTGGCGATAACAAAGACGATGTCCCACAACATATCGACATCCCAGAAGATCTCAAAGACAAAGCAGCCGAATACCATCAAAAACTCATCGAAGCCCTTGCTGACTACGATGAAGACTTAATGATGATGGTCTTAGACGGACAAGAGCCAACCGTTGATATGATTAAAAACGCTGCTCGTAAAGCTGTCTTAACATCTAAATTCTTCCCAGTTTTCTGTGGAACCGCCTTCAAGAACAAAGGTGTTCAACTCCTTCTTGATGCCGTTCTCGATTATCTCCCATCCCCACTTGATATCCCAGGTGAAAAGGGAACACGCAATGGCGAAGAATACGTTTGCAAAGTTACCGATGATGCACCATTTGTCGGTCTTGCCTTCAAGATTGCCACCGACCCATTCGTTGGCCGTCTTGCCTATGTCCGTGTTTATCAAGGTGTTTTAAAGAGCGGAACTTATGTTCTTAACTCCACAAACGGCAAACAAGAACGTATTGCCCGTTTAGTCTTGATGCACGCTAATCACCGCCAAGAAGTCGATTGCTTACACGCTGGTGAAATCGGCGCAGTTGTCGGCTTAAAGAACACCACAACCGGTGATACCTTATCTGATCCATCAGAAGATGTCGTTCTCGAATCACTCGAATTCCCAGAGCCAGTTTTGGAACAAGCAGTTGAACCAAAGACAAAAGCTGACTTAGAGAAGATGAATAACGCCATCCAAAAACTCGCTGAAGAAGATCCTACATTCAAAGCTCATACAAACACTGAAACTGGCCAAACAATCATTGGCGGTGTCGGTGAATTACAACTCGATATCATCGTCGACCGTATGAGAAGAGAATTCGGCGTTGAAGTTAACGTTGGTAGACCTCAAGTCAACTATCGTGAAACAATCCGCAAAACCGGCGAAGCACAAGGACGTTATGTCAAACAATCCGGTGGTCACGGTCAATACGGTGACGTATGGATCCGCTTTGAACCAAACCCAGGAAAAGGATTTGAATTCGTTGACGCTATCGTTGGTGGTGCAGTTCCAAAAGAATTTATCAAACCAACACAACAAGGTCTTGAAGACGCTATGACTCGTGGTCTTGTCGCTGGCTATCCAGCAATCGATATCAAAGCAACCTTATTTGATGGTTCCTACCACGATGTCGACTCTTCCGAAGCCGCTTATAAGATCGCCGCTTCCATGGCTCTTAAAGCAGCAGCCACCAAGTGTGACCCAGTCATCCTTGAACCTGTTATGAAAGTCGAAATCACCGTTCCAGAGAAGTACTATGGTGACGTCATTGGTGATGTTACCCGTAGACGTGGCGAAATCACAGGCGAAATCCAACGCGGAAACGCAAAAGAAATCGACTGCTTCGTCCCACTTGCTGAAATGTTCGGCTACGTTACTGATCTTCGCTCTATGACACAAGGTCGTGGTAACTTCATGATGGCCTTTGACCACTATGGAGAATGCCCACGTTATGTCCAAGATCAGATTATTGCTAATAGCAATATGTCAAATCGTTAATTCTATTGATTAATTAATCAACGGGATTTAAAATAATTGAGCGTTTGTTTAAACCATTATTGGAGGAATAAAAACAATGGCAAAAGAGAAATTCAACCGTGACCGCACCCACGTTAACGTTGGTACAATCGGCCACATCGACCATGGTAAGACAACCTTATCAGCCGCAATCATGCACGTTCTTAGCTTAGTTGGTAAAGAAACCAACGGTGTCGAAGGAAACGCAAAAGACGTCGGATACGCTGGTATTGACTCTACACCAGAAGAAAGAGCTCGTGGTATCACCATCAACTCTGCTCACGAAGAATACGAAACAAAAACCCGTCACTATGCCCACGTTGACTGCCCAGGGCACGCTGACTACATCAAGAACATGATCACCGGTGCAGCTCAAATGGATGCTGCTATCCTTGTCGTTGCTGCAACTGATGGCGTCATGCCACAAACCCGTGAACACGTCCTTCTTGCTCGTCAAGTCGGTGTTCCAGCAATCATCGTCTTCCTTAACAAGTGCGATATGGTCGACGATCCAGAATTAGTCGACTTAGTCGAAATGGACGTCCGTGACCTTCTCACTTCCTATGGATTCCCAGGAGACACTCTCCCAGTTATCCGTGGTTCCGCTTTGAAAGCCGGACAAGTCGCTTCCAGCAAAGATGCTGATGCCGCTTGCGTCCTCGAATTACTCAAAGCTCTTGACACATACATCCCAGATCCAGTCCGTTCTGATGATAAGCCATTCTTAATGCCTATCGAAGACGTTATGACAATCTCTGGCCGTGGCACAGTCGTTACTGGCCGTGTCGAACGTGGTGTTGCCAAGATGAACGACGAAGCTGAAATCGTCGGTATCCGTCCAACAATCAAGACAGTCATCACTGGTCTTGAAATGTTCCGTAAGACCCTTGACTTTGTTGAGTCTGGCGATAACGCCGGTGTTCTTCTCCGTGGTGTTACCCGTGACCAAGTCGAACGTGGCCAAGTCCTTGCTAAGCCAGGATCCATCGTTCCACACGACAAATTCACTGCTACAGTCTACGTCCTTACAAAAGAAGAAGGCGGCCGTCACACTGGCTTCTTAAAAGGCTATCGTCCACAATTCTTCTTCCGTACAACCGATATCACCGGTACAATCGACCTCCCAGCCGATGTCGAAATGGTTATGCCTGGTGATCACGTTACCTTCACAGTTAGCTTAATCCACCCAGTTGCTCTTGAAGCTGGTACTAAGTTCTCCATCCGTGAAGGCGGCAAAACCGTTGGTTCCGGACAAGTCGTTGACATCCTTCACTAATTTCAATTAGTTAGGTATCTAGCGAAATCTAGCCCTTGCGTTTGCAGGGGCTTTTTTTGTTTCCTGCAAATTAAATATTGCTAACACGGAAATTTCTAACTAAAACAAGCATTTATCAAACTAAAAAATAAATAAAAATAGTAATTGACAATATAGTTAG
The DNA here is from genome assembly GCA_963648925.1 of Hallerella sp. Classification (GTDB taxonomy): domain Bacteria; phylum Bacillota_I; class Bacilli_A; order RFN20; family CAG-826; genus UBA4951. The sequence goes on from CAVJFO010000015.1 coordinate 164,484, forward strand.
TTAAGACTAATATATAACTACCAAGAAGATTAACTTGGAGGGGATATTATGATCGATATATTGTTGTTGCCGTTCATGTGCTTTTCTATTTCTAATCCGCGTATTGCGAGTGTAGAAGTAGATAAAACGCCTATTCGTTTTAATGCCATTGTTTCAACAACTGGGGACAAATTATATATGGATGGCGATTATAAAAAGACGTACGGTGAGAAGAAGATGAAACTACCATCTTATAAAAGCGAATACACAGAAAAAGTTGCTGGAAACAAAACTTATCTAAATGCTGAGAAGATGGAATTACCTACTGGAAATTTAAGATTTTACAATCGCTCATTGGACATTAACGGATCGTTTTCTAGAGCTAATGCTGCTGATGTGTATTATGTGAATCTTGATGATCGCATGATCACTGAATTTCGGTTTGTTACGGAAGACGCAAATGTTACCGCATACGTTTCAGATGAGAACAGGACAAAACTATTTGATGTTTTTCAAAAGGACGAATCTGAAGGGTTGCCTAGTGGTTTACTAACAAAGGGCGCTTATTATTTAACAGTTAAGACTAATGGCCAAAAGGACACTAATTACAAAATAAACATGTTTGCCTCATATGCCGATTCAAAAGAAAAAGTTACGATAGATGAGGAATTCATGAATAAATATACCGCTCTTGTTTGGGAATCCGATTATGTTCCTGGCGCGGTTGATCCAATTGACGGAACGATTATAAGGCGAGACTTCAAACCAGGAAGAAGAAGTCCTTGGACTCATACAGGAAGATTCGTTTCGGGAGAATTAAACAAACCATATCTTTATAGATCTGTTTATATTTGGACAAATGAGGCATTTGAAGATTTGCACAACGACATAGAAGTTTATAAAGCTAAACTATTGGAAGTATCGAGCAAAGCTAATGATATAGTTGCTAAATGGAGTACAACCTCGAGCGTGACTGGGGCAGCTGGCTTCTTCGTAACATTTTTACCTGTTGTAGGCGGAGTTTTAGGGACGGCCCTTGGCGGAGTAAGCTTAGCGACTTCAATAATCGCCGCCTGTTTAGGAAGTTCAAGCGAAATTAACGCCGATTTAGCAATAAGACAGTGTGAAAGATTTCTTGGAGCCTTGGATGCGGCAAGCACGGGAACGATAATTTCGTTTAAAGAATGCGTTACTGTAAAATCTTATAAAAATGATAGTAAATACACTAAACGCCATTACCAAAAAATAAGATTTCAATCGTATTTAGATTTCTCGAGTGGCGATACGTATGATATCACTGAGAAAAAAGCTGGCAAAGGCGACTATCCATCCTACGACGCCCATCTTCGTCATGGCGCAAAGAATCAAATAATTAGCGATTGCCAAGGGACTTTCACGGCATACGAGAGCTACAAAGACATCAAACCCTTGACGTCTTTAGAGGATTGATAATATGAATAAAAACAAAAACGTACTTACATTTCTTTGCCTCTTTCCATTATTTTTAACCTCTTGCAACAAGCAAAACACGATTCAGGAGGAGATGGAGACTCTAGAGAACAATGGCTGCTTTTTATTGAACAAAACTTATGAACGTATCTTTAAAGGCTTTTATGGCACAGAATGCAAAGGAGAGTTCTTTGACATATATTCGAAAGAACTTAAAAATACTGGCGAATTTGAATATTTAAAAACCATTTCAAAAACGGATGTATATACAGCGGGCATATTCAACGGTCAGCAAACTAGATTTTATTTTCGCGATGGAATAAATGTCGGCTTTAGCACGAGGGACCCCCAATTTGGACAATCCCTTTTCGGTTGCACAATAGGAAGCCCAACCCGCGATTATCTTAATGATGGTTGGAATAATTCTCTAATCGCGAAATTTAATGAACGTGGTTGGACTTGTACATATGAAAGAGATGAGGAAGAACGTTCAGAACTTTCCGTGTTTGACCTAGATGAACCCATTAGCCTAGTCCATAGATATATGAAATATAAAGACAAATTGCATGTCAATTTCGGATTCGAAAATAAGTATTCGTTAAATTGGAACATGATGTCTTTGGAAATCTACCTAGATGAATGAACTCAACATCATCATAATTGGAGGACTGAAAATATGAATAAAAACAAAAGTGTGCTTGCGTTCCTTTGCGCTATTCCGTTGCTAGCAACTTCATGCAACAAGCAAAACACAATCCAAGAGGAGATGACTGTTTTAGAGAACAATGGTTGCTTTTTATTGAACAAAACTTTTCAAGAGATCTATGACAAGATAGGCTTTCACGATTTTTATGATATTTATTCTGGCGAACCAAAATTCACAGGTAAATTTCAATATTCTAAGACTATTGGTAAAACTGACGTCTATACGGCTGGAACATTCAATGGTCAGGAAACGAAACTCTATTTCCGCGATGGCATAAATGTCGGATTTAGCACGAGGGACCCGCAATTTGGCTTATCGCTTTTTGGCAGAACAATAGGAAGTCCAACGCATGGTTATATTAACAATTGGTGGGATAATTCAGTAGTTGCTAAATTTCACGACCGTGGGTGGGTATATGATTATGATAGGTTAGAGGAAGAATATTCGGAACTTTCCGTGTTTGATATAAATCCACCTGAATATACCGTTCCTAGATATATGTATTATCAAGAAAAACTCCATGTTAATTACGGCATGAAACCTTTAGAATCGCTATGTTGGAATATGGTGTCTTTAGAAGTGTATCTTGATGAATAAAAAGTATCTTTGAAATAGAGGGCCGCTTAATCTTTAGAACGTAAGATTAGAAGAAAACCATTAAATATTTCTTTAATAATTTTTCTCTTTCACATATATTTAATGCCATGGAAGAAAAAGATTTATTACAAATAGCGCCAGTCTCTAAAAGAGCTCTCTCTTTTATCATTGATTTCGTTCTGGCATTTTTACTTGGCATCATTGTCAATAGCACCCTCACAAGCACATATTTATTTAACGCTTTAGGAGGAGGAACCTTACAACAGGATTATTATTCTTTTGCCATTGATTCTGGACTTGTCAACTCAACGAAGAATGACGATGGAACAATTAAAACGATTTTCCTTTATTCTTATGCGCCTGACGGCAAGGAAAATACGACATTACAATATGTTGCAACCCCTAATGGTGAACTCGGTTATGAGGCGTATCTTGATATCGTTTGGGATTATTACACGAATTTCTATCCAAATGATTCAAGAATGATTCAACCTGAAGAATATGTTTATAGCAAAGAAGCCTTAGATTCTTATAAAACCTACGTTTACAAAGATATATTCCTTTTACCAAATCCTGGTAGCGTGGAAGGAAAAAGCGATGCTACATTGTATTCAAGTGACGAGAATCAAATCTATTTCCAATATGATGTTAATGAAGACGGAACGCCTAATTTAAGCGTTAAGCCAACTCTTAGAGAGAATATCAAAAAAGACCTTGAAGATGATATAAAAAGAAGCGATACATTGAAAAACCTTCGCGATTATTTCCTTGGAATAACGGAGTCATCATCCTCTCTTTCAATCGCCGGAACTGGCATTTATTATCAAGCTGCCTTACATATGGAAGGGCAATCTGGCTCTAACCAAACATATTTCTCTAACATTTACACAAAAGTTAGCTGGATTAGCTGGGAATGCTCTCTTGTCGCATTATTACCATTCTATTTAATCATTTTCTATCTCGTTCCTGTCTTTGATAAAAAAGGCAGAACACTTGGCAAATGGGCTCTTGGAGTTGTCGTTATCAATAAAGATGGCACATATATGAAACTCTATCAAAGATTGCTTAGGCCTTTATATATGGTTGTCCTTTGCTCATTGACCTTAATTCCAAATAACGCCATATCTTTCTTAGCCTTTGGCGCGGTCGCTTTACTTGATTTTGGCTTTGCCTCATTTGGAAAAACGAGCCAATCCTTACATGACAAGCTATTTAGAACCCTTGTTGTAACAAGAAAGAAATCCACAATCTTCAAAACGGTTGAAGAAAAAGAAGAATACCTCAAAAAAGAAAACGAAAGAATCGAAGAAGAAAGATCTATCAAAGTCCCTTCAACAGGCAAAAACCTTGATTTAGGTTCTTTGATTGAAGAAGAAGCAAAAGAAAATAATAATTAATCTAACTTTGTTTTTAGGATATAACAATCATTCTTGCGATCATAGGCAATGATATAAGGAGAATTAGTTTTCGAAAGAAAATCCCTTAAATCATTGATATATCGTTTAAATCTCAAATCATTTATTAAGAGTTCATCTAAAACATCTCGTTTGTAGATGACTCTTTTTTCTTCTAACTTGCTATAGAGATATAAGAGGCAGAATGTTTTTGAAAATCCATTTTTTCTCATATTTATTTGATTTTATATTTTTCTTCAACAAATAAAAACTGAATTCGTTTTGTTACTGGCGAATTGCTTAATTTTTACAATCGAGAGTTTTTTGATATTTCATAATCAGGAAAATTGACTATAATAATATTCGGAAGGACACCTTCCATAACATAGCAACGACACCCCCGTTCCTTTAGGAATGAAAAATTAAAAACGTTTTGTTTCTTTTTGTTTACCGGCGGTGTTTTTCTTTTTGTTGAATAGAAAGGTAATTTTAATGAAAACAAAAAAATTGTGTTTGCTAGCCTTAGGCAGCATCTTCATGTTGGCAGGTTGCGGTGAAACCAATTCTAGCGAAAGTAACGCTAAAGAAGAAAGTTCATCCGTAAGTCAAAGCCAAGATGAAATCTCATCAAGCGAATCTTCCTCCGAGTCTTCTAACGAAAGCTCATCCTCATCTTCATCCTACGATTTCGATTATGAATTAACGACTGTTGCTGAAGCTATTGAAATTGCTAACCAACACCAAACTGCTACGACAGAACGTTATTACATTTTTGGAACCATCACCGAGATTAGCGATGCAACCTATGGTTCAATGACAATCGAAGATGAAACTGGTTCGATTTACGCTTACGGAACATATTCCGCAGACGGAGTTGATCGTTATAGTGTTTTAGAGAACAAACCACAAGTTGGAGATCAAGTTGTCTTATATTCAACGCTTGTAATGTATAATGGCACTCCAGAAATCAAATCTGGCTGGATTGTTTGGCAAAGCACTAAAGAAAAAGAATTCAACGAAGACGACTATGCGGCAAAAACTATTGCTGAAGCTCGTGAAATGAGCGCTGGATCCTTGGTTAAAGTTAGTGGAGTTGTCGCTAGAATAACCTATGCAAACGGCATGATTCCATCTGGATTCTACGTTATCGATAACACATCCTCCATTTACATTCATTCAACCCTTGCTGCTAAAGTAGAAGAAGGAAATAAGATCACTGTTTGTGGATCTGTTGATTTCTGGATTCTTGAAAATGAAACAACTAGCGCTGGTAAAGTCGGTTACAAAGGCTCATGCCAATTAAGCGATATAACAATTACCGCAAACGACAATTCAACAGAGAACACCTTTGATAAATCCTGGATAGAGGAAAGTACCGTTAAAAATATTGTGGATACCCCTGCAACGGAGAATATCACCAACAAGATATTCAAGGTTAATTCCTATGTGAAGAAAGTAAGCGCCCCAGGCTTTGTTAATTACTATTTAGATGATATTGATGGAGTTACTGGCTCCTACGTCTATACTCAATGCAATGGCAGCGACTTCTCCTGGCTTGATGAATTTGACGGAAAAATTTGCACAGTTTATTTAACCGCTATCAATGCTAAATGCACTGGCGCTGGCGCCATTTGGCGTTTCATGCCAATCGAGGTAATCGATGAAGAATATCAATTCGATACAAAAGACGTTAACGAATACGTTTGGACTTATCATCTTGATGGACTTTTCCGTGAATCATATACCGGTGACCCAAATCTTGAAGTCCCAACAAGCGTTTCCTCTGAACTTTTAGGATTTGAAAACGCCACAATTTCTTATTCTTCTTCAAATACCGATGTTGCATATTTTGAAACAACCGAAGAAAACACCATTTTCCACACAAAAGATAATGGCAAGGCCACAATCACCATTGACATTGATTATGGTACAAACGAAACTCTTACTAAAACCTTTGATGTTACAGTCGCAAAAACTTCATATGATGATGCATTAACCGTAAAAGAAGCGATTGATGCAGCAAACCAAGAAGAAGTAATCGTTAAAGGAATTGCCGGTCCTTCACTTGTTAACCAAGTCGGATTCTACTTAATTGATGAGACTGGCGTTATTGCCGTTAAGACTACCTCAGAAGCAATGGCAGAAATCTCTTTAGGAAACGAAGTCGTCTTTAAAGGCACTAAAACTATTGGCTACGGAACAGTCGAAGGTTCTGAAATTGCCGGAGAATCCTGTATTTTAGATTCAACTCTCGTTACCAACTTATATGGCAAACACGACTATTCAAGAGATACCTTCATCACAGATAAAACTCTTGCTGACGTTTACGCTTTAGATTATAAAGTTGATCACTCAACGGAAGTCTATACTGTTAAAGGCAAGATCAGCAAGACCGAAACTTCCTACTACACAACTATTGCCATAGTTGATGGAGATACGAAACTTTCGCTTTATTGCTCTAGCGCAAATCAATATAACTGGTTAGCAAATGCCTTTGACGCGGATACTGAAGTTACCCTTGATATTGCTCCATGTAACTGGAACAAGAAAAAATACTGGGCTGGTTGCGTACTCTCTGCAACTGATGGAACCACTAGAGTTGATAACACCTTGAATTACAGCAAATAATTAACAACAAAGAATGACGGAGTCAGAAATGATTCCGTTTTTTCTTTTGAGCGCCATTCTTTTTATTTATAATAAAAATCATGCAAAAAGATTACGTTGAAAAAGAAGAAATCAAAACCGATAAAAACGGCGTACTAATCGTTAGGGGTTCTTCATTAAGAAGAGCTTTAGCGGAGTTGGCGGATATCTTAACTGCTTTTATTTTAGCCATAACGATTTATGGTGTGGGCTTTCAACGCTTGTTTGGCTATGACCACTATACAAATGAGATGAGCAAGGTTTCTTCTTCTATGACCTCGTTCATGATTGAACATAACTTATATAAGAAAAGCGATGACGGAAACATTTTGCTAAAAAGCGATTTGTCCTCTTATTGGTCATATTACTACCTTGCTAACTCTGATTCTTCATATAAAAAAAGAAAGATTTATGAGCCAATAAAAGACTATTACACGGTCACAAGGATTTCATCTTTTGCTAGGATGAGCCAATACGAATACAACACGGAAATCCTCAAATTGCCAAAAACGCTTGATGGCTCTTATGAAGATAGCGTTTTCATATACGATTCAACAAGCGCGGATCCTTTAAATAACGAGCCAATATTCAAAGAAGAAATAGCAACAAACCTTAACACGTATTATTTAGGCAATACTGATGCTTATGAACCAAAAAACGCCTATCAAACAGTTTCTACATTCTTCTCAAATATCTACGACGTTGCTTTTTCAGAAGCGGTAAAAGATGAGACATATATGAATTTAGTCTTAGAATTTGCCTCCAAGATGTGGTCACGCTCTTACCTTCAATCCGCGGCAATAATTTCTTCCTATTTGCTTGGGGCAATTATCACTTTTTTACTTCTCCCTTTAATTCAATTGAGTGGCTTGACCCTAGGAAAAAGAGTAGCAAAGCTTCAAGTTAACGATCAATATGGTGATAAACCGCGTTGGTATTCTTTCTTGATTAGGGGTTTAGTGCAAATAATATGTTACTGTTTCATGATTCCCCTTATCGGAGTTATGTCTTACGGATTCGGGGCTTTCGAGATGCCTTTGCTAGAGATAGGTTCGTTTAACTTAAACTTATCTTTATTTGCAATTCTGGGCTTGTTATTAACCATTCTTTCCTTAGTTATGATGCTAGTAACCCCAGGAAAACAATCATTACACGATTTAGCTTCCTTGACTTATGTTAATACCTCGGATATAAAAGTTATCCGTGATGAACAAAGCAAATTAGAGAAAAACGATCATGGAACAAAATAAAACGGCTAATACATTAGAATATTTCAAAGCGCCATTTGGCAAAAGAATGGTTTCGATAATAATTGAAATTTTTCTTCTTTCATTTGGCTTTTTAGCTTTTCTTTTTTGTTCGCGTCTTATCGTTGAAAGAATGCCGTTATATACTGATTCATTCGACACATATATCAATATTTCAAAGGATTCTGGATTATACGTTTGCGATAAAACAACCGATAATAACCTTGTGACTCTTACCGAATATTATGGAAGCAAATCATACGAAACGCAAAATAACGTTATCGAAAAAGCGCTCACTAAGTTTTACACCTTAGAAGAATTCTTTTCCCAAGATGAAAATAGCGATACGTATGGCCCAAATATTTATTACAAACAAAAAATAGGCGAGACACGTATTGGAAACGATGAAGGAGTGGATTATTTTTTATTGGACGCAACAGGTACCCCAAAGAAAAACCCTTCATTTACTGAAGAGAAGATGAACGCCTTTTACCTTACGGCATATGATCGCGCTGTTTCCTATATTCAAAACAATGAATCTTACCTTCAAGCAAGAAACGTCTTAACAATTTATATCAACCTCGTTTTGATACCTCTTTCGATTGTTCTTTCTTTTTTGATATTCGAAGTTCTCATCCCTTTAACAATCGGACGAAGAGGCAAACAAACCTTAGGGATGAAATCAATGAAACTTTCTCTTCTTTCTGTTGATGCGCTCTCTTGCAAGGCAAATAGATTTATCGCTAGGCAAGCGATTCAACTCTTTTTGATTATCTTGTTATCTCTTGTCTCTTTTGGCATTCCTTTAATCGTTTCTTTTTCAATGATGATATTTAGAAAAGATGGCCAATGCCTCCATGATTATTTATCTGGAACCTATATGGTTGATTCATCCGAACAATCTGTTTATTTAACTTACGAAGAGATGAATAACCTCAAAAAGAAAGCGGAAGATAGCTACAATAAAGGCATCCAATCTTCAAGAAAAAATCAAAAAGACATTCCTTTGGGAGATGACTCAATTTGGCGCAATTTACGCGATAAATGAGCAAATGTATTCGCTTACATTTATCTGAAAACTATTTATTAAAAATAGTGGTATTGAATTAAAGAGTTTTTTCTCTTAAAATTTGGTATGCAAAAAATGATTGGAGACGCTCATGGAGATTAGACTAAAAAATCTTACCAAATGCTTCCCAGGAAACCCAAAAAAGGGAATTCCTGATACTTACGCAGTGAATGCTTTGGACGTTACCATTCCTGATGGAAAATTAGTTGGACTTTTAGGCCCTTCTGGATGTGGTAAATCAACAACTCTTTATATGGTTGCTGGTCTTTTGGAACCTACCGAAGGTGAAATTTGGTTTGGTGATGAAGATGTTACGGATCTTGAACCTGAAAAAAGAGGAATTGGCTTGGTTTTCCAAAACTATGCCCTTTACCCACATATGACAGTTTATAAGAATGTAGCCTTCCCTTTAACCAACCTTCGTATCGAAGAAAAAGTTCTTGATCAAAATGGAAACGAAGTTTTAGATGAAACCGGAAAACCATATATCAAAAAGAGAAAGTTAACCAAGGATGAAATCGATAAAATCGTCCGTGAAACCGCTAAAATTGTCCAAATCGAAGAATATTTGGAAAGAAAGCCAAATCAACTTTCTGGTGGTCAGCAACAACGTGTTGCCATCGCTAGAGCTTTAGTCAAAAAACCAAAAGTTCTCTTACTTGACGAACCTCTTTCAAACTTAGATGCTCGTTTAAGACTTCAAACTCGTGAAGAAATCAGAAGAATTCAACAATCTACTGGCATTACCACGATATTCGTTACCCATGACCAAGAAGAAGCTATGTCTATCTCCGATGAGATTGTAGTTATGAAGCTTGGCGTTGAACAACAACGTGGTGTTCCTCAAGATGTTTATAACAACCCATGCAACAAGTTCGTTGCTAACTTCTTAGGCACTCCTCCGATCAACCTTTTCAAAGGACATATCAAAGATAACAAGGTCTACGTTGGTGAAGAAGTAGTCCGTGAAATTACCGAAAAAGATGTTCCAGATCAAGAATGTACAGTCGGTATTCGTCCAGAAGGTATCATCGTTGACGAAAAAGGAACATTCACATTCAATTGCGAGCGCATCCTTACTATGGGACGCGATATTATGCTTGCTTCCGAACATCCTGAAGCAATCTCTAATACCAAATTCTTAGTTGACGCCTTCGTTAAAGTTTCAACAGGCGTGGTTCACGCTTCTATAAAACCTCATAAATGTTTTGCTTTCTCTTTAGAAGGGAATGAGGAGAGGATTATCTAAGCATGGAAAATTCTGCGACCACTGCGAAAAAAGGCAATATATTCTCCAGATTCTTTAAGAAGAAGGAGAGAGTTTCTGCCGATGCTGGAGAAAAGAATAACTGGAAGGCCTGGCTTTATCTTGCCCCTGTAATTATTCTTTTATCAGTTTTTACTTTTTATCCTTTAATTAATACTATCGTAATCGCCTTCCTTAGGGATTATGACTACACGACCCAAACAAATACTGGATTTACCTTAGATAATTTCTTGACCGTTTTAACTTTAGCGGGTAAGGATCCAGCATCAAATTTGGTTTATCGCTGGAATTGTTTCTATGATGAAACGCTTGGTGGCTTAGCCTATATCAATGAGGCTGGCGCCGCAACACGTGTTTATTTCCAAACGGATGTCTTAACATACGCATTGCCAAACACGATGCTTATCACCTTCGTTACCGTTCCAGTATCTATAATCATCGCATTATTGATATCTGTATGCCTTAATTCAATTAAAGCCTTTAAAAAGGTTTTGCAGACGATTTTCTTTATTCCTTATGTTACTAACGCTATTGCCGTCGGCATGGTCTTTGCTGTTTTATTCGATTCGCAAGGTATTTTGAACTTTATCTTCGGTCTTGGCAATCACAAATGGATTGATGGTGGCGCTACATGGGGATCCGGTATGCTTGCCTTATGCATTTACATCGTTTGGCATGCTTTACCATATAAAATCCTTATATTCTTATCAGCTCTTCAAAACATCGATAAACAATACTATGATGCAGCTAAAATCGACTGCGCTGGCAAATGGAAAACATTCTGGCATGTTACAGTTCCAATGCTTTCCCCACAAATTCTTTATATTATGATCACCTCCTTTATCGGATCATTTAAAGAATACACATCAGTCGTTGGCTTATTCGGCTCTCCATCCACAGATGGCGGTTCGACAAAGAACATGTACACGATTGTTTATTACATTTACGAATGCTTAAGCGCGCCTACAACCGTTTCTAGAGGTGCAGCAGCAGCAGTCTTACTCTTTATCATCATTATGATATTCACCGCAATTCAATTCCAAGTTTCTAAGAGGAGGGTTCATTATTAATATGGCTTACGATTCAAGAAATTTTATCCAACGCCTTCTCAAAATGAAGTCTCGTGAAGAGAAACAAGCTGAAAGAGAAGCAAAACCTGAATATCAAGCAATTAACACTGCTTCGATGTCATTAGTCATCAAAGAAGGAAGAGCAGATGCTGTTCAACTTCAAAAAGCTCAAAAAATTGGACGTGTGATTACTTCAGTTATTACATATGCTTTCCTTTTGTTTATGAGTGTTATCATCCTTTTCCCATTTTATTGGATGATTATCACCTCCTTAAAGAGCACGACGGAAATCCGTTCTTCAACCCAAACATTCTTCCCTGCAACAGTCTTATGGACAAACTACATTACAGTTTTTAACACATTTGACTTTATTACTTATGTAGGCAACACATTGGTTGTTGGCATTATCTCTACCATTGGTACGATAATTACGACAATTCTTGCCGCATTTGCCTTTGCTAGACTTAATTTCAAAGGGAAAGACTTCATCTTTGCGATTTTATTGGCAACAATGATGATCCCTGGCGAAATGATGGTTATTACAAACTATATCACCGTCGCTAAATTACCTTGGTATGAATTTGGCGTTGGACAAGTAACCGGATGGCTTACATATAAAGATTCGGTATTCGCCTCGATGATCGTTCCTTTCTGGGTATCAGTCTTCTATATTTATTTATTAAGACAAAACTTCAAACAAATCCCTAATGAACTTTATTTGGCTGCTAAGGTTGATGGAAAGTCTGATTGGCAATTCCTCTGGCACGTCATGGTTCCACTAGCTATGCCTACTTTGATTTCTATATTTATCCTTAAATTAATGGGTACTTGGAACTCTTATGTTTGGCCTCAACTCGTTACGGCAGGAAATGAATCTTGGAGATTGGTCACTAACGGTCTTCGTTCATCCTTCTCAACAACTGCAGGAGAACCGCAATATGGCATTCAGATGGCGGCGACAATCCTTGTAACAGTTCCGTTACTATTATTGTTTATTTTCTTCCGCAAGTATATTATGAAAGGCGTTGGCCGCGCCGGTATTAAAGGCTAAGGTTAAATTTGGTTACATTTCGTAAGAATGTGATATAAAAAAGAAAATGGAGAGAAAAATGTCTAAGAAAAAATTATTAACAGGCGTTCTTGCAGTCTTATCTGCAGCATTCATCGCGACAAGCTGTGGAGAAACTGATAAGGACAACGGCAGTTCCAATGCCGATGACGCTACAAGCAGCCAATCATCTTCTAACACAGCTGATACATCAGCTTTCGATCAACAAGTTACCGCTTTAGGCGATTTGAAAAAGCTTAGCTGTGAAGTTACCTTCTGGCACACAATGGGTAAATCCAACCAAACTTATTTGGATACTTTCATCGAACAATTCAACAAAGTCTATCCAAACATCAAAATCACCGGTTCCCAACAAGGTGGGTATGACGAGCTAAAGACCGCTGTTTCTAACGCAATTCCAGCTGGAACAACCCCAACGATGACATATTGCTACCCAGATCACGTTGCCGACTATCTTCCTTCCGATTCTGTCGTCAAACTTGACAATTTCATGAATTCTAAAGTCATTGGTTTAGGAGTTGATAATGGTCTTGGCGATGGTGATGCTGACGATTTCATCCAAACATATTTGCATGAAGGCGATAATTACACCGTCTCTGGCAAAAAAGTCGAAGGCTATTACTCAATGCCTTTCTCTAAATCAACAGAAGTTCTTTTCTATAACAAAGACGCTTTTGAAACAAATGGCTGGCAAGTTCCTGAAACTTGGGATCAAATGTGGACTCTTTGCGAAACAATCAAAGCAACATATGGTGATGATGTTACTCCATTAGGATACGACTCTGATGCAAACTTCTTTATCACTTATTGCGCACAAAACAATATCCCATATACAACTGGCGAAGGCAGTGAACACTTCCTTTTCAATAACGATAAAGCAAAAGCTTTCGTTAACACAATTAAGGATTACTCCGCTAATGTTGGCAGCGGCTATTGGACTTCCCAAACTCAACTTGGTTCAGGAACCTATACCTCAACAAAATTCACCAATGAAGAAATCTTCATGTCTATTGGCTCTACTGGCGGAACCACATATAACGTTTCAGAAAATTTCGAAACTGGCGTTGCAGCTTTACCACAATCCGATTTAAATAACGGAAAAGTCATCATGCAAGGACCTTCCATCTGCTTTATGTCTGATTCTACCTTAGCTCAAAGAGTTGGTGCTTGGTTATTCTATAAATTCATCACCAATACTCACAATTCAGCTATTTGGTCTTCTAGCACCGGTTATAACCCAGTTAGAACATCCTCTTTCACCGATGAGGCATATGCTACATCTAAATCTAGCTTAGTTAACACAGTTCTCCAATTTACAGGCACTGGATCTTCCTATGCTGATTGGTACTACACATCTCCATCTTTCAAAGGCTCTTCAGCCGCTAGAACTCAAATCACCAACTTAATGTCTGGTGTTTTGACTGGTACAAAAACTGTTGATCAAGCTTTCGAAGATGCATATCAAAACTGCTTATTTGCAGCTTAATTCATAACAACACATATAGGCGGAATCTTTTTTCCGCCTATATTCAAATTTAGACGAGGTACACGATAATGAAAAAAAGAAATCTAGCTTTGTTATTAGGAATAGGGGTTTTATCTCTTGCAGGATGCGGTGAGACGGTTAATTCTTCTACTGATGCTTCAAACTCGAATGATGGAAATAGCCAAAACGGCTCTTCTAGCACGAACTCTGGCAAGGTAGAAGTTGAATTCTGGCACACCATGGGCAAGGCCAATCAAGATATTCTTGAAGGCATGATAAAGGCTTTTGAAGCAGAAAATCCAGACATCACCATTAAACAAAGTGCTGCTGCTGGCGGCTATGACGATTTAGAGCAATTGATTCTTAAGAACGTTGCTACAAGCGGCTTACCAACAATGGCTTTCTGCTATCCTGATCACGTTGCTGAATATCTTAATAGCGGAAGTAGTGGAATCGTAACTGATTTAACCTCGTTTATAAATGATCCTGAATTAGGATTCACGGTAGAAGATGGTTCCCACGTCGATGAAGATGGGAATACTGTCTATGGCGTTGATGACTTCGTTCCAACATTCTGGGAAGAAGGATGCAATTACACCAAAGAAGGTGTTTATAGCGTTCCATTTGCCAAATCCACCGAAGCTTTATTCTATAACGTAGATATGTTTGAAGAATATGGTTGGGAAGTTCCTCAAACTTGGGATCAAATGTGGGCTCTTTGCAAAGAAATCAAAGAAATGGATTTCCCTGAGGTTCAAGCTCCATTAGGATACGATTCCGATTCAAACTTATTTATCTCTTTATCCGAACAAATGGATCTTCCATATACTAGTGCGACTGGAAATCACTATTTGTTTGATAATGCACAATCTAAGGCTATGGTTAGCGATCTTAAGGCAAAATATGACCAAGGGTTGTTCATCACAAAAGGATCTTCTGGAAATAACACCTACACCTCAACAAAATTTACGAATGGCGAAGTGTTAATGACAATTGGATCAACTGGTGGCACCACATATAACCAAACGCAAAACTTCACTGTCGGAGTTGCTGAGCCTCCAGCATACGATCTTTCAAAGAAAGCCGTCATTTCTCAAGGCCCATCGATTTGTTTCTTCAATGCCGCCTCATCGAAAGCAGCTTCTCCAGCTCAACTTAAGGCCGCTTGGAAATTCTATAAATTCATTTCAAACGCCGAGAATAGCACCTTATATTCCGTTTCAACCGGTTACCAACCAGTAAGAACATCATCTTATGAAACTGAAATATATAAGAATTTTGCTTCTGGTACCACAAGCCTTTTAAATAGAGTTGCAAACGTTTCTTCGACCATGCTTGATTCATATTTCAATTCTCCAGTTTTCATTGGCTCAGCCAAAGCTAGAGACGAAGTCGGCTCTTTAATTAGTGCGGTTCTCCTCGGAACAAAAGATGTCGATAAAGCATTTGAAGACGCTTTAGCTAATTGCGTTATGGGATAAAAAGGAGACTTTTATGAAATTAAAAAAGAAATTAATTGGATGCTTATTATCAGGACTCTTCCTTTCGAGTCTTGTTTCCTGCCAAAATAACGTTAATTCATCAAATAACGATGCTTCCTCAAACGCGGATACTCAATCTTCCATAAACGAAGATACTTCATCCGAAGAAAAAAAATGGGTTGATTATACCGCCACAACAAAACTCACCCATGAATATTCTGGAAAGAATTTCTTAAGCGATGGCATAGGAGAGGTCACTCTTGTTACAAAAGTTGATGGAGATACCGCTCACTTCAAACAAAAAAGTGGTGCTACAGGTACAATCAAAGGCAGATACAATTGCATTGATACACCTGAATCCACTGGTATGATCGAACCTTGGGGACATGGTGCTTCCGAATACAATGGCAAACTTTTAACTGAAGCTAAGCACATCGTTTTATCAACTGATAGCACCGATTCCACGACTGGACCTGCACTTGATTCAACGGGTGGAAGATATCTTGTTTATGTTTGGGTTGCAAATGTTGAAAACCCAACATTAGATGATTTCATCAATGTAAACTTAGCCATTTGCCAACAAGGCTATTCCAAGGCAAAAGGCGTTTCTGGCAAAGAATATGCTGATTCATTCGTCAATGCTGACACTCAAGCAAAAGAGTTCAAATTACACCTTTGGAGTGATGAATTAGATCCAGATTATAACTATGACGATCCTGTGAAAATCGATTTAAGAATGATTGTCGAAGGATATGATAGCGAAGGAGAGAAATATAACTGGGTTGGATCCAAGGTTACATTTAACGCTTATGTTGCAGCCTGTGGCCCAGATACTGGCGCTGCCTACGTTTGCGATGATATCACCTGGACTGATGAAAGTGGCGAGCACACGCAAAGATATGGTATGTATATCTTTACTCAATATATCGTCTATGCTCCATTACAAACAATTGGTAACTACCTTGAAATATCCGGTATCGTTTCTGAATACAATGGCACATTACAAGTAGTAGACGTTTCTTATTCAGCCTACTATCCAGATGATTATGATATAAAGATCCTCTCTACTGGACACACGGATAAAGTTGAACCTGCAACTGGCTCAGCTGGAACATTCGCTAATGATAAATATGTCAACACGATGGTCACAGTCGATTTAGTCTGCACTGGTGGTTATGCAACCATTAATACGGCCACCACGACTGCCTATTCCTTTACTTTATATTGCCACGATAAAAATAATCCAAGCGAATCACTCAATATCCGTATTGCTGATTCAATCAATATCAAATATCCAGATACCGTTGTTCGTATTCAAGATTGCATCGGTTTCTGGACAGGCGAGAAGTCCATCGCCGAAGCGGTAAACAATGGCAAAAACACTGATTCTAGAAAACTAGAATATATCACTATCACTGGAGCTGTCGTAAAATATATTACGACAACTGGTAAAACAACTTACCAGGTCAATCTCACCAAGAAAGCAGATTTGACGCTTCATATGAGTGAGGAATAATTAAGTTTTATCTTCAGGAAGGAGAAATTTAATCAATGAAGAAAAAATTAAACATCTTAGTATTGGCTTCCGCCTTTGCTATGCTCGGAGCAACAGCTTGCTCGCCAACAAACAATCCAACAAGCTCTGACTCTGAGGCCACATCTTCGAAGACAGAAGACACAAGCTCATCTTCAACCGATATTTGCGCTATTACAGATGAAGTCAGATCGATTGCTGAAAAAGCCTACAACGGTGTCATCACAAGCTATGGTTCCTGGGCTTCAAGCGGTGTCACAGGCGACCAAAAATTAACCACAAGCGCAAAGAAGAACAATACGGATGGCACAAAGGAATACGAATTTACGTTTGCTTATTCGATTGCCGAGGCCTACGCTTCCAATTTATCCGTTTCTGAAGATGGAACTTCACTTATCGTCGTTCTTCCAAACTCCATCAAAGGTGAAGAGGACTTCCAAGGTAAGGTTCATATCAAAGTCTATCTTAAAGGATGTAATGATATTGCTTATGAAAATGATGTCAATATCTTAGTTAAAGCAACTGCCTTATATGATTTGGAATATATCTATTCCTTAGATGAGAATGGTGAATTAGCCGTTAAAAATGGCGATGCGGTTACCTTCAATGCCATTTATATGGGCATATATCCTCAACAAGGTGCAATCTTTGGCGATGGCGAATATGCTATGTTAGCTTATAAGTACACCACAGTAGACTCTTTTACTGTTGGTGATGCAGTTTCCGTTTCCGGAACCATCAAAGACTACTCCGGTTTACGCGAACTTACTGACACAACCGTTACTAAATTAACTTCTAGACCTGCTGGCCTTGTTGATCCAGTCACAATCGATTTTGATTCAACAACTGCTCGTTCACTCAAATGGGGCGACGATAACAGAAAAATCACCGTTAAAGGCGCAAAAGTTACCAGCGTATCCACCTCCGATAGCGGAAATACCACAATTTACACAACGTTAAATGGAATCTCTTATCCAGTCTTCCTCAACGCCACATATTCCGCTGACGTCATTCCTTCTTGGAAACGCGTTAGAAGTGGTGCAACCGAAGCAACATTAGTTGAAGCTGGCGATATCGTCACATTCACCGGCTATGTCAGTGCCTATAACAGCGCTTACCAAGTTGTTTATGGCGAGGCTACAGAATGGGAACAATCTCAAATCTCAGTTAACGCTCCTTCACAACTCTTTGTTGGACAAAGCGATAAGATCACCGTCACTTTAGGAGATGATGTCACTCCAACAAGCACAACCTTCGTTTCTTCTGACCCAACAGTTATCTCCGTTGGTGAAGATGGCACAATCAATGCTCTTAAAGAAGGCAAAGTCACCGTTACAGTTACTGCAACTGGAACAGTCGATGGCAAAGAGGTAACACAAACTGACACCGTCGTTATTACCGCAGTTAAACTTGAAACAGTTTCTACAACAATCGCTGAACTCAATGCTAAAGTAGATCCTTCAAATACAAGCAGCACCATCTGGGATAATACAACCATCTATGAAGTCAGCGGCATTATCGAAGGATTAGCTGGTGACAAATATGGAAACGGCTATTTAACCGATCCTGAAACTGGTGAAATGATTACGATCTATGGCCTTTCTGGTGTCGAAAATAACGGCTTTACATATACCGATGGCAAATGGACTTATTCAAATCCAAAAGATGCCCAAACTTCCTTAACTGATGTTAAGAATGGTCAAGAAGTCACCTTACGTGTCATGTTCGAAGACTTTAAAGGCAAAGCAAACATCTGCGGTTCTGTCATCTCTCACGAAGCTTCAACAAGAACATACGTTTCAACAATCACCGTTGGCGAAAATGGAGATGCTACATTAAGCTCAACTGAAGCCCTTGCTTATGGCACAACAGTTACAGTTACCGCAACTCCATCCGATGGATACGTTGTTGACGCCGTTAAAGTTAAAACAGCCTATGGCGAAACAACCTTAAGCGCTGCTGAAGACGGAACATATTCTTACAATGTTACCTGCAAGAACGAAGTTTCTGTTACGTTCAAAGAACAACCAGTTGCTCCAGATGGCGATACACAAACGGTTACAGTTACTGCAAGCGATTTAGAGGCTGTTACAAACAAAGCTTTCAGTCAAACTGTTGGCGCAATAACTCTTGATTCATCAACTGGTACAATTAATGACACCCAAATAAGAATCTTTAAGGGTCAAACTCTTAAGATAAGCGTTTCCTCTGGCGTAATAACGAAGGCTGTATTTACATGTACCGCAAATGGCACATCGCAATATGGCCCTGGCTGCTTCACTGGCGATGATAATTACACTGCTGGAACTGGCGATACTGGTACTTGGGCATTAGATACAGGTTCTGCTTCCTTCACGCTAACTGCATCCTCCAACCAAGTAAGAATTACTTCAATTGAAATCACTTATATTGCTGCAAAATAGTTGATCAATTAATAAAATTGTTTAAGCCTCATTCTCTCTGAATGGGGCTTTTTCATATATAAAATATATGAGTAAACTTTATTGTTATTGAAAAAAAGAAGATATTTCATTAAACTTTTCTTATGAAAAAGATAGTAAAAACATTAATACTTCCAATCGCAGTGCTTGCTTTGGCTGGATGCGAAAGCCAAGCAACTTCCTCTTCTGATAACTCTGGTTCTAGCTCTTCAACGGTTATTGGTGGACAAACTCTTACAGACGTTCTTGATTATTTCTCTAGTAGCGTCAACGCAGTTACTGCTTATAACTTTTTTGATGAAACAAGCAAACCTAGAGCAACAACTGTTTTCTTAGAAGATGGTTTCTATACAACATATCGTAATTTTGATAATCTCGAAAATAATGGGATGATCAATATTTCTTCCGAACTTGCAACCAAAAAAGGCGTTGAAGAAGGAGTCTATACTTGGACAAAGGAAAGTTCCGCTTTATCCTTAGGCGAAAAAATTGGAACTGGCCGTTATCAAGATTTATTCTCTAACCCAAACGATATAGCTTTAAATAAGGCTGATTACATTCATTGCTTGCACCACGAATCAGAAGCTGAAGCAACCGATAAAGCAGCTGAAAAGAAATTGGATGATTCTGCTAGAAGTGCATTAAATGGCAACTTCACATTGAATAGAATCTTCAAAGACGAAGAATCTGAAGCATTACTTACAGACTTTGCTAAATCTTTAGGCGTTTATGAAGTCTTAAATAAAGCAGGCATGAAACTTAACTATGCCAAGATCTATTTTGGCCCTATCACTGCGGTTGTTAATGTTACTTTCTATACTCAAAAAGATGGTGGTTATTCTTCTTATGAAACTACCGTTACATGTACCCAATTTGGCTCTGCAAAGATTAATGAGCTAACTTCTTATATTGAGGGTGAATGATGAATAAGAAAATCTCCTTGATATCTTTATTCGCTCTTTCTCTTCTTTTTTCGTGCACGGATAAACCAGTTAATTCATCTTCATCTAACGTCGAAGATTCTTCTAGTGAAGTAGATCAATCCTCTAGCCAAGATAAATTAACCTATAAAGCGGGTTCATCTTTGATTTTCACGGAATTCTTTAAGGGAGAATTTACTTCCGATAGAGCAATTGAAATTGGAAACATCGGAACTGATTCGATTGATTTAAGCAAATATTCAATCATCATCTACAAGTCAGGCTATGACCCATATGAAATCAAATTAAAAGGGATCATTGAAGCAAAAGACACATATGTGATCGCTTATAAAAACGCCAATGAGAATATCTTAAAAGCTGCCGATCAACTTGATGATGAATTACCAAACATCGGCTTATACCCAATGGTTATTACCGATGGAACATATATTTACGATACGTTAGGTACCATTGGATACACGACAACTTGGTGCGATAACGTCGATTTGGTCAGGAAAAATGAATATATGGTCGGACAAGAAACCTTCCAAGCATATGACTGGATTGGCTATTCAAATACTGATTATTCACGCTTAGGCGTACTTGAATGCCCTCTTTCAGAAGAAGAACTTCTTAAAGGGCCAAGAATTTCCGAACCATTTACTGAATATCCATTCTTCAAAGAAGATTCAACAACCCTTGGCGGAGGAGGATATATCGATGTAACGATATATTCTTTAGTTGATGGAGACACGACTAAATTCAATTATCCAAGTGAGGTCACCTCGGCTGGATACCGAAATGGAACAAGCGTTCGTTACGAAAATATTGATACGCCTGAAATATATCATGGTGGGGCATCTCCAGCAGATCCTTGGGGAGACGCTGCAAAAGAGTACACCGGCAATTTATTGACCAAGGCAAAAAGAATCAGGCTTCAATCATTGCCAAACGTTTCTATCACTGAAACTTATGGAAGATTATTGCTTTATGTTTGGGCTTCAAATGAAAATAGTGGCGATGATTCCTTCTATATGGTAAATCACCAAATCGTTCTTGAAGGATACTCTTCCGTAGCCTTCTCTGGCGATACATCCTCAAAGATGCTTTATAAAGGAATATCTTATTATCAATTCCTCGTTGACGCCCAAAACAAAGCCGTTAAAGAAGGATTGAAAATACACGGTGAAAAAGATCCGAACTATGATTATTGAAGGAGGAGAAGAAGATGAAAATATATTGCAAAGAATGTTCGAAAAAGAACAAAGTCTCCGCAACAGAATGCAAACATTGCGGACACGAAATCGTTCCTAATCTTAAAGATGAAAAAGAAATAAGACCATTTGTTCAAAAACTCCACAAAAAGACTAATATTTTAAGACATTACATCAGCCATTCTCTTTCTTCTTTAGTTATTGGCTTGATTTTATTAGTTATCGCTTTCTTCTTCTATTATTTAGCATTTAGCTCTTCAATAGATAAAGAAACGGGCGAGAAAATCTATATTCTTAATACTGCTTGCTCAGAATTCTGGGTTTCGATGGTTTGCTTAATAATTGGCGGAGCTGCATTCCTTGCTGGCTTAGTAATTTCTTTAGTTATTTACCGCCAAAAGAGACAAACGCTCTACGATATCGACCAAATTCGTGAAACCGGAAGCTTACAAACTAAAGCCGTTGACTTATTAGTTGTTGTTTGGTTTAACAAGATCGTTTCCTCAATTAAACATTTGAAATGGGTTATCCAATATAAGAAATCCCAAAAAAATAATAAGGAGGTCAAATAAGATGGCTAATACTTTAGTGAACACCTTAGATGAAGAAGTGGTTACCGAAGAGAAACATAGATTCTTCACCTTTGATAAAGAGACATTAAAAAGACCTGGCGTCATTCTTCGTTTAGCAGGAATTGCCGTTTGCCTTGTTGCAGTTTTCCTTACCGTTCTTCTTCCAACCGTTACTCTTCAATACAAATTCTATTCCTCTTCATCGGAATTTGATAACGCAAGAGCCTTGCTTTTCCCTCCTGAGACCATTTATGGTCCAAACGCCTTATTTGGCGGAGGATATTTTGCAATGTACTTTAAGAGCAATACCCTTAAAGGCGTTCATCTTCTTTCTAGCGTCAAAGCCCAATTTAACTGGATTTTGTTCGTTTTGTTGCTTTGCATGTTTGCCTTTATGGTTCTTGGAGTGTTTGTCACCTTCACAAAGAAGATGGAAAAATTCTCTAAATTAACCGTTTTAGGCTTTGCAATCGGGGCTTTTGCCGCCATTGGTTCTCCGATTTGGTTTATGGTTGCTAATAATATTGGCAATGAATACGCTGTTGCCACAACAACGTTA
Source organism: Hallerella sp. (assembly GCA_963648925.1). Classification (GTDB taxonomy): domain Bacteria; phylum Bacillota_I; class Bacilli_A; order RFN20; family CAG-826; genus UBA4951. The sequence goes on from CAVJFO010000015.1 coordinate 187,184, forward strand.
ACAAGATATTGGCTTTATGATTCATTCTACTGCCATTGTGCTTGGGGAGCCGTTGTTGCCGCTCTAACATTTGTTGTTGCAGCCGTTTTATTCGCGATTGGCAGTGGCATTGAAAACAAAGGCGGAGAAAGAGGCAGATAATATGAAAAAGAATTTATTACTTGGCTTAGCTTCATTACTTCTTCTATCTTCTTGCGGAATCAATTCTTTCGGAAGAGAGATAACAACGCTTGATGATTTTGTTACCATCGGAAAAGATTCCGATAACGATTTCCACGTTGTTAAATCTAATCGTGTATTCGTTAAATCAGACAAAGGAACCGATACATCCTTAAGCAGCGTTAATCATAATGCCGAAATGTATTCTGGCGATGACTTCGTCTACGAAGAAAGCACTAAATATACCGGTTTTACCATCAAATATGATGTTGATACATATTTCCTTATCACCGGAGATAAAAACGGGGTCGTTTCAGAAGAAGCCAACCTTTTAAGCGAATATCGTTCCGCAGCTCGTAAATTAATCGATGATGACTATCAAAGAGTAATCGATGTTTATGATGGAATGAAATCCTTCGTTGGCAAAAGCGGAAATGCCGAAGTTAACGGAATTTCTTATTCTAATTTGACTTTAACTTTCGCTGATGCTGATTCAACAATTGGCTACACCTTGAAATACACCTATCAAAAGGATGATGCGATTAGAACCGAAGCGCACTATATCACCTTAGATTTAGTCGGAGACAAATGGGGCATTTCATTCTATTCTTCCCGTATTAGTGATGTTATTAATGGCGAAGAATTCTATTATGTCACTGAATATCAATTCTCTTGCGTTAACGATTCAACGTTAAATGCAAAGACGCTTAATGCTAAAAACAATTTAAGCAATTATACCTTCACCTCCTCTGGTCTTACACTTGATGATTTCGACCTTGACGGAGATTGCTCATTAACAAAGAAATAATCATCTAATTTTATTTCTTGCATGATTTACTTGCTTGTAGTAAGATACTTCATGCGCTGGTCCCTTAGCTCAGTTGGTAGAGCAGCTGACTCTTAATCAGCGGGTCGCGGGTTCAAGTCCCTCAGGGATCACCAAAACTTAGAATAACTCCTATGATTAGGAGTTTTTTCTTTATTTATTAGGGGTGACAAAATCTCTTTTTCTTGATATAACTAACATACAAATGGAAAACAAACCATCAATCTCGCGTCTTAGGAGAATCAAAGCAGTTTTAGAAAAGAAACAGAAGAAGTATGTTACTTTGGATATGCTTTCGAAATATGTCGGATTGTATCCAGATGTGATCGCGGAAGAACTTCTCTATTTTGAACCGATGGTCAAGATGGATCCATCACTAAATATGATGGATATTTTACCTTCAATTAACGAATTTCTTAGAGAAATAGACGAAGAAAATAAAGCAAAAAGAGAAAGTAAGCCAAAACGTCAAATAATAAGAAAAAAAGAATTGCTTGAATACAAATCTATAGGAGATTTCATCTATCGCAAAATGGCTGGACCAGGTGGACTTGTCTCTCCGTCGTTAGAATTAAACGATCACGATCTTCGCATTCTTGAACTATTAGTAAAGAAAGAAACTGCAACACGTAAAAAGAAACGTAAATAAAGAAAACATCTACTGTCTTTTTAATATGCATTTTTCAATTTGATATATCGATAAGACGTCCTTAGTAACAAGCATCGCTTAAAAAAGTCTATATATACTAACTCATTCAATTAATTTTTATTTGTTAAAGAAATTAATTAATCTATTCGTTATAGAAAAAGACCCATTATATCAATGTTTTTTATTGGCAAAATAAAGTATTTATATTTTCTAGAAAACATTTTATTTGTTAGTTGAAACTAACGTCAATTTTAAGGTTCTTTTTTTGAAAATCTTTCTTTTGAGAAAGAGTTTTTAAAGTCTTATACTTTAACTGTATTTAAGGAGATATTTTTCTAAATGTCTGAAATTAAAAAAACTTTTAAATCGGTTGACGGCAATACAGCCGCTTCAATCGAAAGCTACTATTTTACTGAAGTAGCAGCTATTTATCCTATTACTCCATCTTCACCAATGGCTGAAAACGTTGATGTTATGGCATCAAAGGGCGAAAGGAATTTCTTTGGCCAACCAGTTAAAGTTGTCGAGATGCAATCAGAAGCTGGTGCTTCTGGCGCAGTCCATGGCGCTTTACAAGGCGGAGCGCTTGCGACCACCTACACCGCTTCCCAAGGCTTGTTATTAATGATTCCAAACCTCTATAAGTGGTGTGGCGAACTTTTGCCAGCTGTCTTACATGTCTCAGCTCGTTCTTTAGCAACTCGCGCTCTTTCCATTTTTGGTGATCAAGCTGATATTTATGCTTGCCGTCAAACTGGCGTTACGATGATTTGCTCTGGTTCAGTTCAAGAAATTGCTGACTTAGCTCCAATTGCTCACTTAACTGCAATTGACGCTTCAACTCCAGTCATGCATTTCTTTGATGGATTCCGTACTTCCCACGAAGTTCAAAACGTTGAATTCGTTGATAAAGAAGAATGGAAGAAACTTCTTCCTATGGATAAGGTCGAAGCATTCCGTGCTCGTGCCTTAAACCCACACACTCATCCAGTAACACGTGGTGGAGCGGAAAATGATGATATTTACTTCCAAGCTCGTGAAGCCCAAAACTCTCACTGGGATAATATTCTCCCAGTCGTCGAGAAATATTTCGCTGAAGCAACTCGTTTAACTGGCAGAGAATACGCTCCATTTGTTTATTACGGTGATCCAAATGCCGATCGCGTCATCATCGCTATGGGTTCAGTCACTGAAACAGCAAGCGAAGTTGTAGACGCATTAAATGCCAACGGCGAACATGTTGGTGTTGTTAAAGTTCATCTTTATCGCCCATTCTCCGCTGAACTTCTTTCAAAAGCAATTCCTGCTTCAGTTAAGAAGATCGCCGTTCTTGATAGAACAAAAGAAAACGGCTCTGAAGGAGAACCTCTTTATCTTGATGTCGTTTCCGCAATGTTTAAACTCAATCGTCATTTCGATACCATCATTGGCGGACGTTACGGACTTTCTTCAAAAGATACCCAACCAAAAGACGTCAAATCAGTCTTTGATTTCCTTAACGCCGAAAAGAACTGGACTGGCTTTACAGTTGGAATCACAGATGATGTCACACATCTTTCTATCCCTGTTGATCATTCCTTCAAGATTCCTGCCTATTACACTTCTTGCTTATTCTATGGCTTAGGAAGCGATGGCACGGTTTCTGCTAATAAATCTTCTATTAAGATCATCGGTGATGCCACTGGACAATATGCTCAAGCTTATTTCCAATACGACTCCCGTAAATCAGGCGGAACAACACGTTCCCACTTACGTTTTGGTAAGAAACCAATTCGTTCTGAATACTATGTCAAGAACGCAGATTTCATTTCCTGCTCTCTTGATACATATATCTTGAAATATGATATCATCGCTAATCTCAAAGATGGCGGAACCTTCCTCCTTAATACTAATATGAGCGATGAAGAACTCGCTAAGGCCATGCCAAACCGCATGAAACATCTCTTAGCTGAGAAACACGTCAAGTTCTATGCCATTGACGCAAATAAACTTGCTGAAGAATGCCATATGGGACGTCATACAAATACGACTCTCCAAGCCGCTTTCTTCAAATTGAATCCACAAATCATGCCATATGAACAAGCAGAAGAGTGGATGAAGAAGTTCGTTAAGAAGACTTACGAAAGAAAGGGCATGGACATCGTTCAAAATAACTACGATGCTATTGATGCAGGCCCAGCAGGTCTTCGCGAAGTTAAGATTGATCCAAAATGGATTGAACTCCCAACAAACAAAGTCTTAGAAGACACCGGCGATACATATTACGATGAATATGTTGGCACAATCGATCGTCTTGATGGCGATGAACTCCCAACATCCGAATTCCTCAAATACGAATTAGCTGATGGCACAATGGAAGAAAATATCGTCTTCCGTCAAAAGAGAGCCATCGCTGATCGCGTTCCAGTTTGGAATCCTACATACTGTATTGAATGTAACCAATGCGCCTTTGTTTGCCCTCACGCAACCATTCGCCCATATCTCTTAAACGAAGAAGAACTTGAAAAAGCTCCATCTATCGTCAAAGATTCCGTCAAACCAGTTACTGGTTCACCAAAAGCGGCCAATCTTAAATATCGCATCAGCGTTGCCACTGAAAACTGCGTTGGATGTGGACTTTGCGTCTCTGAATGTATGGCTAACCAAAGCGCTAAGAAGTTAGGCAACGACCATTATGCCCTTCTTATGAAAGATGCTAAGGCTGAATTCGGAGAACAAGTTGCAGCAGACTATTGCTATTATAACGTCTCCAATAAGACTGATATCTTCCCACTTACTACTGTTAAAGGCGTTGGATTCTTACGCCCATACATGGAAGTTTCCGGCGCTTGCGCAGGATGCGGAGAAGCTCCATATTATCGCTTGCTCTCTCAATTATTCGGCCACGATTTATTGATTGCTAACGCTACAGGCTGTTCATCAATCTATTGCGGTTCAACCCCACTCACCCCATTTGTCAAAGATAAGAATGGCGAAGGTGTGGCATGGGCAAACTCCTTATTCGAGGATAACGCTGAATATGGCTTTGGCATGAGAATTGCTAATGACTATAAGATGTCTGTTATTACCCGTATCGTTTCTAATGCCATTGCAAGCGAAACAGTTGCAGCAAGCTTAAAAGATGCCGCAAATAAATATCTTGAAGCACTTTCTAAGAAGGATAGAGAAGCAGAACGCGCAATCGTTCCAACTCTCATCAAAGAAGTTGACGCTTCAAGCAATGAAGAAGTCAAAGAACTCAAGAATTACTATCGTGATCTTGTTGAAAAATCAGTTTGGATCATCGGTGGCGATGGCTGGTCTTATGATATTGGCTATGGCGGACTCGACCATGTTCTTGCTAATGAAGCAGACGTTAACGTCCTTGTTCTTGATACCGAAGTCTACTCTAACACTGGTGGACAAGCTTCTAAATCCTCTCAAACCGGATCCATTAACAAATTCACTGCTTCCGGTAAGAAAGAAGCCAAGAAGAACCTTGCTTTGATGGCTATGTCTTATGGACACGTCTATGTTGCTCAAATTGCTTTAGGTGCAAATCCAATGAAGGCAATCCAAGCCCTCAAAGAAGCTGAATCTTATAACGGACCATCACTCGTTATTTGCTATTGCCCATGCTTGGAACAACATATCAAAGGCGGACTTGTAAACTCTATTTCTGAAGAAAAGAAAGCAGTCGAATGTGGCTATTTCACATGCTTCAGATATGACCCAAGACTCGTTGCTGAAGGTAAAGTTGGTCTTACGCTCGATTGCAAAGAGCCTGATTGGAGCAAGTTCAGAGACTTCTTGATGCTTGAAACAAGATTCTCTCAACTTCCAGTCATCAACCCAGAACACTCTGAAGAACTTCTTACTAAGTGCGAGAAGTATGCTAAAGATCGTTGGGCTGCTATCAAAAAGTTCGGATTATAATAACCATCAGGAATTGATGTCCCACAAATAAAAATTGCGTAGTTACATTCAGGAAAAACCTGTTTGTGACTACGCTTTTTTAACGTCTTCGTTTTGTAAGCTTCCGTTCTAATTTGCTTTTCAAACAATTACTTTCTTAATGTTTTTCTCTGCTTAGTTTGAATTTGAAACTATTGTTATAAAAGCCAAAGGGGTTTAACAAAGAATTCTTTTTGCTTAAGCGAACTATTCTCTGGAAAAGATAGTTTATATGCGTTTAAATACATCCTTTTAGCAGGTGTATTTGAATATTTATTGTCACCTAAAAGATGAAATCCAAGGGAAGATATGGCCATTCTTATTTGGGCACGTCTTCCTGTTTCAATGGAAATATCCAATGCCGTGCCTATTTGTATTTGATTTTTACTAGTTATGTGGGTTATTGCATCTTTGCCTTCATCAATATTAGTGACGAAAACTCTTCCACCTTTTCCATCACTAGAAAGATATTGAATGACGTTATAGGTTAGGTCAGGTTCAATTCTTTCTTCTATGACTGCCTCATAGAGTCTTAAAACTTGTCTATTCTCAAAATACGATTGTAGTTCTTCCTTTAACTCATGACTTTTAGCGAAAATCATTATGCCCGATGTCTCATAATCAAGACGATGAACAATATAAGGACGTTCAGATTTCTTTTTGAGATATTCGTATAAATAATGATATAGGTTATGCGTGTATGTGTTTTTAGCATTCGTGCGGATGCTAAAAACGTTTCTTTCTTTATAAACTACGATTATTTGTTCATCTTCATAGATAATTTGATAAGGAGATTTTTTCATAAAATTATTATAGTTAAGATGTATTTTTTACAAAAGACAATAAAGTTTTGAATCTAATTATTTTTATGAAACAATTGTAACGATTTATTCAGTTTGTTTTTAAAATCCACTATGTCAAATTCTATTTTTATTGCTTGACATTTTAATTATCATAATTAATATAAAATTGTTATCGATAACAAAGGGTAATCCTGTTCTTGTTTTGTTGAAACCAAGGATTTATTCGTAAGCTAATAAACTTTGACCATAAGCAATATTTGAACTGATCTCCTTCCCTTTTTGTATATAGGAGGTCGAACAAATCAAAATTAGAAAGGGCATTTATGTTAGAAGTTTTAATGACGGCTTTCTTGTCTTTCACGATAGTAAATGGCAACGGAAATTTAGGGAACGATCCTTATTCCTTATCAACAACCGGATTGGGTCAAATTGATACAGTACTTGGTGGTGGAGGGACTGGCGGTTCTTCGTATTCGCCAACAACAATTCCTACTGGAGAATTTGAAATCAGTTCGTGGCGTGAAGGATTTATTGGTAGGCATCAAATGTCCTCCATCGATTCATATGAATATGTTGGATTGACTTCAATTAGAATACTTTCAGATTGGTATAATGGGAATGTTTTTCAATCTTTCTCTTTTACGAAAGAAGTTGAGACAATTACGAGTAGCTCAATTTCAACTTCGATAAGCTTGGGGTTTGAATGGTCTACCGCTATCTCACAAAAGGTTAATATTGAGGGTCTTGAAGTCGGCGAAGAATCTGGCCCTACAGTTAAACTTACTATAGGAAAGACGACGACATACACTTATACCCAATCAGAGAAAATTTCTGTTAACGCGGAAATAAAACAAGAATATGCAGAAGGGAAAATTTTCGCGGTGTGTTCTGCCGCTTATGTATATAAGTTAAAGTGTCAAAAATGGCAATATGATGACTATTGGTGGGGTGATTACGAAGTAAGCAATAGTAGATCTGAATATGAAACTTATATAGCGATGAATCCCGTAATAACAATTGTTTATGATAATGGAGAGATTGTAAAATGAAAAAACAAAGTTTATTAGCTTCTTTAGCTGCTTTAACAACGATTGGCTTTGCCTTAACATCATGTGGAGAGGAAAAAAGCACTGCCAGTTTAGATGATTATGATATTGTAGAAGTTGGAAAAAAGGAAGACGTGTCGGTGGCGCAAGTGAGCCCTATTTTCGTAACAAGTTGTTTTGAGACCTATTCTCAGGATGGTGGGTATAGATATGAGAATCCAGATTCTTTCATTTTCGTCGGAACAAATGTCCTAAATAAAAAGGAAAGTGAACTTTTTGCGAAGAAATACTCCTATACAGTTGATTTAGAAGATGAAGTGGCTTCCTTTAACGTTGGTTATGACAAATACAGTACTTACTGCAAAAAAACTAATAGAGACTCTATGTCTTTCAATTTCAAAATAGACCAAGGTCTTGGCAATAGTTGTTACCTAGGTTATGTTACCGACGTCATAGAATATAAATTGACCCCAAAAGATTCAACAAAAGGCGACATAACTATTTATGGTTTTGCTGGGCCGTTGATTCTTACTTTAATATATTCAAACATTTAATTAGCATAGAAACCAATCTTCCTTGTCCAAACAAGGGAGATTTTCTTTTTTCGGCCGTTTCATATAAAATAAATGCATGGAAGAGAAACTTCATCATCGTTTAAAAATCAAAATGAAGGAAAACAATCTTTCGGCCCGTCAACTATCGTTAAAAACCGGTATATCTGAAGCGGCTATTTCTAAATACCTTAGTGGAGTAAGAACTCCTCACATTGAGATAGTGGGAAGACTTGCGGACGCTTTAAATACGACTTCCGATTATTTGCTTGGAATCGAAAAGACGGATTCCCCGTACGAAAAAATAGCAAACGTTATAAAAGAGAACAAAAAACATCTTAGTAACGAAGAAAAAATGTCATTGATCTTACTAATAAGTGAAAAATAGGAGAGGTTTATGAAAGTAACTAATATTGATTTGTATAAGTACTTTGGCTGGCCAAAGCCAAGCAAAAGCGCGAAAGGAATTTTACATGGGGTTTTCTTTGATGAGGAAAATGATGAATTCGACAAGAAACGTGTCCATCCTATGATGCTTATCTTCCCTGGAGGAGCATATAAACAAATATCACATAGAGAATCTATAGCACCATGTCTTGCCTTTCTCACCCATGGCTATAACTGTTTTTACTTGGAGTATTCTCTTACCCCAAAAAACGTTTATCCAACCCAGTTAGTTGAAGCGATGATGGCTTTAACCTACCTTTACAAAAAGGCTAAAGATATGAATTCTGACCCTAAGAAGATTGTGGCGTGCGGCTTTTCAGCGGGCGCCCACTTAGCTGGGTTGCTTGCGACCGCTTCAAAAGAAGAAAGAAATCTATTCTATCCGCTTGATAAATGCGGGGCTTCATTAAAAGCTATAATTTACTCATATCCGGTTGTCACAGAAGAAAACGAATCAGTAACCAATTTATTAGGAGGTCACCACATTCCAGAGAATTTCTCTCTTCTAAATAGACTTGATGAATATTCTCTCCCATCCTTTATCTGGGCTGGCGAAAAAGATGACGTCGTTGATCCAAATAGCAATGCAAAAGCGCTCTATAACGCCATCAAAAATAAAAAAATCCCCGTTGAATCCCTCTTCTTTTCTAATGCTAAGCATGGGTATTCAACCGGAGATATCAATACATATTCTTTAAACGATGAAGATATAGAAACCAGAAAAGAAGTAGCTTCATGGGTTAATAAAGCCGCAGAATTCTTAGCTAAATGCGGTGCAGGTTTAAATAGATAATTTCTAGATGCAAAAATCTTTTAAACGACTATAATTATATGGCTCGGGACATAGCACAGCTTGGTAGTGCACTTGGTTAGGGACCAAGGGGTCGAGGGTTCAAATCCCTCTGTTCCGACCATTAATATTGAAATACGCCTGGTTAATCCAGGTTTTTTGTTATTTATTTTTGGGCCACGTTTGGAAACAAAACTCATTTATCGGTTATCGTCATTTAAAAATAGGCGACACGTGTAGTGGATTTTGTCTTTTCAAGACATAAAATAAATCTCACTAATGCATTTAACTATTAAAAAAGTAGCCTTTAGAATATAATTCTAACTGTTATGGACAGCAGAAAGTATATTATCGTCAAAGGGGCTAGAGAAAATAACCTCAAAAATATAGATGTGACAATTCCTAAGGGCACATTAACAGTCTTTACTGGGCTATCAGGTTCGGGGAAGTCAACCTTAGCCTTCGATACCATTTACGCCGAGGGACAAAGGAGATATGTTGAATCTCTTTCTCCATATGCTCGTCAGTTTCTTGGCGGGGTAGATAAGCCTGATGTAGATTCGATAGACGGTTTGTCTCCTGCGATATCGATTGATCAGAAAACGACATCTCACAACCCACGTTCTACGGTTGGAACGGTTACGGAAATATATGATTTTTTACGTCTTCTTTTTGGAAGAGTCGGAGTTCCATATTGTCCAGAACACAAAGAACCAATTATCGCATTTTCCCCAACGAAAATGACGGATATGGTTCTTGAATATCCTCTTGGAAGCAAGCTTCAGATATTAGCTCCTGCCATCAAACATGAAAAGGGACAGCATAAGGACACGATTGATAACATCAAAAAAGCGGGTTTCACACGCCTTAGAATCGATGGAGAGTTTTTAATTATCGATGATGTCAAAGAATTAGATAAAAACAAACGTCACGATATCGATATAGTCATCGACCGCATCGTCATAAAAGACGGCATACGTTCTCGTGTTGCTGAAGATATTGATTTGGCTCTCAATTACGGACATGGCTATGTTATATTGCATACGGAAGATAATGAAAAACTTATCTCTAGCAACCACACGTGCCCTGTCTGTGGTTTCTCGGTTCCTAAACTTGAACCAAGATTATTTTCTTTCAACGCTCCACAAGGCTATTGTCCAACGTGTCATGGCTTGGGGATATCGCGCGGTGTATCTGAAGAACTTTTAGTTCCTGATCCAACTAAGAGCATTGATGAAGGAGCTATCCGTTACTATAAAAACATCATCCATACTAAAAACCTCGAATGGCAAGAATTCAAATACCTTTTAGATGCTTATAAGATTCCTACCAACGTTCCTTACAAAGATTTAACCGCAAAGCAAAAGCAAATTATTCTAATTGGATCTGATAAGCCATTAGACCATGTTTTGACCTCTGTTAATGGCAATACAATGAATAAACGTGGATATATTGAAGGAATCAAAACATTTATCGAAAGAAGGTATCGCGATTCATCTTCTAAGTGGATGTTGCCTTATTATGAATCTTTCATGCGCGATGAAACGTGTCCAACATGCCATGGAGCAAGGCTTTCAAAAGAAGCGCTTGCCGTTAAAGTTAATGGATTAAATATTTATGAGGTAACCCAATTAACAATTGATAAGCTTATTGCCTGGATAAAAGACACGAGGGAAAAGTTAACCGAGCAAGAAATGATTATTGCCCGCTTGGTTTTGCAAGAGATTGAAAATAGAGCTCAGTTCCTATCGGATGTAGGAATTGATTATTTAACGCTAGATCGTTTGGCTATGACTCTTTCAGGTGGTGAAGCCCAACGTATTCGTTTAGCAACCCAAATAGGCTCAAAACTATCAGGGGTCCTTTATGTTTTAGATGAACCGTCAATCGGCTTGCACCAAAGAGATAACGACAAACTCATCAAAACAATGAAAGAAATGAGGGATTTAGGTAATACCTTAATCGTTGTCGAACACGATGAAGATACCATGCGTTCAGCCGATTATCTTGTAGACATCGGTCCAGGAGCGGGGGTTCACGGAGGAGAAGTTGTTGCTTCAGACACTCCAGAAGAGGTTGCTAAAAACGAATCATCAATTACAGGGGATTATCTTTCGGGAAGAAAATTCATTCCTATTCCAAGAGAAAGAAGAAAAGGAAATGGAAAGAAAATCACCATCAAAGGTTGCTCTTGCCATAACCTTAAGAATGTTGATGTAGACTTCCCGTTAGGAAAACTAGTTCTAGTAACTGGCGTTTCAGGTTCAGGAAAATCTTCTTTAGTTAATGAAACGTTAGAAAAGATTCTTGCTAAAAAGTTAAACAAAGAAGAATGCACTCCAGGAGAATATAAGAGTGTTTCAGGTTTGCAATACGTCGATAAAGTCGTTAACGTCGACCAACAACCAATTGGAAGAACCCCACGTTCAAATCCTGCTACATATATTAAATTATTTGATGACATACGCGCTTTATTTGCCGAAACTAATGAAGCAAAAGAAAGAGGATTCGACAAAGGAAGATTCTCTTTTAACGTTCCTGGCGGAAGATGCGAAAAATGCCAAGGAGCCGGAGTTACATGGGTTCCAATGAATTTCCTCCCTGATGTTTACGTCAAATGCGATGAATGTGACGGAAAGCGTTATAACCAAGAAACGTTATCTTGCTATTACAAGGGCAAGAACATTTATGATGTTTTAGAGATGCGAGTTGAAGAAGCGATGCATTTCTTTGAAAATAGACCTGTCATTTATCGCCGAATCAAGGCTTTATATGATGTGGGGCTTGGATATGTTAAGTTGGGCCAACCTGCAACAACGCTTTCTGGCGGTGAGGCCCAACGCGTAAAATTAGCAAACGAACTTCAAAAAAGGCCTACGGGGAAAACGGTTTACATTCTTGATGAACCTACGACTGGCTTACATACTGATGACGTAAAACGTTTGATACGTGTATTAGAAAACCTTGTCGATCATGGTGATACGGTTATTGTTATTGAACATAATCTTGATATGGTCAAGGTTGCCGATTACATCATCGATATCGGCCCGGAAGGTGGATATCGCGGTGGCGAAATCGTCGCAAAAGGAACCCCAGAAGAAGTAGCGGAAAATCCAAAAAGCTATACTGGAAAGTACTTAAAACCGTTATTAGAAAAAGCAAAAAAGAATAACGAATACGAATAAGGAGAATCTTTATGAATATATCTGGATTGATTTCATTAATATGCGGACTTGCTCTTATTATCGGAGTCTTCTTTTTCGTAATTAAAGATACCATTTCTTTCTTCAAAAATCCTCTTCGTTTACGTTTAGAAAAGAAAGAACTAATTCGTTACTTATGCTATTTCGGTGTTTCTGGCATTGGCTTTATGGCTTTGCTGTTATCTGCTTTCCTCGCTCATCCTGAGTGGGCTTCGATTACGGTTCATTCAAGTGGCGTATATGAAGGCGAAAGCATTAACTATGCTGGAAACTACGCTTTAACGGTCATTGGAGGTTTCTTCTTTGGCGTTGGTCTAGCTTTATTCGTTCCGACTTTTTGGATTTATCTTTTTAAAGAAAAAATCGATCCAAAACAAAAGAAATTGATTCAAATACTCTACTACGTCTCTATTCCTTTGCTTATTTTCTCATTTTGGATGTGGTCTGAAGGATATGCGGATTATATTTATTATCCTTTGCCAAATGGCATTTCCATTACTGATAAAGGCTTCCAAATTTCGACTTCGCATAGCAATCCAGGCGGGTTTCACGTGGCTTTTTACGGAATTGTCATTCTTCTTGGGGCTCTTATGTGCTTATTTGTTTCTGATCAAAGAATGTATAAGCGTTATCACAAACACGGCTTGCTTGAATTGATTTTCGTCGTGGCTTTCCCTGCTGGAATTGTTGGGGCTAGAGTTTGGTATGTCGTCGGTAACTGGTCAAGAGAGTTTGCCCATCGTGATTTCTATCACGTCTTTGAAATTTGGAATGGCGGATTAACGATTTTAGGCGGGGCTTTCTTTGGAATATTAGTTGGCGCTTTGATGGCCAAACGTTCTAAAAAAGGACTAGATGCTAGATGGACAGTTGATGAAGTAGTTCCAACAGTTTTGATTGGTCAAGCGGTTGGAAGATGGGGCAATTTCTTTAATACTGAGGTATATGGCCGTCCTATTTCCGTTGATTATTTTAGATGGCTTCCTACTTGGCTTGTTGAACAAATGCATATTTCAACTTCTGGGGTAAGTAATGCGACAGCTGGTGCAGGGATGATATACGCTCCGTTATTTTTGATTGAATCGGTGTTATCAATTGCTGGTTATTTCATTATCCAATATGTGGTTGGAAAAGTTTTAAGCAAATGGACTGCTAAAGGCGATAGAGTTGGTTGTTATTTCTTATGGTATGGCATTGTGCGTGTCATCATGGAACCGTTCCGCGATACAAACTTCAATATGGGAACGGACAACGCTTGGAGCATTTGCAATTCTCTGATTTATATATTACTTGGCATTGTGATTATTGCTTCAGCTCATTTGCACGATAATTACATAAAATCTAAAAAAGGCTCGCATTTGCCACTTATTTCTGCTGGAATTCTTCTTCCTACCTTTATTTTCCCTCTTCTCCCTTCCTTAACTACATCATCTAATAAGGATGGTGCGGGAACAATCGTTTCTTATAATGGCTATGATCTCATTTTCTCCGGCAAAACCCCTTTGTTTTTAGCCGCGTTTATTATTTTAGCTATCGCTTGCTTAGCTTTCATCGTTTCATATTTCATCATTAAGAAAAACAAGAAGACTGGATATTACGTTCTTTTTGGGGCGGGAGTGGTAGCCCTTATTGGCACAGTTTTATATTTGATTGGAAAGAACGTTAATACGTTTGATGATGGATTATATGTCAATCTTTCTTACGGTTTTATTTTGTCTGCGACATTTGCTTTGATGTCTTTAGCAATTTCCTTTATCTATTTAAGAGACACAAAGGTTTTAGAAAAACAGGAGGTTATCCCTAATGCGAACAACTGATGTTTTAATTATTGGCGCTGGACCTGCTGGGATTACTGCCGCTTTGTATTTAAAAAGAGCTAATATACCCTTTATTTGGGTTGAAAAAAGCATGCCTGGTGGAAAACTAGTTAACCTTGCTGAGGTATCTAATTATCCTGGTCTCCCTTCCTCCGACGGCTTTACCTTAGCTAATAACATGCTTCAATCGGCATTTTCTTCAGGAGCCACTTTAGAGACTTTAGAAGTATTTGAAGTTAACAAAGAAAACAACCTTTTCCTCGTTAAGACAAATAAAGAGGAAATCCTTGCGAAAACCGTTTTGGTTGCAAGCGGTCTTTCAAATGTTGTCTCTATCAAAGGCGAAAAAGAATTCTTTGGCAAAGGAGTTTCTTATTGTGCGACATGCGATGGTCCTCTTTTAAGGAAAAAGACCGCGGTCATCTATGGAAAAGGGGATCGCGTACTTGAAGAATCTCTCTATTTAGCAAACATTGTTTCTAAACTTTTCGTTATCACCCAAGAGAATGAATACGAAGGAAGCGAATCTCTTCTTAACTCACTCAAAGAAAAAGAAAACGTTGAATTCATTTATGGCGCAAAAATCATTTCAATAAACGGCGAAACTTTCGTTAATTCCATCACTTATCAAAAAGAAGGCGAAACAAAGGAGATAGCGACAAACATGATTTTCCCATTTGCTGGGGAAAGAAGCGCTTCAAAGTTCCTTTCACCACTAAAGGTCGAAACTAACAAGAATTTCATTGTTGTAGATGAAGGAATGATGAGTAATGTTCCTGGCTTATTTGCCGCTGGGGATGTTGTGTATAAGAAACTCCGCCAAGTCATAACCGCCGCCTCAGACGGAGCGGTGGCGACAAGTGGAATAATCTCTTATTTAAATAAACTAAAGAAAGAAACGAAATGAAAAAAAGAGACGGCATTTCCTTTGCGGAAAAAGTAAAAGAGGAAAGCGCGAGAGCGGAAAGAGAGGACGAAGAAAAGCGTTCTTTGCTCTCGTCTTTTATCCGTCTTAATGGATATCTTTCAATCAAAGAAGGACAAGAAAGACTTGATATTTCTTCCGAATCTTCTTCAATTGCTAAAGCCATATATCAATATCTCCATGATTTATATGGGGTCAATGCACGTTTTGCCTACACCCGCTCGGCAGGCTTTTTAAAAAGAATTGTCTATCACGTTCTTCTAGAAAAAGGTTGCGAAAATATTCTTAACGACTTAGGCGTTGATTATTTTTGCATTGAAAATCCTAAAAGCCTTACCTCTAATCAAAATCAGATTGGAGCTTACCTTACTGGCGCATTCCTAGCCAAGGGATCGATTAATAGCCCAAAATCTTCTTCATATCACCTTGAATTCTCTTTTAAAGATCAAAACTATGCCAAATGGATTGTGAAACTTTTGCAACATTATCCATTTAGGCAATTTAACGCCAAACTAATTCAAAGAAGAAACCAATATGTTGTGTATTTGAAAAGAAGTGATGATATCTCTGACTTATTAATCATCCTTAAAGCAAAAGAATCTTGCTTGGAATTTGAGAATGTACGCGTGGAAAGAGATTTTGCCAATGTCACGAATAGGCTGAGCAATCTTGATAGCGCCAATTATTCAAAAACACTTAAATCTAGTGAGTTGCAAGTTGAGCAAATCAACTATTTTGTTCAACAAAAAGGATGGGATTATTTTGAAAACGAAAAACTCGTTGCCTTGATGAAACTTAGATTAGAACATCCAGATGCGTCTTTAAACGAGCTTGCTCATCTTTTATCTGAAGAGTTAAATACGACAATTTCCCGTAGCAATGTTAATCATCTTTTTCGTTATTTGAACGAGGAATATAAAGAAGAGATTGGCGGTAAAAAATAGTATTTTTAAATTGCTAGAAAAAATACCGATTTATCAATGTGTATTTTCTTTTATTTTCTCTTTTTGCTTTGCTATAATACTCTTGCAGTTTATAAGGAGGACATAAAGTTACATGTCAATTAAACTAGCTATTAACGGATTCGGCAGAATCGGCCGTCTCGCATTCCGTCGCGCTTATGAAAGCGGCGAATTTGAAGTTGTTGCAATCAATGACTTAGTTGATGCAAAGACTCTTGCTTATCTTTTAAAATACGATTCAACTCATGGCGTCTGGCACAAAGACGAAATTGATGCTGACGAAACAAACATCATCTTCAAAGGACACAAAATCCCAGTTCTTGGCAAAAAAGATCCAAAAGAACTCGAATGGGGCAAATATGGTGTTGATGTTGTCTTAGAATGCACTGGCCGCTTAAAGAGCCACGAAGATGGCGATGTCCATCTCCACAATGGTGCAAAAGGTGTTATCATCTCCGCTCCATCCTCTTCCAAAGACATCCCAACATATGTCTATGGTGTCAACACAGACAAACTCACAGCTGATCAAACCATCATCTCTGGCGCATCTTGCACAACCAACTGCTTAGCTCCAGTTATGAAAGTTCTCAATGACAAGTTCGGTGTCATCGGCGGAACAATGACAACTGTCCACGCTTATACAAACGATCAAAGAATCCTTGATCTTGCTGGAAGCAACCTCCGTAGATCCCGTGCTGCCGCTGCAAACATTGTCCCAACGACAACTGGTGCTGCAAAAGCTATCGGCAAAGTCATCCCTGAACTCAATGGCTGCTTAAACGGCAACGCCATCCGTGTTCCAGTTCAAGATGGTTCCCTTTGCGATTGCACAATCGAACTCAAAGACGAAAATGTTACCGTCGAAGCCATCAATGCTGCTATGAAAGAAGCTGCTGAAGGCGAACTCAAAGGCATCCTTGGCTATAACGAAGACGAAATCGTTTCTTCTGACATCCTTGGCAACACCTATGGTTCTATCTTTGACGCAACCATGACCATGATCGTCGAAACTCCAGAACACAAGAAGTTTGTCAAAGTTGTTGCTTGGTATGACAACGAATACAGCTTCACTTCCCAATACGTCCGTCTTGCTGGCTTATATGGCAAGATCCTTGGCGCAAAATAAGGAAAGCTCAATCTGAAAATTAGACTCCAATTAATTTTGGAGTCTTTTTTTGTTAACGAACTCTCTTTATAATCTTTTGGATGAAAAAATACTTTTTATTGATACTTCCTTTATTGCTTACCTCTTGTTCAGAAAATAACTCTTCCTCTTCAGGGCAGATTTCTAAAGCGGGTTATTATTTTGGAACGAGTGTTTCCGTTACCTTGTTTGATTCTTCAACGGAAGTTTTAGACCACGTTTTTGACATATTTTCCGATTACGATCTTTTAACTGATGCCTATAAAGCGCATGCGGATGAAAATCTAGAACAAGTTAAAAACATTTATTATTTAAATAAAGATAGCAATTCAGGAGAAGAGATTGAAGTCGACCCTCGTTTAGCTTCTCTTTTGTCTTTTGGCTTACAGATGCAAGAAAAAACATCTTTAACAAAAGAAGACGGATCGAAAGAATATTATTTCAATCCTTTAATAGGAAACCTTTCTTCTTTATGGAAAAACTTTATCGAAAGTCCGACGGCATCTTTTCCAAATGAATCTACCATAAATCAATATTTAGAAGAGATGAATTCTTCTAAGCTTGAGATTAACGGCAACAAAATCAAAAGAAGCGGTAAAGCGAAAATCGATGTTGGCGCATATGCGAAAGGATATGTAATTAAGTTAGTCCAAGATTATCTAAAAGAAGAAGGAGTCAGCAAATATTTCATTAACGGAGGCTCATCTTCCTATGGATTAGGCTCTTATTTAAGCGATGAGTCATACAAAATCACTATTAGCAGCCTTCTAGATTATGGTTATTCAAAAGCGTTCTTTTACGCGGACAACACGTCTATTGGAACATCGGGCATTTCTCAGCAAAGCAAGAAATATGACGGAAATCTCTATTCGCATATCGTTAATCCAAACACGGGCGATGCATTAGCAAAAAACAACACTGTTACGATTAAGTCTTCTGATGCAGGGGTTGCAGATATTTTAAGCACGGCAATATTTATCGGAGGAGAAGAACTAGCAAAATCCCTTAAAAACACCCTCGATTTCGAATATATGATTTTTGATGGAGAAAATATAGCCTTTTCCGATGGGCTTGGCTTGGTTTTAGAAAAATAATGAAAGCTAAAGACTTTTTCAAAAAACATTTAGGCGACCTTATCGTTGGTCTTGGCTTGCTAGCCATCACTTTTTCTTTATTAACGTATTATTTGATTCCTAGAGAATCGAATGGCCACATCTATGCGGATGTATATCATCAAAATACGATTATTTACAAGAAAATCGATCTTTCTGGCGAAGAAAAGGAATATCCGATCAATATAAAAGAAGATAATAAGGATATTCAAATGGTAGTTGAGGTCAAAGATCATAAAATTGGCATTCATTCAAGCAATTGCTCAAATCAATATTGCGTTCATCAAGGGTTCACAAATTCGATCATGCAAACCCTTATTTGCGCGCCAAATGAGGTGATGGTTGTTTTGTATTCGGAAAATGCATCAGTTGATTCGGAGATAATCATATGAAAAAAAGAATATCCATTCATAAAATCTCCTTTCTTTCCATCATGCTAGCATTGGCAATTGTTTTAGGCTACGTGGAATCTTTTATTCCCTCGCCCGTTGCTGGGGTTAAACTTGGCTTAGCTAATCTTGTAGTGCTTATTTTGCTATATTCTTGCCCATTTTATGAGGCTTTTATAATTTCAATTCTCCGTGTGTTTATTGTCTCCTTGCTTAGAGGAAACATTTTTCAAATGCCTTTCTATATGTCTTTTGCTGGCGCTATATCTTCCTATTTAATAATGTGTTTGGCATATTTCGTTTTTGAAAAGCTGTTGCACTTGATTACGATATACGGAGTTTCTTTGCTTGGGGCGTTTACTCACTCTTTAGCACAAGTCGCAGTAGCGGCCATTTTTGTCGAACATGGGTTTACTACTTTTTATTATTTCCCATTTATCGTTTTGTTTTCTCTAGCTAGTGGATTGTTGACTTCATTTTTAGCCGACAAGCTTCTTTTGGCTCGCCCTATTAAAGAACTCAAAAATAATTGAAAAAATAATTTGTAAAAAAAATCTTTAGGGTCTAGAATCTACTATGCAAACAATGCAAAAAGAAAAGGAGCGATTCATAATGAACGCAAAATCAATTAAATTAGGTCTCTTTGCTTTGGCAAGCGTTAGCATTCTTGCTAGCTGCGCTGACAAAGGAACAAGCATGACACGTGCCGAAGCTGAAAAAGAGCTCGACGCTATTGCCGCAAAAACAATCACCACATCTAAAGTAACCTATTCCGACGGATGGGATAAGACAACAAACAACACCGGTGTTGCTGACACAGATGCTGAGTATGCTTATCGTAAAATTAACACAGCTGTTACCTCCACAAGTGGAAGCGTCACAGTCACGACCTTTGCCGCTGGAACAGAAGCTTTCGCTTATAAAGATGGCGATAAGTATATTGTTGCCTATAACAACGGCGAAACAAAGAATTACGTCGAATCTTCAAAAGATGTCGTTGATACCTTAGCAAAAGCTTTTGTTAAAGGCGCTGATGGCTATGCAAATGGTACCTATGGCCAAGCCGCTGGAACTTCCAAATGGCTTAAAGGCTTTGATAAGACTGAAGCTGCCACTGGCAAAAAAGAACTTACAACTGAAGATCTCAATAGCTTATCAACAGATTGTACAGTCAAAGGCTATATCGGCAAAGAATCATATACAAAATATGCCGATGGCGAAATGAAGGCTGACATCACCGCTATGTATCCATATCAATCAGATTTAATGAATCAAGGTGGCGAAAACTGCATCTACGAATTCAAGAACTATCAATTAACACGTCTCTACAACAACTATCAAAAATACGAAGAGAAGTTTGATTGGACTGCTGCTGATACTTCCGCGAAGATTACAAGCGATTACACTTTGGTCACTGATACAATTTCAGCTGCCGCTCTTATTGTCAGCGCAACAGCTGTCATTGGCTATCTTGCCCATGGCTGGTCCGACTAATTCGATTCAGAAATATTAGAGGTCATTTACGTGGCCTCTTTTTTAATTTGAGTATATCGGTAATATTTTATTAATATATTAATAACACTCACAAAAGTGTTATGATAAAGGGGCATAAGGAGAATTAATAAAATTTTATGCTTACAGTAGAAGACTTAAAAGATTTAAAAGGAAAGAAAGTCTACGTTCGCGTTGACTTTAACGTTCCGCAAAAGAATGGCGTTATCCGCGATAACAATCGTATCAAAGCCGCCCTTCCAACAATTAATTATTTAGCTGATCATGGAGCACGTCTCATTTTGATGAGCCACCTTGGCAAAATCAAATGGAAAGAACCAGATCAAGCAAAGATCGAAGAAATGAAGAAAGCCAATGATATGGCCCCTGTTGCTAATGCTCTTCAAGAATTAGTTCCAGGAAAGAAAGTTTCTTTCTGCCCAGTAACTCGTGGCGAAGAACTCAAGAATGCCGTTGCAGCTCTTAATGATGGCGATATCTTACTCGTTCAAAATACACGTTATGAAAAAGGCGAAGAGAAGAACGATGCTGAATTAGCAAAAGAATGGGCTTCCTTAGCTGACGTCTATGTTATGGACGCTTTCGGCAGCGCTCACCGTGCTCACTCTTCAACAGTTGGTGTTCCATCCGTCTTAAAAGCGGAAGGAAAACCAGTTGCTTTAGGCTATTTAATGATCAAAGAAGTTGAAAACCTCACACGTTGCGTCGAAGTTAAAGACGAAGATAGACCATATGTCGCTATCCTTGGTGGTTTCAAAGTTTCCGATAAGATCAAAGTCATCGATTCCTTACTCAAGAAATGTGACTATGTCTTAATTGGCGGAGCTATGACCTATACCTTCAAAAAGGCCATGGGAATGAACGTTGGCAATTCACCAGTTGAAGAAGATCAACTCGAATATGCTCGTAAGTGCATCGCCGAAGCAAAAGGACGTTTACTCTTACCTACAGACGCTGTCGTTACAACCAATTTCGATTCAGCTGATACAACACGTACAATCAAAGTTGTCGATACGATCATTGAAAAAGGCGGAAATATCCCAGATGGTTTCGAAGGGTGCGATATTGGTCCAAAGACCGCTGAATTCTATAAAGAAATTATTTCCAAAGCCAAAATGGTCTTCTGGAATGGCCCAGTTGGCGTTTTCGAACAAGATGAGTTCCAAGCTGGCACAAAAGCCATTTGCGAAGCCATTGCTGGATTAGAAGGAAAGGCCTTCACAGTTTGCGGTGGCGGAGATTCTGCTTCAGCCGTTAAACAATTTGGCTACAAAGAAACCTTCTCCCACGTTTCAACTGGTGGCGGAGCTTCCTTAGAGATGATCGAAAATGATGGTCACCTTCCAGGTGTTGACGTTCTTCGCTAATTGGTGGTTAAAATGAGAAAGAAATTATTACTTGGCAACTGGAAAATGAATAAAACCCCTTCAGAAGCTAAAGCTTTTGCGCTTTCAGCTAATGAAATGGTTGATTATGCAGTTGCAAATAACATTGAAGTTGGCGTTGCTCCTACCTTTGTTTGCTTAGCAACAGTTAAAGAGAACATCAACCCTAAATGCATTGTTGCCGCTCAAAACGTCAATGAACATGATCATGGCGCATATACCGGTGAAATCTCTATTCCTATGTTAAAGGAAGTTGGAATTACCTGGGTTATCCTCGGCCATTCCGAAAGAAGAGAATATAATGGCGAAACTTCCGTTAAATGTAATGAGAAGATCAAAGCTCTCCTTGCAAACGATATGACCCCAGTTTATTGCTGTGGTGAATCTTTAGAAACTTTTGAAAAAGGTGAAACAAAATCCTTTGTCGCAGAACAAATTCATACGGGTCTTGCGGGATTAAGCGCAGAAGATGCTAAAAAAGTTGTCATTGCCTATGAACCAATCTGGGCAATTGGAACTGGCAAATCTGCCACAAAAGAAACTGCCGAAGATACGATTGGCTTTATTCGTTCAACTCTTAAAGAGATGTTTGGCGAAGTTTCTGAAGAGATGCGTATTCTTTATGGTGGATCTGTCAAACCAAATAATGTCGCAGAATATATGTCAGAAAAAGACATTGATGGCGCTTTAGTTGGCGGAGCTTCCCTTGAACCAGCCTCTTTCAAAGGCTTAATTGACGGCATGCTCGTCAAATAAAAAACGAATTTTGATTTAATTTTTCCTCCTTGGCTATACAATAAGCACAAGGAGGTTTTTCTTATGGAATTTAATTTTAGTGAAACAAAACAAGAAATTATTGAAAAAGACGTGACGTCTTCGAAATTTTTAGCTCAAGTTTTTGGCTATATGTTTATTGGCTTATTAATTACGGCTGTCGTTGCATTTGGCTGGAACTTTATTTTGCAAAAAATATGTTTTGATGGAACAGGAGCGCTCACCGATAGTGGGAGTCGGATTATCATAACGACATCTATCGTTTCGATCGTCGGAATGTTATTGATTTCTTTCTTAATCAGCATTCTTTCTATTTTTAGGAAGAAAGCACCATGGTTCGGTTTCATTCTCTATGCCGTTTTCGTTGGTTTAGCTTTTACGGTCTTGCTAATCGCTGGAATCAGCGTTGCAACGGTTGCTGAGGCATTTGGAATAACTGCTCTAGCCTTTGGCTCAATGTTTTTGATCGGCTATTTCACCAAATCGAAATTAAATTGGTTTGCTTTTGCTGCTATAGGATTGGGAATTGGCATTTTGCTTACTT
Organism: Hallerella sp.; assembly: GCA_963648925.1. Classification (GTDB taxonomy): domain Bacteria; phylum Bacillota_I; class Bacilli_A; order RFN20; family CAG-826; genus UBA4951. The sequence continues at coordinate 210,155 of CAVJFO010000015.1, forward strand.
CAATCTTCTGGGGAGTTTTCTATTTAATTTCTCCAAAAGACGCCATTTTGTTGGACTGGGTTATATCACTTGCGATTATTGCATTTGAGATGATTGTTGTTGCAGCGGATGCCTACAATATCAAAAAGATTGCCACAAAAGGTGAAACCAACACAAATCTTGCGTTGTTCTGTGCTTTCAACATGTATTGTGACTTCATTGTTATTCTTATTCGAATTGTCGCAATATTAGCAAGAAGTAAAAACGAATAAGACATTTATTTATATAGAAGAAGAGGTCTTGAAAAAAGACTTCTTTTTCTTTTCTTACGCACGCGC
>CAVJFO010000016.1:0-25963 GCA_963648925.1 Hallerella sp.
ATTCGCTCTTTTTGAACGTTTTAACTTGTTAAAATTGAAAAAGAGAATTATATTATTGTCACTGCGCCCGTAGCTCAGTTGGATAGAGCAACAGCCTTCTAAGCTGTGGGTCAACCGTTCGAGTCGGTTCGGGCGCGCCAATTTACCGCTTAAATGCGGTTTTTTATTTATTTTTGATAAACTATAATTGGAGAATGAATATGAAAAAAGGGATTATTTTTGATTTAGATGGAACGTTATGGGATTCTTCAAAAGAAGTCGTGGATTCTTGGAACGAAGTCCTAAAAACATATAAAGACGGAAAATACATCATCACTTTGGAGATGATGCAAAATGCCATGGGCCTTCCAATGCTTGAAATTGGAAAAAAACTTTGGCCTGATCTTCAAGAAGGTGAAATGACCTCTCTTTTAGAAAGGTGCATGACTTACGAAAACGAATACCTTCTTTCGCATCCTGGCAAACTCTATCCTCAGTTGAGAGAAACGTTATTAAAACTGAAAGAAAATTACCTTCTTTTTATCGTTTCTAACGCTCAAAAAGGCTATATTGAGGCTTTTTTAGAGGGAACGAAGATGGAAGATTACTTCCTTGACCATCTTTGCTGGGGTGATACTTTAGCTAGCAAAGACGTGACAATCAGGAAAATAGTCGAAAAACACGCTTTAGATAAAGCTATTTATGTCGGAGATACACGCGGGGATGAAATTGCCACTAGGAAAGCTGGATTGTTCTTTGTACATGCCGCCTATGGATTCGGAAAAGCCGAAAATCCCGACGCTTCTTTAAAAGAATTCTCTTTATTGCCAATTGTTGCAGAATCTATTCTTCGCTGACGATCAATGGATAATAATCAAGGTTTGGCATAGAGATATCGCATTTATTCCAAGAGACATAAGCGGAATAAAAAGTTCCGTTCTCCTTGTTTTCATGGGAGCCAGAAACAAACCAATTATCGCTAAATTCGCACGTATATCGCACTTTTTTGTTGCTTGCTTCTATTTTTACTGAATTTTCGTTATTGGAAGAGCAATCGTCTTCGATTTCCTCTTCCATTGAAGAAAAGTTAGTATAGAATTCTTTGGCCATTCTAGCGTAAAGACGTTGCTTCTCATTGACATCATTTTGAGCAAAACTATCCCAATCTTCCAAAGATTTCTTGCTTTCTTCCCTATAACGTTTAACGATTATTTCGCCATTATCAACATAATTTAGATAATTGCAAGTCACGTTTTTTCCATCTGCCACATACGTCCAATTTTCGTGAATATAAGTCCTGCTGTTATATGTCCCCTTGATTCTAAAGAAAGAATAATGATCGTCTTGATTAAGCTGACGGTCTATTTTCGCATTGATAATTTCTTTTTCTAGATCTACATAAGATGAAGACTCTTCTTTTAGGATATATGAGCGAGGAATGTTCGTAATTGGCGTGTAATTAATCTCGCGGTCGATCTTTTTCAAAATAGAAAGAGCGTCGTTAAAGGAGATGCTTCCGCTAGAATTTGAGCATGAGCCTAGGGAAGTACTAATTAAGAATAAAGAAAAAATAACGACATTCTTTTTCATCCTTTTTATTCTAATCGTTTTAAAATGGTTTGTCTTTTTTCTTTTTAAAAGAAAGCGGAAGGAATAAAATATTTTTGATGGATAGCTTAACAACTTTATTAAACAAAAAACAATACGATCTAGTGCTAGAACTTAGCAAAGGAAATGATGAGCCTGAAGCTCTTTTTTGCCGAATTTCAGCTTTTCTGAATTTAGGAAAAGCGAAAGAAGCGATGGATTTAGTAGAAAAAAAGAGGGAAATTCTCTGGAAAGCCTCTCCTGTAAAATGCCTAAAAGCCAATTTTGAACTTCGTTTTATTCTTGGCGAATACGATGAAGCGTACAAAGATGCCGATTATTTTCTCTCTTTGCCATATGTTTCCCAAGAAGTCGAAGAATATCTAAGAACTTTAAACGAAAGCATTCGTTTTAGCGAAAGACAAGCCTCATTGAAAACCAATTATTCTGATGAGGAAATTGAAGACATTCTTCTTAAAGATGGCGATGAATACGAAAAAATATCCATCCTTTCCTCTTTCAACGACGCCAAAACGATATATCATTCAAAAACAATCGTTAAAATGCTTAAGGTTTCTAACTCAAATATCGTCAAAACATATGGTCTTATGTTGCTAGTAAAAGCAAAATATCCAAAAGAAGTAGCTTTCAATAAAAATGGAATAGAATATTCAATTTTCCCGATAAATGAATGTTTGCCATATGAAAGAGATGAAGCAAAATATATCCTTTCTATGCTTCAAAAAGAAATAAAAGACCCGTCTTTATGCAATATCGCGAAGAATATTCTCAATAATTTCATGTTTGAGGAATATCCGAATAACCCATTCAAAGAGAAAGACCTCAACCTTTATTTTTTAGGTTTAGTCAATCTCTCATCATCCTATCTGCAGTCTAAATTTCCCCTGAAAGAATATCTTGAGAGATACGATCTCAAAGAAGAAGATGTTCAAAAAATCAGTGATTTGATTTCCGAAACGCTTAAAAAGGCGGAGCAGATAAAGATCTAAAAAGCGAAAATTTTTAAATTTTTAACGTTTTTAGTTTGGAAAGCAACCAAAGATAGAGTATATTTAATCACGTTGCAAAATTAGCAAAATAAATTGAGGTATTCATTTAATGAAACACACTGTTGAAAAAATTAGCCCAAGCCGCGTCAAATTAGTTGCTGACGTCGACAAGGAACTTTGGACAAACGCTCAAGAAAAAGCGTTTAAGAAGACTGCTAGCAAGGTTAGCGTCCCAGGCTTCCGCCCAGGAAAGGCCCCACGTAAGCTTATTGAAGAGAGAATCAATCAACAAGCCGTATGGAATGAAGCTATTGATGAGGTTATGACCCCAGTTTTCGCTACATTGCTCACCGAAGAAAAACTTCAACCAATGTATCGTCCAAACGTTAACGTCACCAAACTTTCCAAAGACGAATTAGAACTCGTTTACACAATCGTTTTAATTCCAGAAGTCACTCTTGGCGAATATAAGGGAATCAAAGCCACTAAAGCCGCTCCAAAAGTAACCGAAAAAGAAGTTGAAGACGATATTGCAAATCTTCTTAAGAACAATGCTGAACTCGTCGTTACAGACCGCGAAGCAAAAATCGGCGACACCACCGTTATCGATTTCGATGGCTATCTTGCCGATGAAGAAGGCAAACTCAAGGCTTTCGAAGGCGGACAAGCCAACAATTATAGCCTCGAACTTGGCTCCAACCAATTCATCCCTGGTTTCGAAGATCAACTCGTTGGCATGAAAGACGGTGATAAGAAAGACATCAAAGTCACCTTCCCAACAAACTATGTTAAGGAATTAGCCGGCAAAGAAGCTACCTTCAAGATCACCATGCACGAAGTTAAGGAAAAGAAGATTCCTGAACTCACTGATGAGGCTGTTAAAGATCTTGCCATCAGTGGAGTTAGCACCGTTGCTGAATTAAAAGAGCATGAGACAAAACATCTTCTCTCCCACAAAGTTCAAGACGCCGAGAATGCTTTCTATAATGAAGTTATGGCTCAAATCGTCAAGAATGCCACCTTTGTCATTGATGATGCAATAATCGAAAATGAAGCACATCAAATGGAAGAGAATCTCAAGAAACAAATTGAATCAAATGGCTTAACATTCGAACAATATCTTGAAATCACTGGTTCCAAACAAGAAGATTTACACGCCACATATCACGTTAACGCTGAAAACAACATTAAGAACTTCCTTGTTTCCCACGAAATCGGAATCAAAGAAAACCTTGCTGCAACCGATGCTGATGTCGATGCCGAAATCAAGAAAATGGCTGAACAATACAAGATGAAAGAAGAAGATGTCAAAAACATCATTTCTAAGAATCTTGAAGATTTCCGTTCTCAACTTTCCGAACGCAAAGTTCACGATTTCATCTTAGCAAACAATGGTTCTTCCAAAGCTGCTAAAGAAGAAGTTAAGGAAGCCGCGGAAGAAAAAGCCGAAGAAGCCCCAAAAGCAAAAACGGCTGCAAAAAAGACAACCGCAAAAAAAGCCACAACAAAGAAAAGTGCCGCTAAAGAAGAAAAATAATTACTTCTGATGCAACTGATAAGGCGAAGAAATTCGCCTTATTTTTAGTTTTTAGCACTTAACAATTGACAGTGCTAAAAGTCGGCTTATAATTTACGTTACGAAAAGGAGGAAACTACTATGGAAACAACCGAAGAGAAAAAAGAACCATTGACACTACCTTTCTTGATTACTAAAAGTTTAGTGGTCTTTCCAAACATCCAAGAAAACATCGATGCTGGTCGCTCCTATTCAATTGAAGCGATTCATAAAGCCAAAAATGATTGCAACAGCCTTTTGTTTGTCGGCGTGCAAAAAGACCCAGCAAAAAAACAAATCGAAAGTGGCGAAGATGTTTATGATGTAGGCACGCTTTGCCGCATAACCTCAACGACAGACACAAAAACAGGGTCCGTAAAAGTTAGAATAATTGGCAGCCACCGTGTTAAATTAACGAATATACGCTTAGAAAACGGAACGTTTGTTGCCGATGGAGAAATAATTAAAGAAGTCGAAGGGGACGAGGATGAAGAACTTAAATATATAGGCGAATTAACCGCTCTTTTGAGTTCGACTCAAAATAGAAATGCTAATTTCAGCGTTCCTTCAATTTCCTTATCGGAAGAGAAGAGTTCTTCAGAAATCGTTGATTTTATCGCTCAAACAGGCGGTTTCAAAACCGAAGACAAAATAGCTATTTTAAGAGAACCTAACGTTACCGAACGTTTTAAATATCTCATTAAAATCCTCGAAGAAAAGAGAGAAATCACCCAAATAGAACAAAAACTTGATGACACAGTACGTCAACGCGCTGAAAAATCACAAAAAGAATATTTCTTACGCGAGAAAATGAAAGCGATCAAAGACGAACTCGGTGAAGGAGATGCCGTTAATGACGTCGATAAAATCAAGCAAATGCTTGAAAAGAATCCTTATCCAGAAAACGTTAAGGCAAAAGTCAAAAACGAACTTCACAGAATGGATATGATGCCTGAGGGATCACTTGAAGCATCTCTTATCCTTAATTACGTCCAAAAGCTTTTAGAAGCTCCGTGGTTTGAAAGAACCGAAGATAATGATGATCTCGAAAATGTCCAAAAAGTTCTCGATGAAGACCATTATGGACTTGAGAAAGTTAAAAAGAGAATCATTGAATATCTTGCGGTTAAACAAGCTACCGGTTCCTTAAAAGCCCCAATTCTTTGCTTCTTTGGCCCGCCTGGATGCGGTAAAACATCTTTAGCCAAGTCAATTGCTAGAGCTTTAGGAAGAAAATTCTATAAGTGTTCACTTGGTGGCGTTTCGGATGAAGCCGAAATCCGCGGACATCGTCGTACTTATGTCGGTTCAATGCCTGGAAGAATCATTCAAGGCATGACTAGAGCCGGAACGGTAAACCCTGTCTTCTTACTTGATGAAATCGACAAGGTCGGTGGATCAAATTATCGTGGAGACCCTGCAAGCGCCCTTCTTGAGGTTCTTGATCCGGAACAAAACGTTTCATTCAACGATAATTTCATTGAAGAACCTTACGATTTATCGAATGTTCTCTTTATTGCTACGGCAAACAATCTTGAAAACGTCCCAGGACCGTTAAGAGATAGATTAGAGTTAATCGAAGTTCCTTCTTATACGGAAATCGAAAAACTTAAGATTGCCTCTGACTTCCTTATCCGCAAGCAAATGAGCGCTAACGGCTTAAAAGAAGGGGATATCACCTTTACCGAAGAAGGACTCAAGGAAATGATTGAATTCTATACCCGTGAGGCTGGAGTTCGTGAATTAGAAAGACTTGTTGCCTCCTGTTGCCGCAAAGCGATTGTTGAAATAATCAAGAATCCAACTTTGGAAAAACCTATCGTAATAAACAAAGAACAGGTTCAAAAATATCTTGGCGTCGAGATTTTTGAAGATACCAAGAAAGAAAAAGAACCGCAAATCGGTGTTATTACAGGCCTTGCTTATACAGATTTTGGCGGAGATATCTTGCCAATCGAAGCGACTTATTTCCACGGAAAAGGTCAACTCGTAATTACCGGAAACCTTCGCGATGTCATGAAGGAAAGCTGCATGATTGCTCTCGATTATGTCCGTGCAAATGCCCAAAAATACGGTATTTCTGATGAAATATTCGAGAAAAACGACATTCACCTTCATTTCCCTGAAGGTGCTGTGCCTAAAGATGGGCCAAGCGCTGGTGTTGCCATAACATGCGCGATTATTTCTTGCCTTTCTGGAAAACCTGCTAATAATAATTTAGCAATGACTGGCGAGGTAACATTAAGAGGAAAAGCCCTTCCTATCGGTGGATTAAGAGAGAAATCCCTTGCCGCCCTTAGAAGCGGAATCAAAACGATTTTCGTTCCTTACGAGAACAAGAAAGATGCAGATGAACTTCCTAAAGAAGTCAAAGAAGGACTCGACATTCATTTCATGAAATGCGTCGATGATGTCTTACCTTTCGTCTTCAAAGAGGAAACAACCGCCGCTTAAAAATAAAAAAGAGAAATTCCTTCGGGGGTTTCTTTTTTCTTTTTGCTATAATTACAACGTATGGCAATGATAAAATTTCAAAACGCAAAATATATTCTCTCGGCTCCATCGAAAGAATTTCGTCCAAAAGACAATCTAAAAGAAATCGTTTTTGTCGGAAAATCAAATGTTGGAAAATCATCTTTGATTAACGCCTTAACGGCCCAAAAAATAGCTTTTTCATCAAAAAATGCTGGCAAAACTCGATATTTAAATTATTTTTTAATCGATAATTCTTTCTATTTGGTTGATTCTCCAGGGTATGGGTTTACCTCTTACGGAAGCAAAGAAGACGCCTCTTTTGGCACAATGATGGAAGACTATTTCAAAAATCCTTATCTTAAAGGATGCATTTTCCTTATTGATTGCAGAAGAGACCCATCAGAAGAAGATTTGATGTTGCTTAATTATCTTTCTGAAGAAGGAGTCCCTACTCTTATAGTTTTAACGAAAAGTGATCTCGCTAAACAATCCGATATCGCCAAAGCCCGTAAAAGATATCAAGGCATGGAGATTATCCTCGCTTCAAAGAAAGATAAGCCCGATCTTTTACGAGCAAAAATAGCCGCATTATTAAAATAAATGCGTTTTTTGCTTTGAAAAAAGTTTAAATTGCATTATTATTTACCGCTATGAAAAAATTACCAGAAGAAATTTTTAACAGAAAAGAAAGCTTGGTTGGCTTCTCATCCTCAATTCTTAAACATTATGGGGTTACTCCATTTCATGAAACTGACCCAAGAATCGACGCCTTATTAGAAGGACATAGAAAAGTATGCGTTTTCTTGTTCGATGGCGCGGGAAAGTATAATCTTTCTTTGTATCCAAGAACTAACTCATATATTTTGAAACATTCAAAAGTTACGATAAATTCGACTAATCCGCCTACAACTGTAGCGGCAACGAATGCTTTTTTAACTGCTAAATGGCCTCTTGAAAATGGCTGGATTGGCTGGACCGAATATATTGCTGAACTCGGCTTTCCTCTTTGCGTTTTCCCTGATATTAATGATTTAACCGGCGAAAAAGTTGATTTTTATCATGACGGGTCACATTTTTTCGATAAGTATTGCCCTCTTACGAAAATCGATACTTACCTAAAAGAAAAAGGGGTTAATGCAAAATTGGAATATCTTTATCCGCTCGGCGGAGAAGATGCCCCGAAAAATTATCGCGAAATGGCGAAAAAAGCTACTGAATTCTTCAAAAATGGCGGAGAATTCCTCTATTCTTACACCCCACATCCAGATCATGAGATGCATTCTTACGGAGTTAAAAGCATTCATGTTTGGAACGAATTCAGAAAAATGAACAAGATGCTTAAAAAGTTCGCTAAAGACAATCCTGATGTTTTAGTTATTAGTATGGCTGATCATGGATTAATTAATGTTGAATACCAAGATTTAGCTTTGCATGAAGATTTAACCGCTTGCTTTTCTGGCCCAATAACTCTCGAAGGAAGAAATTGCTCATTCTTTATCAAAGAAGAGAAGAGAGAAGAATTTGAATCGCTTTTCACGAAATATTATCCATCTTTTATATTACTTAACCGTAAAGAAATCGAAGGATTGGGTGTTTTTGGTGTAGGAGAGAAAAATCCTCATTTTGATACGATAATGGGTGATTATCTTGCCATTGCAACCGATAAATATACTCTTTATTCCTCTATACAAAATCCGCGTAAGCCTAAACTTAAAGGGCATCACGCTGGACAAAGCAAGGAAGAAAGAGAGATAAATTTGTCTTTTTATAATCTTTAATGATTGTTAAGAGGGCTTCGACATTTTATAATACTTAAGATCCGTTGATGAAGAGGGATCCGTGACGTTTGTTCTTAGAGAGCCGATAGGTGCTGAAAATTCGGTAACAAATGACGGTGAGTCGCTTTTGAGGAAAGAAGAAAATTCCGTTTGCTGCGTTAAAGCTTAAAGTGCCAAATCTATCACGATTTGGAATTAGGGTGGTACCACGCGCCGCGTCCCTATGTTGGGATAGGCGCATTTTTTATTGCTAGGAGGAGAAAAAATGTTAGACAAACATTATGACCCAAAAGTCGTAGAAGAAGGAAAATACGATAAATGGGTTAACGGAGATTATTTCAAAGCCGGATTGGATAAGTCAAAACCGCCGTTTTCATTGGTTATACCTCCACCAAACGTCACTGGCAAACTCCACCTTGGACATGCTATGGACACGACTTTGGAGGATATTATAACCCGTTATAAGAGAATGAAGGGATATGATGTTCTTTGGCTTCCGGGAATGGATCACGCTGGTATCGCCACGCAAGCTAAAGTTGAGGCAAAACTCAGAGAAGAAGGAGTTTCTCGCTATGACCTCGGGCGTGAAGGGTTCTTAAAAAAAGCTTGGGAATGGAAAGACGAATACGCTTCAACCATTCACCAACAATGGAAGAAAATGGGTCTTTCCCTCGATTATTCAAGAGAAAGATTTACCCTCGACGAAGGCTTATCTAAAGCGGTTAGACACGTTTTTGTAACCTTATATAAAGAAGGATTAATTTATCAGGGCGAAAGAATAACCAATTGGGATCCAGAACTAAAAACGGCCTTATCGAATATCGAAATCATTCATAAGGATGATGAAGGAGAATTCTTTTACTTTAAATACGATGTTGTCGGAACAAATGAAAGCTTGATTGTTGCGACGACTAGACCTGAAACGATGTTTGGCGATACTGCGGTTTTCGTTAATCCAAAAGATAGCAGATACAAGCATCTTATCGGAAAAAAAGTTATCAATCCTGCCAATGGCGATGAGCTTCCTTTAATGGGAGATTCATATGTTGATATTTCTTTTGGAACCGGTGCGATGAAATGTACGCCAGCCCACGATCCAAACGATTTTGCTCTCGCTAAAAAATATGGCTTCCCTCTTATCAAAGTTCTTGATGAGACCGCTCATATGAATGAAAAATGCGGAATATATCAAGGGATGGATAGATACGAGTGCCGCAAAGCGTTAGTTGAAAAAATCAAAGAGGACGGCCATTTGGTGAAAATTGAAAAAATCGTCCACTCTGTAGGCCACTCCGAAAGAAGCGATGCGGTAGTTGAGCCAATGCTTTCCAAGCAATGGTTCGTTAAAATGAAACCTTTGGCGGAAAAGGTCTTAGAAAGACAAAAAACCTCAGGAAAGGTTAATTTCGTTCCTAAACGTTTCGAAAAAGTCTTGCTCCGTTGGATGGAAAATATCGAAGATTGGTGCATTTCTCGCCAACTTTGGTGGGGACATAGAATTCCTGCCTATTATAACAAGGAAACGGGTGAGGTTTTAGTAACAGAAGAAACGCCTGATTTGAATTTGTATGTCCAAGACGAAGATGTCCTGGATACATGGTTCTCTTCGGCTCTTTGGCCGTTTGCCACAATGGGTTGGCCTGATACTGAAAGCCCTGATTTTAAGCGTTATTTCCCAACGTCTTGCTTAGTTACTGGATACGATATAATCTTTTTCTGGGTTTCTAGAATGGTTTTCCAATCGTTGCATTTTACCGATGAAGTGCCATTTAAGGATGTTGTCATTCACGGCTTGGTACGCGATTCTCAAGGGAGAAAAATGTCTAAATCTCTCGGAAACGGCATTGATCCAATGGATGTGATAGACCGTTACGGGGTTGATGCGCTTAGGTATTTCATCACGACGAATTGCACTCCAGGCATGGATATGCGCTACATTGAGGAAAAAGTTGCCTCATCGGAAGCCTATCTTAACAAGATTTGGAATGCTTGCCGTTATGTTGAAGGTGTGCTCGGAGAAGACTATACTCCAAAGGCAATCGATAAGAAGAAATTAGGAACCTTAGACGCTTATATTCTTGATAGATTAGAAAAAACTATTAAAAAAGTCGGTTCTAAGATGGATTCTTATGAATTTGGACAGGCTTCATCAGCGTTGTATAATTTCGTATATGACGATTTTTGCTCTCAATACCTAGAGTTTTCTAAGATTGCTTTAGCCCATGGCGGAGAAGAAGCGGAAATCACGAAAGACACATTGTATAAAGTCATGAAAGCGATTATTTTGATGATTTATCCTTATTGTCCTTTCGTTTCTGAGGAAATGTATCTCTCCTTGCCTGATGCAAAAGACTCGATAATGTGTGAGCCTTATCCAGAATATGAAAAACAATTCTTGAATAAGAGAGCTGTTGACAAGGTTACGATTCTTCAAGGAATGATCCGTGATATCCGTAATTACAAGTCAAGCAACGGAATCGCGCCAAACTCAAAAGTTCGTCTTATTGTTTCCCCTAAGGAACCTTTTGCGGGATTCGGTGAATATCTTTCACGTTTTGCCTTCGCTAGTTCCTATTCGGTTAAGAAGGAGACTCTTGGCGGAAACTCCTTTATTTACCCTGGATATTCGATGATTGTCGAAGAAGATGTTGATGAAAGCGTTCTTCTTGAAAGACTTTTGAAACAAAAAGAACATCTTGATAGTGAAATTGCGCGTTCTAGCAAAATTCTTTCCAATCAAGGCTTCATCGCTAAGGCTCCGAAAGAAAAAGTTGATGCCGAGAAAGAAAAATTAGCTTCTAACGAGGCTCTTTTGAAGACTGTTAACGACAAAATTGCAGAAATTCAAAAATAATTTAACAATTTTTGGCATTTTTCCGATTTACCTCCCTTTATATAGATGAAGGGAGGTTTTAAAATATGCGAACTTTGAATCCTGAGGAACTCGAGAACATAGTTCCTGGTGAGGCGATAACCTTAACTGCAGTTATGGCTATTTTGGCGGTCGCTCTTACAGCTGTAATCGTTTATCGAATATTTAGAACATCCTCTGGGAGCGCAAAAATTCCTGGCGGGTGGTCTTTTACCTGGAAATGATCATCAAAGAATTGAAAAAAGAGGGGCTCCCTAGGGAGAAGGCTATTAGAGAAGGCATTTCATCATGCAATGATGTCGAGCTTTTAGCGATTATCTTACGAAGTGGATGCGTTGGCAAAAACGTGTTAGAACTCGCTTCAGAAATCATGGCTATTTATAAGGATTTTCCGACTTTGTCCAATTTGCCTATTGAGCAATTTTGCTCCTTAAAAGGCATCTCAGAGACTAAAGCCATAACCTTATGCGCCGTATTTGAGATAGCTAGAAGGTCTAGTGTCCAAGCGCCTTATTTAAAATTGCTTTCACCCAAAGAAATCTATGAGCATTACAGGTTGTCTTTTGCTCATAAAAATAAGGAATTTTTATTGCTTATTTGTTACGACAAGAGAAAGAGAATTAGAAAAGAAAAGGTGATTTTCGAAGGAGATGAAAATCAAGTGAGTGCTTCCATGAAGAACATTCTTTCGGAAATATCGAATCTTTCTTTCCCTTTCTTTGTCTTACTACACAACCATCCATCAGGAGTTCCATTACCATCAAATGGTGAGGTGGAATTCACTCACAAATTGCAAGAAAAATCTATATTGCTAGGAAATAAGCTACTTGACCACATCATTTTAGGAAACGAGACTTATTTCTCTTTCAAAGAAAATGACTTACTTGATTAATGAAACCATAGGGCAACGCCTTTTCGGTGGGAGAAAAGGCACGGCCTTGAATCTATATTGGCTAAGTATCAAATAATCGTTGTTTTTCTTTAGAAAAGTAGTATATTTATTAACGTTGTGACGCTCCTTAGCGTCTCAACCGCATTGAAATGGCATTAAAACATGAGAAATCAGGCCACTAAAGCGAGTAATAGACAAAAGGAGGAAAAACGCATGTACGCAATCGTAGAGACCGGTGGTAAACAAGTTAAAGTTTCCGTTGGCGATAAGGTTTATGTTGAAAAACTCGACGCTGAAGTTGGAAGCGAAGTTACTCTCGATAAAGTCCTTTTCGTCGGTGGCGAGAAAACAATCGTTGGCAAACCATATGTTGATGGCGCCAAAGTTGTTGCCAAAGTCGAAAAGCAAGGCTTAAACGAAAAAATCACTGTTTACAAGTACAAGGCAAAAGCCAATGTCCGTAAAAAACAAGGACATCGTCAACCTTATACTTGCTTAGTTATTGAAACTATCAACGCCTAATGATTCATGTTATTTTTGTAGATCATAACAACAAAATCACTTCGTTAGAGGTTAAAGGACATGCCGGAAGCGGACCATATGGTCATGACTTGGTTTGTGCGGCCGTTAGCGGAGTAGTGCTCGGAGGATTAAACAATCTTCTAGACGGGGATGATCATTACAAAAGTGAAGTGAAGGAAGGCTATGTGTATCTTGAAGCTCTTAAGGAAGTTTCAGAGCACGATCAAATCGTTCTCGAAACAATCGAGAAACAAATTGAAAGCATTGCAACTTCGTATCCAAAGAATGCAAAGCTAGAAAGGAAGCACAAATGAATTTCGTCATTGATTTGCAATTATTCGCCTCTAAAAAAGGTGTATCTAGCACAAAAAACGGCCGTGATTCAGCTGGCCGCAGATTGGGCGCAAAAGTCGGTGATGGACAACATGTTCTCTCTGGTAATATTCTTTATCGTCAAAGAGGAACTAAGATTCGTCCAGGAGCAGGCACGAGAATCGGTGGAGATGACACAATTTACGCCGTCATCGAAGGCATCGTTAAATTTGAGCGCGTTGGAAAGAATGGAAAGAAAGTTTCCGTCTATCCTATCGAAGCTAAATAAGTTTACTGCTTAATTTAGGCTCCTTAATGGGAGCCTTTTTATTTAACAGATCTTTATTTAATATTATAATTAAAACAATATGAAAATTGATTTTATTTTTCCAGTTAAAAATCAGACTGCTAAGTTACTCAAAAACCTTAGCGAAAAAGGGATTCCCTATTTTGATTCGTTAGGAATAACGTACGATATAATCATTGTTTCTGACGCATCGAACGAAGCTGAGCAAAATGCTATGCTTCAGGGAATGAAGAATATGCCATTACAAGTTAAGCTTTTACCATACGAAAATATCCCTGGTAAGGGCCATAACGTTAAAAAGGGCATTTTATCTGCCGATGGCGATTATGTCTGTTTTATGGATGCTGATTTTGCTACTGATATTCATATTCTTGATGAGATTTTGCCTATCATTAACAAATACGACGGAATCATCGCATCTAGACACGCAAAACAATCGAATATAACGACTAAGCAAACCATTATTAGAAGATTGACTTCTTGGGGTTCTCGTTTTATCATCCGTCACAAATTCCATTTGAAAGGCATAACTGATACCCAATGCGGTTTTAAAGTTTTCAATAGAAAAATCGCACAAGAAGTGGCGAAAAGACAAATAATAGATCAATTCGCTTTTGATGTTGAATATATTTATTTTTATAGATTGAATGGATATTCGATTAAAGAAATCCCTACGACTTGGACAGATGATCCAGCTTCAACTATCTCATCTGTATTTAAAACTTCCTGGAATTTTTACAAAGACCTATTAAAGATTAAGAAAAATAAGAAAAATTATATTTTAAGCGCATCTGAAAAGGCTACGCTTGAGGACAGCCTCAGCCGTAAATAAACGGAGGATACTATATATATGTTAATTGATCGTTGTGTAATAGAAGTTAGAAGCGGAAAAGGTGGCGATGGAGCCATATCGTTTTTGCAAGACAAACATACCACAAAAGGCGGACCTGACGGCGGAAACGGAGGAAGAGGGGGATCCGTTTATTTCGTTGCCAAAAAGAACCTTAATACTTTGTATAATTTCCGCCATTCTAGAACAATTATCGCTGGAGATGGCGAAAAAGGTCTTAAGAAAAACATGTATGGCCATGCAGCTGCAGATGTTTTTGTTGAAGTTCCTTGCGGAACGATTATTACCGAGGAAAAAACTGGACGCGTTTTGGCCGATCTTTACGATGAAGGGCAGCAAGTTTGCGTGGCAAAAGGCGGAAGAGGCGGAAGAGGAAATGCTTGTTTTAAATCTTCCAGGCACAGAATTCCGCGTATCGCTGAAAATGGACATCCTGGCGAGAAAAAACGTTTGATTCTTGAACTTAAAATGCTTGCTGATGCGGGTTTAATTGGCTTTCCGTCGGTTGGCAAATCAACTTTTTTAAACGTTGTAACAAAAGCGAATGCCGAAACTGCAGATTACCCATTTACCACGATAATCCCTAATCTTGGAGTTACCTATTTGCCCGATCAAAGAAGCTTTGTCTTGGCTGATTTACCAGGATTAATCGAAGGTGCTCATGAAGGCAAAGGGCTAGGAATAACTTTTTTGCGACACATTGAAAGGTGTCGAGTCCTTGTTCATATGGTTTCTATGGATGGCGAACGTGATCCATATAAGGATTATTTGATAATTAACGATGAACTTAAAGATTATGGCGCTGATTTAGAAAAGAGACCGCAAATAGTCGTTGCGACAAAAATGGATGCTGAAGGTGCCGAAGAGAGAAAGAAAGAATTCGACGAAAAACTCGGATTCGAATCTTATTCATTATCCTCCTTAACTCACAAAGGCATTGATAAACTTCTTTATAAAATAGCTGATTTAGTCGATGAGACGCCATTATTCCCTATTAAAGGCGTGAGCGATGAAACCGAGATGAAAGTATATGACGCTCACGAAAACGCAACTGAAAACTATATGGTTTTAGCCGATGGAAAGGGCTCATGGGTACTTAAAGGAAACAACCTTGAAAAGAGAGCCTCCTTAATTAATGTTTCTACCGATGAGGGCGTTGAACAGCTAATTAAATTGCTTAATTCAGTTGATGTTGACCGAAAACTCAAAGAAGCTGGGGCCGTAGATGGTGATACTGTTTCGATTTGCGGCTTCGAATTCACTTATACGGAATAAATGAAAGTGAACTATTAAGTTGTTATTTAAGTATGTATTACGCTTTTACAGGAAAAATAATTGATATTAGCGATGAAACGTTAGCGATTGATGTTAACGGCATCGCTTTCGAATTGTTCGTTTCGAGACCTTTAGAATGGAAAAAAGGCGATATAACTACCATTTTTGTCTACGAAGTTTTTAATGAAAATGACCATTATTTGGTTGGATTTTCTTCTAAACTAGAAAAAGAGGCATTCGTTTCTTTAATTCAAGTTAAAGGAATTGGCCCGAAAACGGCGATTAACGCTTTAAGTTCCACGACTCCAGACGAATTGTTCAAGGCTATTGCGGCAAGCAACACAACATATCTTAAAAAACTCCCCGGAATCGGCCCTAAAGCCGCTTCGCAAATAATACTTGATCTTAAGGGGAAGTTAACTTCTGAGAATGCAGCGAAAAACAACGACAAACGTTATGATGAAGTTCGTGCGGCTTTAAAATCTTTGGGCTTCAAAGTTAAAGAAATTGATGATGCTTTATCTGGGATTAATGAAACCGAGGCTTCGAATGAAGAATTGCTTAGATTAGCGCTTAAAAGAATCAAAGGTAGCAAAAAATGAAGAAAGAAAGATTACTTGACGCAAACAAAGAAAGCGAAGATTTGTCTAGCGACCTTACCTTAAGACCACTTACTCTTTCTGAATATGTCGGACAATCCGAATTGAAAGATAATCTACGTGTTTTCATTGGCGCGGCAAAAAAGCGCGAAGAGCCTTTGGATCACGTTTTGCTCTACGGACCTCCGGGTTTAGGAAAAACCACATTGGCGTATGTTATTGCTAATGAAATGGGAGGGAATATTAAGGTAGTAAATGGACCTTCCATCGAAAGAACTGGCGATTTAGCTGCTATTTTATGTGAACTTGAGCCTGGCGATATTTTATTTATTGATGAGATACACCGCCTCCCAAGACAAGTTGAAGAAGTCTTATATGGGGCAATGGAAGATTTTCAATTAACCATTATGATTAACCATGACGGTTCATCTAAACCTTTGAATATGGCTTTGCCACCGTTCACTTTGGTTGGGGCGACTACGCGTGCGGGTGATTTAAGCGCACCATTAAGGGCTA
Organism: Hallerella sp.; assembly: GCA_963648925.1. GTDB lineage: Bacteria > Bacillota_I > Bacilli_A > RFN20 > CAG-826 > UBA4951. Next base: position 16,530 of record CAVJFO010000016.1, read on the forward strand.
GATTTGGCATTTCGGCAAAAATGGATTTTTATTCCAATGCAGAAATCGAAGCAATAATCAGAAGAACATCTCGCGTACTTGATATGCCGATAAATGATGAAGCGGCAAAACTTTTGGGAAAAAGATCGCGCGGAACTCCTAGAATTGCCAATAGAATTTATCGTCGCGTCAGAGATTTTGCGTCATACGAAAATCTTTCAAGAATAGATGAAAATATCGCATTGAAAGCCATGAACGCTTTAAAAATAGATGAACTTGGTCTTGATGATGTTGATATAAAATATTTGAAAACCATTATCGAAAGATTCCGTGGAGGTCCGGTTGGAATCGAATCAATCGCTTCGGCAATTGGTGAGGAAATAACCAACCTTGAAGATGTTTATGAGCCTTATTTGGTGATGATAGGCATGATAAACAGGACTTCTAGAGGCAGAGAAGCCACTCAAAAAGCTCGAAAACATTTGGGGTTCACTTCTCAAGAGTATTTATTTTAGAATTCCGTTAATTCTTATATTTAATGGAAAAAAACAAACAAGTTTTCGATTATTTCTTGCTTATACGTGCGTGCGTGCGTAAAATAATCAATGCTATTGCCGGCATATTTTTGCTTTTGGCATATGGAGGAACTATATGTTACGTAAACTCGGTTATATTCTAACTAGCTCATTGCTCCTGATTGGCAGCGTTGCCACGATGGGAAAAGCCATTTCTATGATGGATACTGATGTTAGCTACGGAAACAGCAAATCTTTATATTTTAAAATTTCCAAGCAAGGAACGACATATAAAGGCGTTGATGCTAGCAACTATCTTTCCCAAACAGATGGCTATGATCCAATTGACTCTATTGCTGAAGAAATGGAAAACAGATTAGAGAACTGGGATATTAATGCAGAAGTAGATAAAGAAGGATATAACACAATTAAAGTCACCGTCCGTACTTCCTCCAACGATGACACTGAATATAAATATTTAGAAGATTATCTTTCTTTCTCTGGACAAGACATAACCATAGGTGCTGGTGCCCCTACCGAAGAAATACAAAAAAATGCCCCATCACACGTTTCTTATAGAAATAATAACATGTTCGAAGGCAATGAAGCTGCTATCGAATACGTTAATAACGTTCCTGTTGTTACAATTAAAGTCAATCAAACCGGCGAAAACGGCGAATTAAACCAATTAGTTAAGTTCTGCTCTGAGAACTCTACTGAAGCAAACGAAGAATCTTCTACCGAAGCTTCGTATTGCTATGTCGTTCTTTGGAACCATTATCAAGAAGGAGACAATTATCTTGCCGCCACAAATACGTCATCTAGCGATTATGACCCAAACATGGCAAAACGTCTTATTTTTGGTGAAGGCTCATCTAATGCTTGGTACGTTGATACCGCTAACGAGAACAATAATTACACAAAATTTCAATTAATCCCTAATAGTGATGCTATCAGCAACGGCAATTTCGATTCTTCAAAAGCCGGAGCCGCATATAAAGCAGCGTTGTATTACTGCTCAATTTTAAATGCGTCTAAATATGATTATGATGTAACTTTCGACTATGCAACAAATGTTACACCATCCGTAGATAGCTTAATTTCCGCCCAAGAATGGCATTTAAATGTTAATTTTGGCCCAACAATGATCGCTATCATCTCAGCTGTAGCAATTGCTGCGATTATTTTATCGCTATTCTTCCATCTTGGCGCTTTAGGAATAATGACCAACACTCTTCTTTCTATAGAGTTTGGCATCCTTATATTCTCCTATTTCTCCGCACAATTTGGGGTTGGAGCCTTGGTAGGATTCATTCTTGGTGGATTAGTAACGATATTCGGCGGATCATATTATTACGCAAAATTAAAAGAAGAACTTTATAAAGGACGTTCTTTGAAAAAAGCCGATTCAGAAGCTGCTAAAAAATCATTATGGCCTTTACTTGATGCCGCAATAGTTGCGATAGTTGCTGGACTTTGCATTTATGGATTTATCCCTGGCACGGTTGGCAAAATGGGCTTATCGTTAATTTGGACTGCCGCTTTTGGAACCGTTCTCAATCTTCTCTTAGGCAGATTGCTTGGCTGGATGTTAGCAAATGATTCAGATACCGAAAAAACAATTTCCAAAACGTATTTTGTTGATGAAAATAAAATCCCTGATTTATTAAAAGAAGAAAAACAAACATATTTTGGCCCTTATGGCAAGAAAAATTTCGCAAAACATAAGCATGTATGGGAAATCTGTGCAGGTGTATTGACATTGGCTTCAATTGTTGGCGTCTCCGTTTTCGGCTCTATGAAGACTGATACGTTAAATTATTCAGGCGCTTACGAAAATACTACATCAATCGCTATTGAGTATAGAGTCGATAGCAATTCACAAGCTACAAAAACCATGGCGACGCTTGATGACGCAAGAGATGGTTTGCTTAATTTGGTTGAATACAACGGAAAGACGCTCTATGAATACGTTCTTGGCGATATAGTTTTAGAAAAAACAACAATTTCCATTAACGATGATTCTGAAATAAATAAATATGACGTATATCATTTCGATATTGCTTTAAATACCTATTTTGACGAACAAACTAGATATAAATTCACAGTCAACGGAACTGAAGAAGAAGAATATTTAAGCGTAGCTTTAGAAGATGCTATTTCAAATAACGCAAACGCGGATGATATCGTAGTTACGGCTAACAAAGTCGTTTATCAAGCCGGAAGCCCAGATCTTGGAACTATTTACATTTCCTTAAGTGTGGCAGCTGCTTCATTACTCGTCTATTACTGGATTAGATTCCGTTTATCTCGTTCGTTATCTGCAACAATTTTCGCACTTGCAAACAGTGTTATAATCACCGGGTTCTATGCTTTAAGCAGAATTTCCGTTACTCCAACGGCAGGTATCGCGATCATAAGCGCCTTCTTACTTACTGAAATTTTGGCTTTATATCTATTTAATAAGGAAAAAGAACTTGTTAAAGATAGCCGCGAAAAAAATAAGGAATCTTTGTCTTTCAGAAATGCATCATTGATGAACGCTAATTCTCAATCTGCGGGAGACATTATTATCTTCTCGCTGGCTGGATTAGGAATGTTCTTGCCTTTCATTGGTATTGCTCCATCTATCTATAGAACTATGTTCTTGGGCGTTGGTATTAGCGTTTTATTGGCGTTAGCAGTGATTTTGACGATAACTTCGTCATCCTCCGTCTTTGCTAGCGACGCTTTGACAAGAGCTCGTAAATCAGTTCGTGACAGTTGGAATAATAGACCACGTTCCGAAAAAGCAAAAGCAACTAAGAAAAAGAGCTCAGAGCCAGAAGAAGCCACATTTATCGGCATTAACGACTAATGGAAGACTTTGTAGAAAGACTTTGCAAACATTACGGAATTTCGAAGGAGGATTATAAGAGATTAACTCTTCCTCCTTCTTTTTCGAATATTCCGTTATTAAACGACAATCCTTTGATTATCTCAGCGATTGAAAGACTGAAAAAAGCGCGAGAACAAGGAGAACGCGTTTTAGTTTATGGCGATTATGACACTGATGGAGTTATGTCAACATCGATTTTGGTGTCCGCCTTTCGAGAATTCGGCATTCAAACTGAGGGATATTTGCCATCTAGATATTTAGATGGTTATGGTTTAACCGTTGAAAACGTAAGAAAAATAAAATCTGGTGGTTATTCCTTGATTTTTACTTGCGATAATGGCGTTACTGCTCACGATGCCTTAAAAGAGGCAAGACAACTAGGAATTGAAGTCATCATTTTAGACCATCATGAATTTGATGAATACAAACCTGAATGTGACATAGTTATTCACCCATCTACGGTTTCTTATGGAAAAACGGATATTTCTGCCGGTTATCTATCTTTTATTTTCTCTTGCGCTTTACTGGGTAGAGTTGATGATTATCTTTTGTGTCTTGGAGCAGTTTCTACCATTAGCGACATGATGCCTTTGCTCGAATATAATCGTGAAATCGTCCGATTAATGCTTGATATCATCAATGAAAATCAATATAAAGAATTTTCTATGTTAACGACTTGCAAACGTTTTGACGAGTCCACTTTTCAAATGGAAATTATCCCTAAGATAAATTCAATTGGAAGAATAGAAAAAGGGAAAGAGATTAATCGCCTGATAAAATATTTTAGCGGACATGATTCTGAATATAATGAAAAAGTGGCGTCATGGATTAATGAATCTAATGATAAACGCAAAGAATTAACGAAAAACGCGACCGAATCACTTGTAATATCTCCTAATGACGCCGCTATCGTTATTGAAACAAATCTTCCTGAAGGTTTAAATGGGTTGCTTGCCGCTAGACTTTTAAACATTTACCAAAAACCCGTTGCCGTATTTTCGAAAAAAGAAAAAGAGCCAGGCTTGCTAGTGGGCTCAATAAGATCGCTAGAAGGGGTGAATATTTTAGAGTTATATTCCTCAATGAAAACCAATCTTCTAACTAAAGGCGGACACCCATTTGCCGGAGGTTGTTCAATTAAAGAAGAGGATTTCGAAAGTTTTAAAAAAGATTTTCTTTTCTTCGTTTTAAAAAACAAAATAATGGCTAAAAAGAGCGATTCTATTGATATTACCTTAGGTGAATGTAATATGAAAAGCTACCGAGCAATAAGGACTTTAGCTCCTTTTGGAATGTCTTGGGAAGCTCCAAAATTTTTGCTTAAAGACTTAAATCCTACAACATTTACCTATGTCAAAAACGGACAATATTTATCCGTAAAACTAAGTGAAGATACAAAAATATTCTCTTTCTCTCTAAATGAGACCTCATTTGAACCTTCTGAAAAGGTTAATTTGCTCCTTTCATTTAAATTAAATGAGTACAAAGGAAAGATAACACTCAATTTAATGGCGGAAAGAGCTATCTAAAATATCATTTTTCGAGTGTAAGTTATATAATTGTTGTGTATGAGTGATCAAATTATCGATAAACAAGAAAAACTATTACCTAATGGTGGGTATAAAATGCACACCTATGAAGATCTTTATGACCTTTTTTGCATTTATATAAAAGATCAAAAAGATAGAGACTTAATTAAGTCAGCATATGATTTAGCCGCAAAGAAACACGCTGGAGTTTTTCGCAAATCTGGCGAGCCTTACATTCAACACCCAATAGAAGTCGCCTATATTTTAGCCGAGCTTCAATCTGGCCCAGAGACAATAATTTCTGGCCTTTTGCACGACACTGTCGAAGATACCGACCTTACGATAGCTGAAATTGAGAAACAATTCGGCAAAGACGTTGCCCTTATCGTAGATTCTTTGACTAAGATTCAAAGAATGAAACTTTCACATCGAACAGAACAAGATTTTGAAGCTGAAGATCATAAGAAAATATTCTTAGGAATGGCTAGGGATGTGCGTGTAATCATCGTAAAATTGGCTGACCGCTTACATAATCTCAGGACTTTGCAATCTTTGCGCCCTGAAAGGCAAAAAGCCCTTGCGAAAGAAACTTTGGAAGTATTCACACCAATCGCCCATCGTCTTGGTATCTATAAGATGCAAAGCGAAATGGAAGACCTTTCCCTTAAGTATTATGAGCCCGAAAAATACGAGGCAATCCTTAAATTGCTTAACGAAAAAGAGAAAAATCGTCAAGATTCCCTTAATAACCTCAAAAAACGCATTGCTGATTTAATTTTTGAGCAAAATATCCCATTCAGAATGGAATCAAGAATCAAGTCAATCTATTCCATTTATCGCAAAATGTATCTTAAAAAATACAATTTCGATGAGATTTATGACGTTTTAGCAATTCGCGTTATAACCCATTCAATCATTCAATGTTACGAAATATTAGGTATTGTTCACGCTACATTTAAGCCAATTCCTGGACGATTCAAGGATTATATCGCAATGCCTAAGCCTAACATGTACCAATCGTTGCATACCTCAATCGTTTCTGGTGACGGAAATGTATACGAAGTGCAAATTCGCACAGAAGAGATGGATCAGGTAGCGGAAGAGGGCGTTGCTGCTCACTGGAAATACAAAGAAGGCAATAACTACAACGCTAAAGAAGAACAAAAAGATATCGAAAACAAGCTCCATTGGTTTAGAGATTTCGTTTCTATGTCTGGTGAAACCGGTGAAAACGCGAAAGAATACATGGCCGCTTTGTCAAATGACATATTTAACGCCAACGTTTACGTTTTTACTCCATTGGGAAAAGTTATAGATCTTCCTTCGGGAGCGACAACTCTTGATTTTGCCTATAGAATTCATACAAAAGTCGGTGATTCCGCTATTGGAGCCGTGGTTAATGGAACGATGGTTCCGCTTAATACGGTTTTGAAAACCGGCGACGTTTGCGAGATAAAAACTTCAAAAAATTCTCCAGGACCAAATCACGGATGGCTTGAAATAGCCAAAACCGCAAACGCAAAATCTCATATTAAAAAGGTTATCGCGAAGAACAATGAGTTCATGCGTGAGGAGAATATCCGTAAAGGCTACGAAAGTTGTCTTGAGGCCTTTAAGGGACAGGATATTGGATCTGGGGAAATGGCCAAATTGCTTGAAAAAGCTCTCGACCACTTCGGAGCTAACGATCTTGACTCTCTATATGAGGCAATTTTCAATCGAAACATCACACCATATGCGATTATTGACTATTTAGGTGTTAGAAAACGCGATAAAAAAACCGTTCAAACCAAGCACAGTTCAGCCAATGATAGCAAAAATCCGATAATCGTAGATGGAATCGACAATGTCGCGATTTCTTTAGGGAAATGTTGTACTCCAATTCCAGGTGATGACATTACCGGATACGTAACTAAAGGAAAGGGCATAGTCGTTCATAGACTCTCATGCCCAAATATCTCAAACGCTAAGAATCGGACAATCCCAGTTCATTGGAATCCTGACTTGGGGATATCGACTTATCCAGTAGATATACAAATATACGCAAATGACAGACAAAATCTTATTGGGGATATGCTAGGATGTTTGTCCTCAAAAAACATAGAAGTTGTCGATTTAAAAGTACATCTTATTCATGAAACAATGAATGATGTTATCGGAGCGACTATTTATGTGTCTGATGCGAAAACTCTCGAAGACGTATTCGCCGCACTAAAAGGCGTTAGAGGAATCTTCGAATGCAAAAGAATCATTCATTAAAGGAGGTTAAAAATGAATTATCAACCAGTTAAAGGAACGCACGATTTATACGGCGAAGAAATGACCGGCATGGAATATGTCACGGAAATTTTATCGACGTGCGTTGAATTATATGCCTATAAACAAATAATGCCACCAGTTTTAGAATACACTGAAGTATTTGCCCGTGGAACTGGCGGAAGCAGCGATATCGTTCGCAAAGAAATGTACACGTTCCTTGATAAAGGCGACCGTTCAGTCACCATGCGCCCTGAATTTACCGCAGGAATCGTCAGAAGCGTCGTATCTAACAAACTTTACGCAGATGGCGGCAATTTGCCATTGAAGCTTTACTATCATGGCCCAGCTTTCCGTTATGAAAGACCACAATTAGGAAGATACCGCCAATTTAATCAATTTGGCGTCGAGGAAATTGGACTCGATAGTCCTAGAGCCGACGCTGAATGCATCATCATGGCTATCCAATCCCTCTATATGCTTGGTTTTAAAAAAATAAGCCTTAAAATTAACACGATCGGTGATGATGAAACGAGAGAAAACTATCGTAAGGCTTTAAAAGAATATTTCTCCTCCCATATCGATGAAATGTGCCCTGATTGTCATGAAAGACTTGAATTAAATCCATTAAGAATCCTCGACTGCAAAGTTGAACATGACCAAGAAATCGCAAAAAATGCCCCAAAAATAAAAGATTATTTATCAGAGGCTTCAGAAAAGCGTTTCTACACAACCTTATCAATCATAAATGATTTAGGAATTGAATATGAAATCGATGACTCCTTAGTAAGAGGACTTGATTATTATTCAGAAGTGGTGTTTGAAATCCACGCTTTAAGCGATACAGGCGTTGATTATGGCGCTTTATGCGGTGGCGGACACTATGGCGGATTGGTTGAAGCTTTAGGCGGACCATCTTTAGCTGGCGTTGGCTATGCTATGGGAATCGAACGCGTTTATAATCTTGCAAAAGATAACGGATTGCTCGCTTCTTTGGATAACGGAATTGACATCTATGTGATTCCGGTTGGCGATGAAGTTCTCGATGAAGTTTTCAATATTACTGAAGAAATTAGAGGCTTAGGCTTCAAAACCGATAATCCATTAGTCTCGGTAAAACTTGGCAGCGCCTTTAAAAAAGCCGAGAAACGCGGAGCAAAATTCGCTTTGATTATTGGTGAAAACGAAATAGAAAATGGTGTGGCTCAATTGAAAAACTTAGCGACAAAAGAACAAAAAGAGATTGATTTGAGCAATCTTGCCGATGAACTTGATGAAGCTTTCGACTCTTTAGAAGAACATCAACATGGCGAACACTGCCATTGCCACGAATGTGAGGGAGATAAATAATATGGAAAGAACCGATTATAATGGCGAACTTAGATTAAAAGATGAAGGAAAAGAGGTTACTTTATTAGGATGGGTTTCCACAAGAAGAAACCTCGGATCATTACTTTTCATCGATTTAAGGGATAATACAGGAATTGTTCAGCTAATCGTTGAAGATCCATCAAAAGTTCCTGATGTTCGTAATGAATATGTCATTTCCGTAAAGGGTGTAGTTCGCAAAAAAGACGTACCTAACCCTAAAATTCCAACCGGTGAAATAGAAGTCGTTGTAAAAGAATTAAAGGTTATCAATAAAGCGGAAACTACTCCATTTATCATTGCTGATAAGACTGACGCTTTAGAAGATACGAGACTTGAATATCGTTATTTGGATTTGCGCCGTCCTTGCATGTTAAAAAACTTACGCACAAGAGCCAAAATTGTTCAAATAACCCATGAATATTTAGATTCAAACCGCTTTTTAGAGGTTGAAACGCCTATTTTGGATTTAGCAACACCTGAAGGAGCAAGAGATTACCTTGTCCCATCACGTTTGCATCATGGTTCATTCTATGCTTTACCGCAATCTCCTCAATTATTTAAACAATTGCTTATGATTGGCGGCATCGAAAGATATTATCAAATCGCAAAATGCTTCCGTGACGAAGATTTAAGAGCTGATCGTCAACCTGAATTCACCCAAATCGACGTTGAAACTTCCTTTATGGATCAAGACCAAGTTTTGGAATTGGCGGAAGGGATGATTAAACGTTATTTCAAAGAAATCGTTAATTATGATGTTCAATTGCCGTTGCGTCGTATGGATTTCTGGGATGCAATGGACACTTACGGATCTGATAAGCCTGATACACGCTATGGCTTAGAAATTCATGATTTAACATCGATTATGAAAAAAGCTGATTTTGCTTCTTTCTCCGATGCTAAATA
>CAVJFO010000016.1:26192-27335 GCA_963648925.1 Hallerella sp.
GAAGATAGACGCAATATCGATTTCGGCCTTGGTGCGATAAGAACACTTTTTGCAAAAGAAATGGGGCTTATTAAACCAGGAACATATGATTTGCTTTGGATTGTTAACTTCCCGATGTTTGATAAAGTTGAAGGAACTGATTATTACACGGCAGAACATCACCCGTTCACAAGACCAAGAGATGAAGATTTGCCTTTACTTGACACCGATCCTGAAAAAGTCCTCGCCTATGCATATGATATAGTCATCAATGGATATGAAGCGGGAGGAGGAACGATGAGAATCTACGATCATGATACTCAATGGAAGATTTTCAACCTAATCGGCTTGTCATCCGAAGATGTCGAAAGAAAATTCGGCTGGTTCCTTAGAGCCTTTAATTATGGCGTTCCACCACATGCTGGATTCGCTCTCGGACTTGATAGACTTTGCATGATTCTTTGCGGAACTGATAATATCAGAGATGTTGAAGCCTTCCCTAAGAATTTACAAGCCGTTGATCCAATGTCTAAGGCCCCATCAGCGGTTTCTACTCAAGCATTAGATGATGTAGGAATTGAAATCAAGAAGGAGTAATATTATCTTTAGATAATATAAATAACTAATAAATTAACTAAAAAACTACTAGAAAGGAAAAACTATGTCTTACACAAAAATCGAAAAAGAAATAGATGAAAAATCTATAAATACGATTCGTTGCCTATTACTAGATGAAATTCAAAAAGCAAATAGCGGTCATCCAGGAATGGCCTTAGACATAGCTCCTGCTATGTATGTTCTTTACAAATACCATTTGGTTTCGAATCCTAAAGAGCCTAATTGGATAAATCGCGATCGCTTCGTTTTATCTAGCGGTCATAACAGCGCTCTTTTGTATGCAATGCTTCATGTGGCGGGCTTTGATGTTACAATTGATGATTTAAAGGAGTTTAGGCAACTTAACAGCAGAACTCCAGGACACCCTGAAATTCATCAGACTGCCGGTGTTGATGCAACCGCTGGCCCTCTTGGACAAGGCATTGCTCAAGCAGTTGGCATGGCGATGGCCGAAGAAAAACTTCGCGCTACATACAAAGATGGTGAAAAATTAATATCTCATTATACGTATTGCTTATGCGGCGATGGCTGTTTGGAAGAGGGGAT
>CAVJFO010000016.1:27564-30175 GCA_963648925.1 Hallerella sp.
ATGATTCTTTTGCATACTTTTATCGGGTATGGAAGCGTTAACGAAGGATCTTGCAAAACTCATGGCTCTCCTTTAAAGGCGGATGATTACGCCCAAACCGCGAACAAATTCATTCCAGGGCACGAGCCATTTGAAGTTGATAAAGACGTTTACGAAAATCTTGCTAATAGTTTTGCTAAACGCGGTGAAGAGGCATATGCCAAATACCAAAAATCTATTGATGAATATAAGATGGCTAACCCTAGAGAATATGCCGATTTCATTAACGGATTCGAAAGAGACGTATCAAGTTACGGCATTAATTCTCCGGCCTTAAAGGATAGCGAAGCGACGAGAAATTCTTCAGAAAGATTCTTATTGGAAGTTGTCGATAAGGTTCCATTCACTTTTGGGGGAAGCGCTGATGTTGCCTCATCTGTTAAAACCAACATTCCATCCGATTGCGGTTTTTCTAAAGACCACAGAGATGCTAAAAATATTAATTTTGGCATTCGCGAATTCTTTATGGCTGCCGCTCAAAATGGCATATTGCTTCATGGTGGACTTATAACTTATGTAGGTTCTTTCATGGTTTTCAGCGATTATTTCAAAAATGCCATCAGAATGTCTTGTCTTGAAAATCTCCCAGCTATTTATTTGCTTTCTCACGATTCGATAGCAGTTGGAGAAGATGGACCAACACACGAGCCAATCGAACAATTGGCGTCTTTAAGAACCATTCCTGGAATGGATGTTATTCGCCCTTGTGACGATAGAGAAATGTTTGGCGCTTGGAAATTAGCTTTAGCAAGCAAAAATCATCCAACAGCTCTCATTTTGACAAGACAAAATCTTCCGTTACAAGAGAACTCAAGTGAAGAAAAAGTGGCTGATGGCGCTTATTTAATCTCCAAAGCCACAAAAGAGAGCGAATTTGAAATTATCGCATCAGGCAGTGAGGTTTCTCTTGCTATCGACGTCCAAAAAACACTTGAAAGCAAAGGAATTTACGTCGATGTAATCTCGATGCCATCGACAAATAGATTTGATTCATTAAGCAAAGAGAGGCGCGATGAAATACTTTCGTTGCCAAGAAACAAACGAATCGCAATCGAAATGGCTTCTGGCGATACTTGGTATAAATATGCCGATAATGTCATATCTCTCGATGAATTTGGACGCAGCGCACCAGCAAAAGAGGTCCTAGCCTATTTTGGCTTCACAAAAGAAAACATCGCTAAGAAGGTTGAAGATATCATCAAAGGTTAGTAAAATAGCGTTATGAGTAGAGATTATTATTACTTAAATAATTACAATAGCCGTGGAAAAATGGGCATTTCACATGAAGCGTTTACGACAATTGTTGAAACGGCAACTAATAATGTAGTTGGGGCTTCAGTCAACAACAAGCGCAAGAAAACCACGCTTTTTCAAATGAAAAATCCCGTTAAGGTTACCTTTAGAAAGGATGGTAAATTAGATATTTTAATCGACGTTTCCATCAAAAAAGGTATTGCGGTTGATTTGGTTTGTTCGAACATCCAAAACAGCGTAGCCGACGCTCTTATGATGATGTGTGAGACGATTCCGTTTAATATCCGCATTAAGGTTTCATCCATTATCCAATAACAAAAATGCCTAAGAAAGGGCATTTTTTTCGTAAAAGGCACATTTTATAATAGTTTTCCTATCCCTTAGTCTTTCTTTGGTGTAAACTTTTAAAGTTCTAAACGAACATTGATCTTTAAGAGGAAAACCTATGAACCGTAAACAAGCAGAAGAAAAAACAATATTCATCATATATGACATTCTACTTTACACGGAGATGGGTAGAACAATTGATGTTGAAGAGACGATTTCATCAATTTGCGAAATGCCTTACGAAAAGGTCGATGCATTCATAAAAAGGATGACAATCTCAGCGATAAAACATATCGATGAAATTATTCCGGAGTTTGAGAAATACATGCGCGGATGGACGTGGAAGAGAATAGACCACCTCGAGCAAGCATTGTTCTTATATTGCTATTGCCATTTTTTCTACGATACAGAAGAAGTTAGCAAAAAAATTATCATAAACATCGCTGTTGAATTCGCAAAGAACTATTTAGACCCAAAAGCCAAAGGCTTTGTGAACGCCATATTAGACAAGGTTCTCGTGAAAAATGCTTAATGAAGAAAAAATTCCTTACCTCTCCGTCAACGCGATAAACAATATAGTTAAGTACAAATTAGAATGCGACGAAGATCTTAAGGGGATTTATGTAAAAGGGGAAATAAGCAACTGGAAAGTATACAATAGCGGCATCTTTTTTGATTTAAAAGATAAAAGCGGCAGCGTAATATCGTGCTTAATGTGGCCAAATAGCGCTTCAAGATTAGATTTCTTACCCAAAAACGGCGATGAAGTGATTGCTTATGGAAATATAAACGTTTATGCTCTCAGGGGGCAATACAAGCTTCAAACGTTTGCTCTTTCGTTATATGGATCTGGCGCTTCACTTATCGCATTAGAAAATTTAAAAAGAAAATTGGCGGCCGAAGGACTTTTTGACGAAAGCAGAAAAAAGCCTATTCCAACTATGCCAAACGTTATAGGAATCATAGTCGGTAAAAATAGCGCGGCTGAAGC
>CAVJFO010000017.1:0-8272 GCA_963648925.1 Hallerella sp.
TTGGTGCCCGGCGCGAGAGTCGAACTCGCATGGATTTCTCCGAACGATTTTGAGTCGTTTGCGTCTACCATTCCGCCAGCTGGGCAGCCACAATATTATATAGTTAGAAAAAGAGATTTCAAAAAGAAAAATGAAAAATAGATAAAACCCCTTAATAAGCAATGAAATACACATTATGTTCAGCTTAAAATGGGGTTTTAAGAACCATGTCTCATTAAATGCGTATAGTTTAGAGGACGATTATACGAAAAATTAGATGAAAGAACTTAATTTGGAAATATTATTTTAATCAGTTATTTGCTATCTTTTTTGTTACCTAGTGTATAGGTATTTTTAATTTTATGCTTACTAATAACAACGCTTTATGAAAACAAATAAATATGAGAATATTTGATCATAAAAAACGAATTTTTAAAATTATTTAACAAGTTATATCAAATTCAATTTTGTTTATCTTGCCACTTCTTTTCATTTTATTGAGGAATAATTTTTTTAAATAATTTCATCAAACATTATTTTTTTCATTGACTATTTTTATGCATTTTCCAATTCTAATCAGCCTTAGAAATTTCATATAGCTGGGCCCTGAATATAACCGCCTGTAAAATGAGATCTTAAACATTTAAAAATAAAATTAGTCAACATTAAATATTCTCATTCTTTTTTTGTTTATTCAATTTTTTATAAAAATCATATATATTAGTCATTTTATTATTTTCGATTTTAGTTAATTTAATCATTTTTAACAAATAAGATTTTTTCTATTTTTATCTTCTTTATAGAACCGTTTGATGAAATTTACATTATAGCGTTCCATCAAGTCCTATTTTTATAGTGAAACTGCCATTTAAGATACGTATGCGACTAGGTCAAGTTCATACTGCGCAACACATCACGCTTATCGATCGATCTTTCAATCTTATTTTGAAATCTCTTTAACTTTGCTTCTACTTCTTTTCTAATTGATATTTTGTTACCTACATTTTTGAACATTTGAATCCTATCGTTTCAAAAAATGATTGATTTCAAAACTTTCATACAAAGCGGAAGATTAATCAACGCTCATCACTTAAACAATCACGTTATTAAAAATAGCTTCGTTCAAATTTTCTTTTCCTATATCAGTTCCTTTTTATATTATTAAAATTGGTTACACGCTACAAAGGGAAAACGTTTTAAAGACAGTTAAAATTTGCAGTTAAAACTTTAAAGATGAAATATGTCCTCCCTCTTTCAAACCAACTTTCCTTTAAGTCAGAAGAAGTTTACCCAATCATTAAAATCATCATTCAGAAAAAGTCATATATCTCAACAGTTACGCGTCAAAATCATTAATAACATCCGAAAACATAAAATAAAGGACTTTCACCGATGATTTTTCTATTAATTTGTTTTTAACGTAAAAATCAAAAAATCAAAAAATCCCCTATGTTTCCTTAGGGGATTGAAAGGAGAGACAACCTTTTTATAAAGCAAGAGCTAGAATTGAAACACCTAACATTACTACTACAGGTATTTCTATGTTTTTAATGTTTTTAGCAACCGCTTTTCCAATAGTTACAATATATTTTTCTCCTTCAACTCTTTCAGTTTCAAAAAGGTTGATAAGAAGATAGACAAGCAATGAAGAGAAAAGGCCAACTATTAAGTTTGAGAAAATAAGTGTGCTCATTAATGAAGCGCCAACCAAATAATACTTCTTCTCATCTTTCGCTAAGAATTTAAGTGATTTTTCAATCATAACTATTCCGATTAAACATATCATCGCATCAGCAAAGCCAAATTTAAGTCCTTGAACAAGATACACGAACCCGCCATTCCCATACGCGAAATAGTTAAATTCATTCATTGATCCAACAACATATGTTTCTGAGGCCATTACTGGCGCAAAAGCCATAAAGAAGATAGAAATAAGATAGCCAATCGCTGCAACTAAAGGAACAATGCCGGATTTCGCTTTGTCTTTCGTAGCCATGATTGATGTTTTAGAAACAGAAACCATTCCAACTCCTACAAATGGTGCGATGAAATTGATTCCTGAATTAATCCAATATATGCGATTTGAATCTTTACCAGTGAAATCAAGAGGAACTTCTCTTCCTTCCGAAAGATCATCTTCAGAAGATTGAAGAACACTTTGAGGATCAACTAAGTTAAATAAGGTCAAGGAAAGAACGCTACCAGCAATTAATAAGAAAGAATTTCCTTGATAGGCGCTAAAATCAGTTCCCTTAGTGAAAACTAAGCCTAAGTTAGACATGATATTTTTCAATCCATCCATACCGTATGTTAAGAATGAGTCTCCATATGGCGTTTTATCTGAAGCTTGTGATCCTGCGATAAGCCAGATTCTTCCAAAGTTGATATAGGAGGTTTCATCAGCCGTGGAGAATCCGCCAATCGCACATTCAATAAGCTCAATCCCTAAAAACAATCCAAATCCGATTAAGAAAGACCACGCAAATGGATGCTTAGCCTTTATTCCTCTAAAAATAAAGAAAGCAATAAAAGCAGCAATGGATGCAACAAATGCCACGAATGTCGGTCCTTTTAAGGAAGTAAGAGAGAAACTAGATATAGAAAGATTATTTGTTACAAGATTTCCAGTTGAATAACTAACTTCACCAAAGAATCCACTTAATTTGGTTCCAACTAAAATCAAGATGATTCCACTAAGTAAAGGAAGAGCATGTAATAGAGGCTTTGGCAAACCTTTTAACACAAATTTCTTTATTTGAGGGACGCCAGTAACAATTGCCGTAACAATTGAAGCAAGCCAAGAAATGAATAAGAGATTGTAATACGTTAAGCCATTCCCTACGCCCAATAATCCGATAACGGATGTCGATAATCCCATTAATGAAAGTTGGACGAAAGGAAGGTTAACGAATAATCCAATAACGATTGCAGAGATAAAGGAAACGATTAACGCTCCTTGATATAAGGCAACATATTGTTGGGCTGATGCAATAGAATTTGGATCAAGAGGCGAGGTTGAAATCGTTAAATCCCCTAGGATTGCATGCCCGACTATTTGCATATTCACAAAAAGAACGCAAATAGAAACGAGGAATAAGACGATGCCAGAAAGGACTTCGCTTCTAAGATGAGAACCGCGATCAACGTGGTGGAAGAATTTATTAAGGAGGAGGGAGAAGGAACAATCTGGAGAGCGAGGCTCGTCCTCTTCTTCCTCTTCTTCAATTTCTTCGATATTTTCTTTTGTCATATTTTTATTACTCCTAAGAAAGGCAAACAGGAGTTTTTAGCTACCTGTCTGCCTTATTTTTAGTTTTTAAGGATTAAAATGGTCCTGGGCCACCTCCACCGTTACCACCAGAAGCAGTTCCAGTGAAGGAGAAGCTTGTTCCGTTATAGAGGAAACCTTCACCAAGAATTCCCCAATTGGTTTGTCTTCCACCCCATCCTTGGGTTTCAACCTTTGTAACGGTTAAGGTTTTGCCATCCATAACACTTGTAGCGAGATCGCTCTTATCGGTTTTGAAGGTAAGAACCTTTCCTTCTTCGAATGTTTTCTTTCCATCAATCTCAGTTATTTCACCATCGCAAGTGAATGTTCCACTTTCTCTAGCTACAACGACTGAGGAAACTTTTGCTTCTAGGCCATAGATGTTATTGCCATTAGCATCAGTTCCAACGTTGATATTTACTGTCACTCCGTCTACGCTACCTGAACCAGAGCAATCATATTTGGTTGCATATTCAACGGCGCTTGTTAGGGTTTCGACATTGACATCGCAAACATTTGAATCGGTTTTTGAAGTTCCGTTACCTTTAGCTTGAACGGTTGCAGTGATTTTTTTAGTTTTATCAATCGTTTTTGTTCCAGTAACGGTTGCATTCGTGAAGTTATAGGATTTTGCTGGGCCAATAACCGTGTTGGTGTACGAGAAATCATCTACGGTTATGGTTTCAAGGGCTGTTCCATCCTGTTTGATAACGATTTCCATCTTTTCTGGCATGCCATTGGTTGATAAGCAGTTGATGTAATAGTTACTTGCAGCAGAGATAGAAAGCTTATTATCCTCGGTGAAAGTCCCACTAAATCCAGTTGGATCGGTTAAAGCGCCAGTATTTGAGAACTTAATCATTCCGTATTCTGAGCCTGCTAAGGAATCAGTCTTATCAGCCATTACAGTAAGGATGAAATCACCCTTAGGAATGGCTGTGCATTTGATAACTTGTCCTGGATCGGAAGCGGTCGAAGAGAAGGAACGATAAACGATAGTTCCTTCAACCTTTCCATCACCGTCTTTGTCAGTAAGAGAAGTAAGGGAGCCAATCTGAGTTGACCAAACATATACTTCTTCTCCATCAAGCGTGATTTTGGAAGAGTTTTTGATCTCCTCAAGATTCTTTCCTGTTACATCATTGATGATTTCAGAAACGCCAATGGTGTAGGTTGATGCACCTTCAACTGCATCGAATGATACTTTCCCTGAGGCAAAGTCGTAGGTGATATTTGTTGGGGCATCAAGCTGTGTTTTGCTTGAACATGAAGTGATTGAGGCTAGCCCTCCAAGAAGGAGAGGACAAAGCAAGATGCTAATTTTATTCTTTTTCATATTCATTTCCCTTTTTATTTATCGGAAACCTTCTTTCCTTTCTTCTTTTTAGGAAGAACCATGCTGAAGAGAACGATTCCGCCAGCGACTAATAAGGCCGCGTCAACGCCAATGATTAAGGCAATTGGCATGGTGTAATTAGGAACGGTTGTGGTGTTGGCGTTAAGTGCATCAATGTTGTGGCTATATTGATAGAGACAGTTTCTGCCAATTCTATGAGCGAGATATTTGATGTAGTTATTAGCGCCATCGCCTTCTTTTCCGATGCTGCGGTATGTTGTATTTGAAGAAAGTTGTCCACTTCCTAAGATGCAACCTTGGTTACACATCGTCCAGAATGAGTAGTTATTATAGGTATCAGAACGGGAGCCATCGCCATCAGTAACAAGCATTCCGCCCCATTTCCATTCGTCTCTTGTCATTGCTTGGTAGAAGCCAGTGTGTGCCCAAGCCATGCCCATACGGTTAAGAGAACCCATGATACCATCGGCTTTGTAGTATTTAGTGGCAATTTCAAATGGTCTAGCATAGATTTCGCGAATCGATGCTTCATCAGCCCAAGTGCAAACGCCACCACGATTTGTATCAGAATCATTTAAGGCATAGTGTTTGATAAAGACGTGTAAGCCGGTTGATTCCATGCCAGAAGCTGCGCTTCCACCAATGATGCCAGAGATAAATCCGTCTTCGGAATAGTATTCGAAGTCACGTCCGCCAAATGGCGTGCGGTGAATGTTCATTGCTGGAGCATAAGCGTATGGGGTGTTATTAAGAAGGTCTTGGTGGCCATATGCGACACCTTGTTCTTTTGCAAGATCTTTATTCCAGGTTGCGGCAATAATGACGGCGCAGTTCCACCATGTGCAATCTGGGTTTTGAGCGTTACCTGCTTCACCTGGGCCATCGGTTGCAAGAGCGTATTTCTTGCCAACTGATTCAGCAGCAGGGCAATGCCAGCCATTATCGCCAATAAGGTTATCGGCTTCAGAGAAGGTCAATTCGTTTGCAAGTTTATCCCATCTAACGAAATCGCTTTCTGGAACGCCAGCCATGTGGTTGACTTGAAGTTTTGTTGGTGTGCCTTTTTTGGCTGCCTCTTCTTCAGTATCAAAGATTTCGACATAGCCATCAGCTGCTTTAGCGGTATTTCCACTTCCGTCTGTTGCGACATAGTATGTGGCGCCAAATTTGATTTCTACGCCTGCGTCGGATTTGAGATAATACTCATCATCAACGCTCTTTCCTTCATATGTGACCGCTTGATTTTCGTAAGCGTCGTTACCATATCCGTATAAGGTTTTTTCGGTTTTTCCATCGCCAAAGCTAACGCCTGAGGCAAGATTGTCGCCATATTTATATGTAGAACCTTCAGAAACTCCATTGACTTCAAGAGTCTTTGGCTTGAGTTCGATTTGCTCTTTAACGTTATCAGCGGCTTTTCTTTGCATGGAGTTACCATCTGCTGATTTAGCGCCGGTCTTTGTCGGGGTTGTGCCATTTCCATCCGCTGACCAAACATAGCCATTTCCGGAATATTTGCCAGTATAGTCATCAGATTGGAAAGACATGATTTCTTTCATGCCTGAGGCAAAGTCTTTGCGGGAGAGATATCCATATTTGTAATCTCCCGAAGCTCCGCCATTAACAAGCATCGTGCCATCTCCAGCGGTGATATCATTCATTTGATTGGTGACATCTTTTCCTTCTTCGATGGTAATGCCATTATGTGTTGCAACTCTCTTTCCAACGCCAGAAGCGCCATAAATGATGCTATCGGCTAAGATTGTTTCAACTGTGGCGTAATCTTTTCCGTACGCTTCTTCATTTGCCCATCCGTGAGCATTTGGTGAGACGTGGAAGATGTATTTGCCTTTTTCTAAGACATAGGCGCCTTTTCCGAATTCGTCATATGAAGCAATATCATCCGTTGAGAATTGGATTGTCACATCCTCGCTTGCGCCAGGGGCAAGTTCGCTTGTTTTGGCAAATCCAATAAGAACGACTTTGGCTTTTTCGAGCCCTACTCCAGAAATGCCTAAGGAAGAATCTTGTCCATATGGGGATTCCATATAGAGTTGAACAACACTCTTACCAGCGACTGAACCAGTGTTTTTAACGCTAACGGTAATGGAGTTTTCGCCATGAGCCGTAAGTTTTACATCGGAGCTCTTAACGTTTTGTTCAAATGTTGTATAGCTAAGGCCATAGCCAAATGGGAAGGAAACGACATCTTCATATCCTTCGTAAGTTGCTTGAGGTCCTTTTTCTTTTTGTTCGGCATATGTTCCGTTTGTTGTTGTATCGGAATAGTATTTGCCTTGATTGAGGTTGCCTTTGAATTTCGTGGATTTAAAGGTTGTGGAATCGAAATAACCAGCGGAATCTGCCGTTTCGTAATATCTATATCCAACATAGATACCTTCGTTGTATTGGTAATATTTTCTGCCAGAGTTGCCATTTTCGATGTTACTATAGGTTTGATCGTCAGCAGAATAGAAGGTTGGGTTGGTGGACATATCGGCTGTCCATGTATCAACGACGTGTCCTGATGGATTTACTTTGCCGCTTAAGATTTTGGCGACACCATTAATGCCTGCTTCACCTGGGTGTCCAATCCAAAGAACTGCTTCGACGTTGAATTGATCGTTATTTGCAAAGCCGCATTCCATTGGGACAGCGGAGTTGATAAGAACGATTGTCTTCTTGAATTTTGATTTGCAGAATTTTAAGAGGTCGATTTCATTTTCTTGGAGTTCAAGATAAACCTTTCCTGTTGTGGTGTCTTTGTTTCCGTCAAAATCAAGAGATGGGGACGCGCCTTCAGCGCCTGAGCGGGAGAAGGTAACTACTGCGATATCTTTGTACTCGCCAATAACGGTGTCAGTAACAAACTTTTCATATGTTGCTTTGGAGAATTCGTTAACGTAACGGTAGCTTGTAAAGTCAAAGTTTCTTCCTTTGTCTTCATCTGCAAGATATTCAGTATCAATAGAGCCATTATGAACATTCGCTCCATTCCCTAAAGCGTTATCGAGCCATTGCCATGCCTCTTTGTTGTAATCGATTCCTGCGGCTTCAAAGGCTTGATCCATCATTGCGGTATTTGAGTCATCTTTGCCACCTGCTGAACCTGTTCCGCCTTGAACATAGTTATGGCTTCCAGCGCCAAGGATTGTCACCTTGCTAGAGGAAGATAGCGGGAGCGTGTTATCTTTATTTACTAACAAAGACGCTCCTTCTTCTTCTAAGCGAGTATTGACATCCGTACCTTCAGAAAGAGTGTAGGCTCTATCAATATTCTTTGTTGTGGTTGTGCCGTATTTTTCAGCAAGGGCTCCTGATTGAGAGCCAACAACGCCACTAAAAACAGCCGCACCCGCAACAAGTGTTGTGAGAATAACCATTCCTGGTATAAACTTTTTGTTTTTCTTCATTTTGTTTCCTTTCAAAACAATCAATTTTTACAAGCGACGCTAGCATTTCGCTTGGTTGATGATACAAGTTTAAAAGCGCTTACATTAGAAAAAAACATCATCGGAACAAGATGACGTTTAAACGTGTTAAGGGGTATTTTATATTGCTTGAACGGCTGTTTTTCTTGTTCAAACGGAAACTTTAGGATTGGCTTTGGGAGACTTACAATAAGTTTGTGTTTCTGACTCCAATTTGGCTATAGAAAGCAAATT
>CAVJFO010000018.1:0-19131 GCA_963648925.1 Hallerella sp.
TGTTGGGCTTGTGATATAATCCAATTAACTTGTCCAGGAAATTGGGTACACATCATTTTCGTGAAACTGTCTTTTTAAATTAAGAATCTAATTATTTTGTATTAACTTCGATTGCGTTTTCTGTAGAAGGTTTTTCTTCTTCAGCAGTAACGTTTTGAGAAGCTGCTAAGACTTTCATTCTTTCTTGACGGCGAATCTCACGTTCCTTATCGGAAGCGTCGCGGTGTGCCATGACATTAAAGGCGATAAGCATAATAGCGACTGCGCCAGAAATTAAGATGAAGCCAAACCAGCGATAATCCATGCCTGTTGCTTGGGTGAAGACTGCATTGCCAGTCCAGTTTTCGCTGTTCTTCTTTGGAAGATAATCAGAGATGATCCCTAAAATAATCATGATGATTCCAACTAAAGCTAAAGCAGCGTCGAAAACACAGACTATGGTACGCCATGCCTTATGCCATTTCTTGCTATGAACTTTTTTTGTTTTAAGTGATGTCTCTGCCATATTGTTCTCTTTCTAATAATTAGGCTTTGGTGGCTGTTGAATCTTCAGCTGGAGTTTCGGCTGTTGCATCTGCACCGCCAATTTTGTTGTCGTTAGCTTGAGCTTGTTTGATTAACTCGTCTAAAACTGGGACATAAACATCGCGGAAAGCAGGTTCGACTTCGCGGACTAATCCGCCAATGGAGTCTTGTGTTTCTTTGATAACATCGCCAAATCCTTTACCCATTGGTAAATCACGACGTCCTGTCATGAATTCGACTAATTCGAAAACCTTGTCTTGGACACCCATGAAACGGGAATCTGTGATATGGGAATTATTGCGAACGACAGAAAGATATTGGATGACTTGGTTGATATCATTTCCAATGAACTTGCTAGCTGCAGATTCTTCGCCTTTTGCTTCTCTGCGAGCTTGGTTATAATCGCTGAATAACTTAACTAAATCATTTGTTAATGTCATATAAGCGACTGTGCGATACATTCTTTCTTCAAGATTGTCGACATTTTCAAGAGCGGCAACATCAACGTTGTTCTTCTTTGCATCAGCAATGATGCCTCTGACCATTCCTTCGATATTTTCGTGAATAGGAAGAACGGATTTGAAAATCGCAAGATGTTGGGCGTGATCGACACGGATGTCGTTATCGGCGACTTTGATGATTGTGGATCCATCGCCATAGACTTCGTCATAGAAGTCACGGATTAATTTTTCTAATTTTTCTCCGTTCTCGCCGGAATTGTTGATGATGCTCTTTAATGGAGTATTTTGATCAACTTCGACAAGGATGCTTCTCTTCTTTTCATTGTAAGCATTCATGTCATATTTGTCTCTTGGAAGGGTGTATTCAAGAGTATCTCTGATTACTACTTTATAATGCTCGAGTGTAGTAATGACTTGTGAAACTTGATTCATTGTTTCTTTTTCCTTTCTTCAACGCTATTCGTTGTCTTTGGAAACCTTCTCCTCAGATGGGTAGATAATCTTTTCCAAATCGCTGAAATGATCTATAAGATTCTTCGCATGGTTTTGCACGCTTTTAGGTGCATGGGACATACAATAGCTATGGTCGTAATAACTATCAAACATGGAAATGTCGTTTCCAGAATCACCTACGACTATGATATTATCTTTAGAAATGCCGTTAGTTTCAAGATAAAATGCAATTCCAGATGACTTTGTCACCCCTTTTGGCGTAACTTCAATCGCCTGATTGCTACTAGCGAAATTCAAATTTGGATATCTAATAGATAATAGGTCGGTTAATTCTTCGGATTTTTGGATGTATTTCTTCCAAGGGCCAACAAAGAGCAGAACCTTATAAACTTCTCCTTGTTCAAGTTGTTCATAGAAGACTTTTTCGCTTTTGAACACTCTTTCGTGATAACAGCCTTGATACACCTCATAAAGGCGATAGCCGATTCGAGGGAATAGTTTCATCATTGAAACATCAATAACAAAATTACAGTTTTTGCAAAATAAAGAAATGAACATTAATTTGTGTTCTCTTCTTATTTCGTTTAAGACCGTTTTTAATTCCTCGATAGAGAAGAAAGTCTCTTTAATGATCTCTCCGTTGCTAACAACAAATGAGCCATTGCACCCAACGGCATCAACCGGGCGATTAAGAGATTTAGCAACTTTATCAGCAAAGAATTTCCCTCTGCCGCTAACGACTAAGAGTTTGCCGCCATCATCTATGTATCTCCTTAAGAATATCTTCGAATCCTTAGGAATCAGTTTGATACGTTTCTTGGGGTAGAAAAGCGTACCATCTAAATCAGTTGCTATTACCTTAGGCATAACCATGTTGAATATTTTAACTATAAGTAGTTTAAAAGTTAAGCGGATTTTATTTCGCCATTATTTTAAATGGTCAACCAAAAACTTTGCTTTCTTAACCGCTTCTTTAAATTCGTCTATTTTTGTTTCACTTGGTGAATAGGCTACCATGAACTCATATTCTTTTTGATTTTTAATAAAGAAAACTAAGTCAATAT
This sequence comes from Hallerella sp., assembly GCA_963648925.1. Lineage (GTDB taxonomy): Bacteria > Bacillota_I > Bacilli_A > RFN20 > CAG-826 > UBA4951. Next base: position 2,504 of record CAVJFO010000018.1, read on the forward strand.
ATTCGTAAACCTCAACTAAGCCTTTATAGGAAGATTCATACGATTTTTTGAATGCGTCTTCATCAAAAGCCATCCCATCAGAAAGAAGTCTAAAACGATTTCTGGCAATCGATAGAAGCTTACCAGCAAAAATATAGTATAGGGTGATTTTGTAACCGTTTTGTGACGCATATTTAATGTAATTAAGATGTTTGAGATCGGTTAACGAAGATAATGTGACAAAAGAGCTTCCTCCGATGATTCCTTGATAAAGGGGCATTATTGGCAAAGACTGCATGAAGGAATTTTTAAAACAATCAGCAAATGTTCCTCTGCCACTCCCATCCACGCCGCAAACTAATATAAGTTCTTTTGAATCACTTCTTTTTGCCATTTTTTGTCACCTTAATAATTTGCATTTTTGAGTTCATATATTCCCTAGCACCATTGGAATATTCATAAACTAGGTATCCATCTTCGACATATGCGACAGGAATTCCATTTTTGAAGTTGTTTTGCTTTACTTTTTCTAACCCATATTTTGATGCTTTATGAGTAAGAGAATAAAGATATTTTTTATATTTAGTTGACGATGCACTTCCTAAATATTCACTAACCACTTTTTCTCCTTCTCTGTGAGACAGGTAATAGTAGTAATGTCCATTGATCTTTTTGCGTGTTAGAGACTTCTTCATAGAAGTATTTTACCCTCTTATTTTTTATTAGGCAACATTTTATTTTTGTTGGTTAAGTCATAAAATGAAAAAAGAAAAGAGTGCCGAAGCACTCTAATGTTTTTGAATCGAATTACTTTAACTCGTTTTCAGTTTCGATGACACCGTAGCCACCATCTATTCTCTTATAGGCAACAGCAACTTTGTCATCATCTTCATCAAGGTAAACGAAGAATGTATGACCTAATGCGTTCATTCTTGTGATAGCGTCATCAAGAGTCATAGGCTCAAGATAGATTGACTTTGTTCTAACAATCTCATCTTTTTCTTCTTGACTTTCTTCGTCAGCTAAATTTTCGAAAGCAATAGCACGTCCTAAGCCCAAGCCTTGTCCAGCGTTTTTAGAACGATTCATTCTTGTTTTAAGACGACGCATTTGATCTTCTAACTTGTCGATAGCTAAGTCAACGGCAGCATACAAATCATTGTCGCGAACTTCGGTTCTGAAATCCATCGATTTGGTGAAAATCGTGATTTCGATTTTGGCTCCGACAGTGTATGCAACTGCCACAACTCTCGCTAAGATTTCTTCGTCACTCTTAACGAAATATTTCTCTACTCGTGTCAATTTCTTTTCAATGGTTGCACGAATAGAGTCGGTAATTTGGATATTCTTACCGACGATTTGTATCTTCATTTATTTACCTCCCGGGACTTATCATCCCTTACAACAACATAATAAAATAAGTGCAAAAAAAGTAAATAACATTTTTAAAAAGTAAGCCTACGGTCGAAACTATTTCGTAATTGTAAAATTGTAAGCGTTTACAATACAGTAATAAAAACCCTCACTTAGAGAAGACTAAGCGAGGGTTATATCATTAACTAAGGGGTTTTATTACTTATTTAAGAAGAATTCTTTAAGTTGGTCTACTTTATCTAGCTCTTCCCAAGGGAGCGTAATGTCCTTTCTTCCGAAAGCGCCATAGTTTGTTGTATCGGCATATTTGAATGAAGGTTTTCTTAATGAGAACTTCTCAATAATGGCTCCTGGTCTTGCGTCAAAGAACTTCCTAACGGCTTCTAAAATCGTCTCTGTTGAATAATGTTCGGTTCCGAATGTAGAAACGTTAATTGAGAGAGGTTCAGCAACGCCAATGGCATAGGAGAGTTGAACTTCAAGTCTTTCTGCCGCACCAGCTGCGACTAAATTCTTAGCAATGTATCTTGCGTAATAGGACGCTGATCTATCAACCTTTGATGGATCCTTTCCAGAGAAAGCTCCTCCACCGTGTCTTGCCGATCCGCCATATGTATCGACGATGAGTTTTCTACCAGTTAATCCTGTGTCACCCATAGGACCGCCAATCGAGAATCTTCCCGTTGGATTGATCAAACATTTGAAATCAGTATTTAAGCCAAATGATTCAACTACTGGAACCATAATTTCATCATGAATATATTTCTTGAACTCATCAAGATTAACTTCTTCATCGTGTTGGCAAGACATAAGAATCGTGTCGATGCGAGGGGCGTTTGCATCGCTATAATCGATCGTGACTTGAGATTTCATATCTGGACGAGCGTGAAGGAATTTCCCCTCTTTTCTTAAAGCAGTTGCTTTTCTAACGAGCTTATGAGCAATAGAGACTGGGAAAGGCATGTAATTTGTCGTTTCCTTTGAGGCATAGCCAAACATGATGCCTTGATCGCCTGCACCCATATCAAGTTCGTTTTCTTTTTCAATGCCCATGTTAATGTCTGGGGATTGCTCTTTAACTTTCACAAGTATTTCGCAAGAATCGCATCCAATGCCACTTTCTGGCGTTGTATAGCCAATTTCTCTAAGGACTTTCCTAGCAATTCCTTCATAATCGATATGCCCGTTAACAGTGATTTCTCCACCAATAACGATAAACTCGGTGGTGGCAAAAACCTCACAGGCAACGTGGGCGTGCGAATCAAGCGCTAAGCACGCGTCTAAAATTGAATCGGCAATCTTGTCACAGACCTTGTCTGGATGACCTTCGGAAACCGATTCGGACGTAAATAAAACTTTTTCCATCTTTGTACTCCTTTTAATCAGAGCGAAAAACTTCCACACTAGTAGAAGGTTTTCCTTACATTCTTCGAATATCGTTAGGGTGTGTGGGCCCTCTAAAGACGAGCACTTACCACCGATTTAGATGGAGTTGCTAACGGTTTTTTTCAGTCTTTCTTTAACCGTTTCGGGATATCCGACTTTCGCCGTGCGTATATTGTATGGTTGATATCCTTTTTTTGCAAGAAAAAACCGGCTTAGTTTTATTAAGCCGGTAATGTGTTATTTAATCTTCAAGCCAAGCTGATAGACTCTTTCAAGTTCAGCTATATGCTTGTCTTGTTTTAAAGGTTTTTTACAATCCTTTATATATAAGAAGCTAAGCAATTCCCATTTTAGATGATTAGAGATAAGCTCACATTGTTTCTTTAAAGGCTCAAGAACATCTTCGTCTATCCCACCCATGCTAACAAGGCAGATAAGCTTTTTATTCTCAATAGAAGGCGAATAAGTGATGCGGTCTAAGGCGCATTTAAGATACCCTGAAAACGAGAAATAATAGAGTGGCGAAGCAAAAACAACATAATCGCATTCATTTAAAGAAGATAAAACATCTTCCATATCATCATGAATCGGATAAGTTTCGCCAATGCTATCATGAATGTTCATGAAGGCAAGATTATATTGAACGAACTTAACGTCGTTTTTCTCTAGAGCGCTTTTGAAGGTCTCAAGCATCAAGGAAACATGTCCTTCAAGATGAGGAGAGCCATTCAAAATCAAAACTTTAGCCATTTTGATGGGTTCTCTTATATTCTTCAAGCGCTAAGGCGATTTGATCAGGACAGGACGTACACATGCCTTTAGAGCCTGGGCACTTAATACCTTTTAATAAGGAAATGACTTCATCGACTTTCCTTCCTTCCGCTAAACGAGCAACTCCTTGAGTATTGCCTGCGCAACCTCTAGTTATTTTTACGGAAGTAATCGTGTCGCCATCAATGACAAATTCAAACCCTTGTGCGCAAACGTTATTTGGTTTGTAAGAAAAGGATTCAGCCATCTTATTTAACGATAGTTCCCCAAATTTCGCCAAAGGCGGCGGCGGCGTTGCATTCGTCCGTATCGATATGCATAGCGAGTGCGTAGCTCTTAGAAACACGAATTACGACATCGCCAAAGACAGTTTCACGGCCAGTTCCCGTAACTTTGACAGAAACGATTTGACCATTTTCAACACCAAAATTAGCTGCATCTTCTGGAGTCATGTGGATGTGACGTTTTGCGACAATAACGCCTTCTTCAAGTTCAACTTCACCACATGGTCCTTTGATTGTGCATTTGCCAGATCCAGCAATATCGCCAGATTCGCGGACTGGAGCGGTAAGGCCTAAGGTTCTAGCATCAGTAAAAGAAACTTCGACTTGGTTAGCATTTCTTACTGGTCCGAGAATCGAGAAAGCGGCAGATGGGCGTGGTCCATTAGGATCTTTTTTGTTATAGCCAATGACAGTGACTTTATCAGTTGAAGCGTATTGACCAGGTTGGGAAAGATATTTTCTTGGGGTCAATTCGTGACCTTTGCCAAACAAAACTTCAACGGTTTCTTGTGTTAAGTGAACGTGACGAGCACTTGTTTCAACAATAAATTTTAATTCAGACATTTAAATTCTCCTTGAATTACGGAAAGTATTATAAAACGGGTTCACTAGTTAGTGTCCTTAAATTTATAAATTTAAATGTTTTTTGTTCCAAAATTTGATTAAAATGCTACACTAGGCAATAGGAGGATCGTCAAATGAACGAAGAAGAAAATAAAAATAACGAGAACGAAAAAATAAAAGAACAAGAAATCGAAAACATCGACGTGCCTATAGACGAATTAACCTCCGAAGATATCAATGAAGCATCTTTTGACTCTGAAGTTCTTCTATCTGCTATAAGCAAACACGATAGGGAAGAATTAAAAAGAATCTTTGAGACAATTCCTGACGCGGATATCGCTAAAGCTTGCGAAGATTTAGATATCAAAGATGTCATTACTCTTTTTAGGGACACAAAGTCAGAGCAAAACGCCTCATTGTTTGATGAATTATCACAAGATCTAAAAGAGTCCTTAGTTCAGGCAATGACCAACAAAGAACTTGTTGAGATCGTTAATTCCCAATACGCCGATGACTTAGCTGACTCAGTTGGAGATATGCCTGCGAACCTTGCTAAAAAAGTCTTAGCCGCGGCTGATCCAGAAATGAGAAAAGACATCAATCAGCTCCTTAAATATAAAGAAGATACAGCTGGGGCAATCATGACCACCGAGTTCATCGAATTAAAGGAAGGAATGAATGTCAAAAAAGCTATTGAGCATATTAGGTTAAGAGGCCGTGAAGCGGAAACCGTCTATACAATATTCGTTAGAAATGAAAGACGTAAATTCGTTGGAACTGTTGACCTTGATGACCTTATTTGGTCAAAAGACGACGCTCTTCTTTCCGATATCATGAACAAAGATGCTCCGTTCTGTCACGTTAACACGGATAAAGAAGACGTTGCTAACATGTTTAGAAAATACGATTTGAACGCCTTGGCGGTTTTAAACGAAGACAATTGCCTTCTTGGTATAGTCACAGTTGATGACGCTATGGACGTTATCACCGAAGAAAGTAACGAGGATATTGCTCACATGACCAATCTCGTTCCTTCAGAAAAAACCTATAACGAAACTGGTGTATTAGAAAATGCTAAAAAATGTATTCCTTGGATTATTGCCTTGTTGGTTTTAGGAACTTTCACGACAATGGTTCTAAACAGACTCGAATCGCAAATGATTTTCGTTTCCTTGCCAATCCTTGTTTCTTTTGTTCCAACTTTGATGGATACAGGAGGAAATGCCGGAGGACAAACGACTGGCATGATGATTAGAGGTCTTGCGACAAATGAATTTGGTCCAAAAGATATTCTAAAAATCCTTTGGAAAGAATTCCGCAGTTCATTGATTGTTGCGGCTTGCGTTGCCCTTTTCTGTTTTATATGGGTAACGATGGAACAATATACCGGCATCGTTTCCTTAGGGGAAGTTAATTACCCAGGGGATGGGACTACATTTGATTTCTCTAATTATTATATTTGGAATGGCATGGCTTTTAATGGGGAACATGCACTTCAATTTGCAACTCATTCCTTAACATTCTCAGCCTTAGTATCGATAACGATGTTCTTTGCTATTGTTTTTTCAAAGATTGTTGGGACAAGCCTTTGCATGGGCGCAGCCGCTATCAAGAAAGATCCAGCCTTGCTTGCTCAACCAATGCTTACCACGGTTATGGACGTCTTAACTTTGGTTATTTATTTCGGAATTGCCTGTCTTTTCTTCCCAAGTTTAGCATAATTTAAATTTTCTCTTGCTAAGAAGCGAGCCATTACTTATAATATGGAACGCTGCGGGAATGGCGGAACTGGTAGACGCGTACGTTTGAGGGGCGTATGGGATTCCCATGTCGGTTCGAGTCCGATTTCCCGCACCATCGTAATTAACTAACATGCTCAAAATGGGCATGTTTTTTTGTTTTTTAAGCCTATTATCGAAACTTTCTGCACCTCTTTTTTACTTATCATTTGCGCCTTTCATTTTATCAATTGTGCACTTGGCAAAGATTTTGGTGAAAAAATGAAAAAAGAGATTTTAAAAAGGGGTTAGATTATTAGTTGGTGTTCGAACATTCAGCATTAAAAAACGACCAAAAATTCAACCATCCTTAACGATTACTTCAGAGTTTGCAAATTCATTCTCTTTCTTGATAAGCAATATCATTTTGCATATTGTAATACATTGCATTACAATGAATATAGCTCAGATAATAAGGAAGGGAAAATATGAACGTAAGTATTAGGATGACAAAAGAACAGAGAGAAATAGCTGACGCATATGCTAAATGCGAGGGATTAACTCTCTCAGAGGCAATAAAAAGGGCGTTCTTTGAAGCCGTTGAAGAAGAATATGACCTTACTGAGGCTAAAGTTATTTCTGAGAGAATCGCAAATGGGTCCGAAAAGACATATTCGATTGATGAGGCTGAAAAGATTCTTGGACTATGAATGAGAAAAAATATCATCCGCGATATTCCGAAACTGCATTAAAACAACTTAGCAAAATGGATCGCCCCGCAATGATGATAATCACGAAATGGGTTCGAAAAAACCTTGATGGAATCGATGACCCGAGAAGGATAGGCAAACCATTAAAAGGCGGACTCAACCGCTATTGGAGATATCGTATAGGGGATTACAGGGTAATAGCAGAGATATCCGATTTTGAGTTGATAATATATCTTGTAAAAATAGGTCATAGAAAAGACATATATGAAAAATGAAGCTTGTGTAGTACAAGCTTTTTTCAAATCTTAGAAAATTAAAAAATATTATTAAATGCAAAATGCGTTCATTAACGAAAATAATGATGATTAAGAAAAAGTTGGCATCCATCTGATCTCTTTTATCATCCAACAATCGTATTTCATAGATTAAGCCCCAATTTCTAATTCGTTAGTCTGGGGTTGCCCAAATGCTCGTAAAAGTTATAAGAATAAATACTAATTCGGTAATGCTACAAGTTTAATTAAAGGTCATAAACGAAAACTGGCCCTGAATTTTAACGCGCCAAATTTAATCATTTATATCTATCATTTAAGCCAGGGAATTATTATCCGCATGGCGGAAATCTTCGGCTCCGGTGAGGAGATAAGCCTGGCTCTTTTCGTTGGTAATTCTAATTACATTCATTTTGAAGCAAACAAAATAAGTTCATTGAAATAGCTATATTTCGAGTACAGAAAACCAAAACAGAGGGGTTTTGCCGTGGATTTTTGGATTTTTATTGATTTTCTAACGGTTATAAAAAACGAATAAGTCTTTCTATCGAACGTTAGATTTCTTATTATCAAGAAATAAATACCTTTATTTTATCTATCTAAATCGGGTAGAAATTTGTATGATTATTAATGTAGAAAACGGAGATTAATTATGTCACGAGCAGATCAAATTTTTATCGATAATTGCAAAGAAATATTAACGGAAGGAGTTTGGGACACGAATTGTAAGGTTCGCCCTCACTGGGAAGACGGAACGCCAGCCCATACGATCAAGAAGTTTGGGATTGTAAATCGCTATAACTTACAAGAAGAACTTCCGATTTTGACGATTAGAAAAACCGCCTTTAAGAATTGTTTAGACGAAATACTTTGGATTTGGCAAAAAAAATCCAACAATGTTCATGATCTTCATTCCCATATTTGGGATTCATGGGCTGATGAGACCGGTTCAATTGGTAAAGCTTATGGTTACCAATTAGGAAGAAAATCAGTTTATCCTGAAGGAGAATTCGACCAAGTAGACAGAGTCTTATATGATTTAAAAAACAATCCTTCTTCAAGAAGAATTATGACTAATATCTATAATTTTGATGACTTGCACGAGATGCATTTATATCCATGCGCTTATTCGATGACTTTTAACGTTTCGGGAGATACGTTAAATGGAATTCTCAATCAAAGATCAAATGATATGTTAACAGCCAATAACTGGAATGTTTTGCAATATTCATTGTTGCTTATGATGTTTGCTCAAGTTTCTGGTTTAAAGGCCGGCACTTTAATTCATGTCATCTCCGATGCTCATTTATATGATCGTCATATCGATTTAGTTAAGGAAGTAATGGAAAAACCTCAACATCCTGCTCCGAAACTAATCATGGATAAGAGCATCACAAACTTCTACGATTTCACTGTCGATTCATTTGATTTAGAAGACTATGAATTTGAAAAATTAGGAAAGAAAATTCCTGTGGCAATCTAATATGAGTAAATTAAGAGCTATTTTATGTTGCGATAATAAGTTTGGAATTGGAAAGAAAAACGATCTTCTATTCCACCTCCCCTTAGATATGAAGTTTTTTAGGGAAACAACTTCTGGACATACGGTTGCAATGGGTGAAAACACACTAATTTCATTCCCAAATTCCAAACCTCTTAAAAATAGAACCAATATCGTTCTATCAGGAGACGTTACTCATAATCACGATGGAGTAATTAACGTCCACAGCATGGATGATTTCAAAAAAGAAATCAAAAATCATCTTGAAACCGGCGATGTATATATCATCGGAGGCGCATCAATATACAATCAGATGTTGCCATTCTATGATGAAATCTATCTTACTAAAGTAAATGAAGATGGCGGAGCGGAGGTTTTCTTCGCTAATGTTGATGAAAATCCTTCATATGAATTAATCAAGGAAGGCGAACCGCTTCAAGATAACGGGCACGAAATCCGCTTCTGCACTTATAAAAACAATAACAAGATGCCTTTATAATGGGCATCTTTTTTTCATACTTAGAAGGCATTAATACCATTATCAATCAATAAATCGGTAAATATTCACCGAAATATTGATTATCGTTTTCAGTTGGTTATAATCTAAATGAACGTGTTCATAAAAAGGAATTTAAAATGCCTAAAATTATCAAAAACGTAAGAGAGAATATCATTTCAACCACTAAGACTATTATTTCCGAAAAAGGTTTTAATCTTTTAACAATGAGAGACGTTGCCAAAAAAACCGGCTATAGCGTTGGAACAATATATAACTATTTTCCTAACAAGATGAGCATATTAGCAGCGATTCTTTTAGATGAATGGGCTATTTCTGAAAATGAACTTGAAGAAAAAATCCAAAAATCCCCATCATTTCCCGCCTGTATTGAAACTATATACAATTCAATTTGCGCCTTTTATCAATCGCATAAGGAGTTATTTTTCTCCATTCAAATCCCTGCTGAAATGCGTTCTAAAATCATTTTTGGACATGATGCATTTATTAGAAATATCGAAAAATATGTTCTTGAGGCAGAAAGCAAATTTTCAATCGAATCTGACCCAAACGATCGTTACATAGTTTGTCTGCTCTTAATACAGTCTTCTTCAACATATGAACTATCTTTCGATAAAATTTCCAATTCGTTATTCAAATTGCTTATAGGAGGTAAAAACAAATGAGCGATTTCAAAATATTAGAAGCAAAGGACAACTTCTATCAAACTTCTCTATTTTTCCCAATGCCAGTTGCAATGGTTGGCACTTTAGCGGAAAATGGCGAGACTAACCTTGGCCCATATTCATTATTGGCCCCATATTATATTGCTGGAAAGGAATATTATGCGATGCTCTTAGAATGCCGTAATTCTTCTAACACCGCTCAAAACATTTTAAGAACTGGCAAATGCACTCTTAATTTCATTCCTGACGATAAGAAATTATTCAAAGAGGCAGTTAGAATGGGCTGGCCTGGCGATACAACAGCCGAAAAAATGAAGAATTGCATCTTTGAACTTGAAGATGGAGAAATGGCCAAAATTCATCCAAACGAAAAATTCCCTAAAGTGGTTAAACAATCTTTCCAAGTAATTGAATGCACTTGGATGAAAGAGTTAGATAACGCTCAAAATGACAAGCCAGGAGAGCTTAATGGCTATCCTGAGCCATATCATGATTTCAACGGAATTACTTCTAAATTTGGCGCTCATTTCATTCTTAGGATCGATAAGATCATGATGAAAGAGAAATATTACAACACCATCGTTAATGGCGTTACCGCTAGCGGATTCCCTAAGGTTCCTACGGATTTCGGGTATCGCGATTCTAAATATTTCTGGTGTTCAAGATTTAAGAAACCACGTCCAGAACTCCTTCCGATGCGTGAAGCATCTATCTCTAGCGTTAGATATGCCGCGGAAAGACTTCAAACAGATGTTAAATTTACTGACGATGCTCTAGCAAAACTCGTTAAAGTCCCAAGAATCTTCCTTCCAACCGCCCTAAAGGGCTGCGTTAAATGGGCCGAAGAACATAACGTTAAATTAATTACCGCCAAAGAAATGGAAATAATTAACGATAAACGCGCCAAAGAGAAAGGAAAAGACAAATAATGAAATTAGTAATTGCTGGTGCATTCGGAAATTTAGGCACCGATATTCTTAAAAAAGCCATTGAAAAAGGTTACGAAGTCGTTGCTTTAGATATGAAGGAAAAAGAAATTCCTTCAATCAAAGGCAAATACGTTTTCCATCAAATAGATGTAACCAAGCCCGAAACTCTTGCTGGAGTATGCGATGGCGCGGACGCAGTTATTACAACAGTTGGTTTAGTTGGAGCTTCAAAAACATTAAGCAACTACGATATTGACTTAAATGGCAACCTGAATCTTCTTGCCGAAGCTAAAAAAGCAGGAGTTAAGAAATTCGGTTATGTTTCTGTTATCAAATGTGATACTGATCCAAGCGTTCCTATGCTTGAAGCAAAACATCAATTCGAAGAAAAACTCAAAGAATCTGGATTGGATTATGTTATCTATCGTCCAACTGGCTACTTCTACGACATCGCTAAAGTCTTTATGCCAATGATTGAAAAGGGCAAGGTAACTCTTTTAGGACATAAGGATTATCCCGCAAATGTCATTGACACGTCAGATTTAGCTGAGTTCATTCTCCTTCATTTAGGCGATACAAACAAAACTTATAATATCGGCGGAAAAGAAACCTACACCTATAAAGAAATTGCCACGATGTTCTTTGAAGCGGCAGGTAAGAAAGTAAAAATATCCAGAGCGCCTGTTTTCTTATTTGATTTAATCATTCGCAAAGCGGAAAAAGAAAACAATGGCAAAGGACCAATAGTTCGTTTCTCCAAATGGACTTTGACTCATGATTTAGTCGGAGAAGATAAATATGGCGACTTATCCTTTAAGGAATACATCAACTCTCTTTATAAAAAGGAGACTAAATAATGGAACTTATTTGGATTGTAACAGGAATTTTGGCAGGAGTTGCGGCAGTTTGCTGTGCAATTGGTTTTGCTAAATTCGTTTATTTCATGTCAGTCGGATATGGTTTTGCAATTGCTGGCATGGCCATTTCCTTATTAGTAATGTCTTTAGTTGGTTTTATTCCTTCATTAGGGATTGCTGAATATGTTCTTTTAGCGCTTCTATTCCTTTATGGCTGTCGTTTATCTGGATTCTTGCTTTTCAGAGAAATTAAATCCGCTTCATATCGCAAGACATTAGGCAATGTAGCTGGCAAGAGCGAAAAAAAGATGCCAATCTTTGTAAAAGCGGCTATTTGGATTTCCGTTATTGTTTTATACGTTTGCCAAATCGCTCCAGTTTCCTATCGTGTGATTTCCGGAATCAATTACAATACGACAAATAATGTTCTTGATTTAGTCTTTCCAATCATCGGTGGGGTCATAATGATTATTGCCTTATTCATCGAATCGCTTGCTGATTATCAAAAATCCGCGGCAAAAAAGGTAAATCCTAATCGTTTTGTCGACACAGGCTTATATCGCTTTGTCCGTTGTCCGAATTATTTAGGCGAGATACTTTTCTGGACTGGCGTTTTATTAACCGGTATTTCCGCGATGACTTATTGGTGGGAATGGGTTATTTCGCTCTTTGGTTGGATTATGATCATCTACGTCATGCTTTCGGGCGCAAAGCGTCTTGAAAAGAGACAAACAAAGAATTACGGATATGACCCTGAGTATCAAGCCTACGTCAAGAAAACCCCTATCCTCATGCACATAATACCAATCAAAACTTTGCAAGGATGGAACTGGGTAAAATGAATACGTTAATTAAAATTCTCGAAACGGCTGAAGATACAAGCTATCTTTCCGTATATTCTTCCTCGTCTTATTTAATTATTCTACAAGCACTTTACGATTTAATTCCTATCACTCTATTCCTTATAGGCGCTATCGTTCTTCAACGTTGTTTGTATAACAAGATGGTTAAAGGCAACTACGCCCTCTTTGCCGCTGGATCGATAATGGTTTTTGCAGCCGGTTTCCTTAAGGCGATGCATAAGCTTGTTATTGGCATTAGCGGTTATACCTATACGATCCTAGACAAACAATTTACCTCAACTCAATCAATTGGTTTTGCGTTGATGTTTATTGCTTTATTCGGAATGTTTACGAAATACAACAAAAAATACACCAAAGTCCAAGTCGTTGGAGTTATTCCGTTTATCGCCACTACGATCTTCGCATCAACTGACGGTCTTGCTGAATTCAATAATACCATGCCATTTATCATTATGATGATTATTGGTGCGGCAGGAAGTCTAATTATGCTAACAATCATTTCCATAAGAAGAAAAGATGTTATTTCTGCCATCTTATTTGGCTTAGCAATTCTATTTATGGTTGGAATGGGTTACCTTTCAACAAAAGAATCGTTCAAAGCCAATTGGATAGCAATATCAGTTAATATCGTTTACCAGGCATTATTCATGGCTGGCGCCCTTAGATTGCAAAAGAAGGGTTTTATGGCCGATGATGCGTTAGCTAAATAATCAATAGCAAAAACCGCTAAACGTTAAGTGAACAATCACTCAGCCTAGCGGTTTTTTCTTTTTAAGCTAATTAAGTCGAAGGTATGGAGTCAAGAAGATCAAGAATCTGTTTAATCGTACGTTTAAGGACGTTATTTGAATAGCCTCCACTCTTATTTTCAATTGCGCCAACGGCAATAAGCTGATAGACGGTTGAATTCTCAATAACGTTATTAACCTCAGTGTTGGATTCTAAGTCGCTATACGTGTAGTTTGATTGAACGTACTTGATTCCTTTTCCTGTATCGGCATCGGTATCTTCAACAGTAAAGCAAAGCATGCCTAATAACCCGCAATCATTGGAGACATAATAGTCACCTGTGTAATCTCCGTCAGTATCGAGAGTGAAAGTAACTAGCCCTTCTGAGTTAACCGATTTAACATAATGATCGTCTGCGAAAGCCGTTTTAGAAGAATCAAGAGTAAAACATTCTTCGCCGTAGAAATCGTATATGCTCGTATTATTTATCTTTTCGCCGATGTTAGAAAGAGTGACCGTATCATCTTTAATCAAGGCGTCTATTATCTTATTCCCCGTTTCATTCTTAATAACGGTAGAAAGTTTGATATTTTCAATAGAGAAGGAAGAAAGATCGGAAATACGAATTTCATCTTTACTCTTGCCAGTCGCGTCTTGAAGAACATCGAATAAAGTATCATTTTCGCCTAAAATAGTGATTAAACGAACGTTATCAATGTTAAATCCGTTAGATAAATCAAAGACGGTCATATCTTCATAACTTGTCTTTCCACTTGCTTCAAGAAGAATTGATATCAGTTTCTCATTGGTGGAGTTATTTTCAATAACCATCGATAAAGGTAATTTATTGATATCAAAATTCTTGAGGTCGTTAAAGGAAAGTTCTTCGTAGGAGGAAGCTCCACAGCCCTTAACAAGAATATCTTTAAGGTTATCGGAAAGATCTGGCATTACATCATTTATCATGACCAAATCCATGTTAAAAGATGAAAGATCACCGAGTTTCAAATCATCATAAGAGGAAACTCCACAGCCTTTGCATAAGACTTTTTGAAGTTTCTCATCTAAAGAAGAAACAACAACGTTTAATTTGATGTTGTTTGTATCGATATTTTTAAGATCGTTAAAAGCAATGTCTTCATATGAGGATGCACCAGTGGCGGAAAGCAAAATATCAGCAAGCTTTTCATTCCCTTCATATGGCAAGAGAGTTGAAAGCTTAACGTTATCTACATTAGCATTAATAACATCTTCGATAGTTATATCTTCGTTATTTGTTTTGCCAGAAGCGTCTCTTAGTAAGGCGTATAAGTCTTTATTACTCTCACTTGGTTCGACGATATCAACTAAATGGGCTCCATTGATATCAATCGAGGAAAGATGAGAAATCGTAAGAGTCTCAGGAGTTGGTTTTGTTTCTCCTTCGCTTAATTTAACTGCAGAGCAAATGATATTGAACATTGATCTATTCTCATCGGTTATTGTAAGAATGTCGCTAAGCAGGACTTTATTAACGTCAAACGAGCCAATGCCTTCAATCGTGTATCCATCAAATAGTTTTTCAAAGATAGAATCTTTTTCAACCGTAGTTACCATTTTGATGACATTAAGGATTTGCTCTTGCCCGATTCGTTTAGGAAGGACGCTTATTAAGTCATCAAGAGGAATCTTCCTTAAAGCGGGATAATAAAGTTGCTTTCCTTCTGCTTCAGGAAGAAGGTTTCCTTCATCATCATATGCGCGATCTAATGTATTGTTATCTTTTAAGTAATAATACATATATGGCTTGAATGAGTCGCTTGTCGTATCAATTGGCTCGGTAACAGGGGTATTCTCATTCATGATTGAAAGATTAGCAAAATCACCAAGAACGCTTGCTAAATCTAAAGAATCAATCGTGCAAACAATGTCGATGCAATTTTTGTACAAATCCGTAAAAGAAATTTGGGAAACGTCAAATGTTAAAGCCTCTGCTAATTTGTCATAATCTATAGATACATATTTATCTAATCCTGCGCTCATGACTAATTTTTGCAACGCTTCCTTGATAACAGGGAAATTAGAGACTGAGTATGATTTGTAGTTTGTTATGAATTGCAAAAGAGTTTTATCAGAAACGTCTTTATCAACATATTTTCCATCGTTGCCAACGAACGTACTCATTGGAAAAACGCAAACGCATAAAGCGCCAGCTGTCCCAACGACAACTAATGAGGACATAAAACCAAAAAACCACCACCAGAAGTTTTTAAAGCCCCTGCAATGAGCAATTTGCTTTGCGCGTTTAATTTCACGCTCTTCTTTTTTTAAGGCCTTAGCCTGTCTTTTTTCTTCTTTTGTAAGCATGCCTAATTATAACCATAAATTGCTTTTTTTAGCAATTTTAAGAAAGTGCTCATCATATTTTTACGCTCTTTCAAGATGATATGAGCACCGGAAGCCGCCAAGACAACCATGCCAGTAGAGAAAGACAAATAAAAAGAGTGGCCGTTTATTTTTTAGGGGGCCACTCTCTTTGGGTATTGGTTAGAGAGAATATTTGATAGTGATTGCTGGACGAACGCCGAAGTTGGCGTAGTTGACATAGTAGTCGTAATAGTTGAGGCTGCCATCGTTACTGACGTACCACGCGCGGATAGAGCTGCCGCTAGAAGGTGAGCGAGTCCAGTAACCATCATTATACGAACCATTCGCACGAGCGTAATCAGAGGCTTTGCAGTATCTAGTTGTTGATGAAGAAGAACTAATCGAGAATCCATAACCAGCATTTAAGTAATCCCTATAACTAAGCAAATAAACCTTATCTTTTGTATTAGAGGAGGCATAACGATTACTCGAAGAATCTGTCGTTGATCCTGAATTATCAACAATCGTAGTTTGAATGTGTGATGATTTGAGATTGAATGCGGTATTTAGGAAATCATCATTAAGCCAAGATCTAATTTCGGAATTATCGTAGTTGTTCGCATAACAATCGTTTTTGGTTCCGGTATAAGATTCATTGTATTCATGAGCGTCCAATAAAACCATTGAAACAAGAGAATACGCACCATCGTTTAATGCTAAAATCTTCCATTCAATCAGCTCACACTTATACCAATACGATGTATCTGGTTCAATTGTTGTCCCATCATTGAATGTACAACCTGAATCGTAAGTATTTGTGGTTTTCTGAGCATAGTATTCATCATTGTATAAATACCAACCATTGATTTCCGTGCTTTTTTCTTTCGATAATTCATTCAAAGCATTGACGGTAGTTTCATCGCTTACATGTGTTTGAGGATATAAGCCATAAGTCAGATATTGTTGGGCATCATCCAACACCGGGATCATGCCAAGCGCTCTTTGCCTTGTAAGATTGGGGGTTTGATCGCTATTATACGAATAATCGCAAACAACGCATGTATGGATGGTGTAGCCTCCCTCTTCTTCAGTTGCGGGTATAAGTATAACAACGTCTCTATAGCAATGCTCAGCCTTTGCATCAACGACATCATGCCCACAGG
>CAVJFO010000019.1:0-15265 GCA_963648925.1 Hallerella sp.
GAATCACAATTAGGAAACAAAGAAAGATTTTTGCATGAAAAGAATGATTGATAACCATTGTAGAATAAAAGATAAAACTTTTATTGCATAAACTTTGAACTATAAAATTAAAAGTGATAATCTTTATCTACCTAGTTAGTACGTATATTACAAAGAGGGTTTAATTTTTATAAAAAGGCGAATGTATGTTGACGAATATATCTAGCGAGACAAACGAATTACTTAGACAAGAGCAAATCGTTTTTGACGCGCTTGCCCATCATTTTAAAAATGTGTATTGGATAGATTTAGAGAAGAAGACGGCAAGAATTCTTAAACTTGACGCAACATACATAGATGTTTTGAATAAAGATGATCACGAGGAGTTTCAATATGAAACGGTCCTTAATAATTGGATCAACACGATTGTATATCCAGAAGATAGAGAGAAAGTTAACGCCTCATTTACGTTAGAAAACATAAAAAAGGCTTTCGAAACTCAAGAAGAGATTGTTGGAAGTTATCGTAGCCTCATGCATGGCGAGATTCATCATTTCCAATACATAATCAATAAAGCTGATAAGAATGGCAAAATAGCAATAGTGGGTTTCCAAAACATTGATGACATCATTGAAGAACATCATAAAATCGAGGAAATCAAAAGAGAAAAAGAGCTGGCTCACCAAAAAGAAGTTGATGAACAACTTGAAATCATCATTGCTTTATCTAAGAGCTTCAGAAATGTTTTTGTTGCGAACATGGAAGAAGGAACGGCCCGTGCTATAAGACTTGATGATAACTATAACGTAAGGGCGATTAGAGATGTGGATGGCCAAACATTCCCATTTGATGCCGTTATTGACCGTTGGGTACGTGAAACCGTTCATCCTGACGATAAGAAACGAATAAAAGAAACGTTAAACGTAAAAAATATCAGAGAAGTATTTTCTAAGCAGGATAAATATACTGGCACATATCGCAACATAGAAGATGGCGTGGTGCATTATTATCAGTATGATTTCAGAAGAGTCGGAGACTCGGAAAATGTTGTTGTTGGGTTCCGCCTTATCGATAAAATCGTCGCGGAACAAAGAGAAAATCAAAAGAGAGAAAGAGAACTAGAAGAAGCGCGTTTCAAAGAAGAAAAAGAACGTGCGGAGGTTATTAATTCCCTTTCAACCATCTACTCCACGATTTTCCAAGCAAATATCGTTACGCATGAATATCAAATACTAACTAGCGTCCCTCTTATGGGAGAGTCTATTCCAGCCAAAGGTAATTTTGACGATATAAAGAAACTAGTCTTAGAAAAATTTGTCGAATTGGAATTCAGAGAATCCTTAAGCGAATTCCTTGATTTAAATACATTGGCGGATCGACTTGAAAAAGTTAATACCGTGGCAACGGATTATAAAGCGTCTGCAGAAAAATGGATGCAGGCTCGTTTCATTGTGAAACGGAGAGATGAAAATGGCAGAGCGATAGAAACCTTATATGTTGCTCGTGATATCACAGAGGAAAAGAGAATGAAATACCAGGCGGAGCATGATCCGATGACTGGTGTTCTTAACCGTGGATCTTTTGATCAGATTCTCAAATCAACAGTAAAGGATAAGAGGAATTTTGCTTTGATTCTTGCTGATATCGACAATTTCAAGAACGTTAATGACACCTATGGCCATATTGTAGGAGATACCATTCTTAAACGAGTCTCAAAACTCTTAGCGGAAGCCTTCCGTTCAATTGATCATGTCTGTAGGATTGGCGGAGATGAATTTGCCGTTATCATGATGGATTTAACAAGTGATTTTCAATATGTGATTGAGAATAAAATAGCTGAAATCAATAACGAACTTGTAACCAACGGAGATCTTCCACCGGTCTCACTTAGTGTTGGTGCGGCATTTACCGATAAAGAGAATCCTAATGAGAATTTATTTAACGATGCTGATAAAGCCCTTTATTATGTGAAAAATAGCGGGCGTAAAGGCTGCCATATTTACTCATCAAAGGATAGAAAATCCGCATAAACAAAATAGATTTTACAGCATAACCTCAGTGTGCATTTAACTACATTTCGCTGAGGTTTTTTGTTTTGATAAATTTCAATTTACTCTTTATTTGAGTAATGTTTTACTTATTTATTCTTTAGATCTTCTTTGATCTAAAGAAAATAGATTGACTCTAAATTCATAATTGCGGGGGGGGGATAGTTTTAATGTATCCTATCGGTAGAAAGGAATGGAATCACCATGAACAAGAATTTGCTTTTGGTGTCCTCTATTGCGATGCTTGGCATGCTCGCCGCTTGCGGACACCAGGAATCATCAACAGACAACAGTTCCGTTTATAACAGTAGTTCGCAGTTGTCTTCGAACGAAGAGCATAAATACAGTGAGACCTACACTTACGATGAGGAATATCACTGGAAAAAATGCACTGTCAACGGCCATAGTGACGTCTCAGAAAAGGCCAAACATAATTTTGACGCTGGTCAAGAGACAAAACCCGCAACCGAGACTGAGACAGGTATATTTACCTATACTTGCCTTACTTGCTCTTACAAAAAAGAAGATATCCTTCCATTAATTGAGCATGTTCATACGTTTGATACAGAACATTGGAAAAGTAACGAAACTCACCACTGGCATGAGGCAACATGCGTTCATACCGATGAAAAAGACTCATATGGCGAGCATAATTTCTCGACAGAGCCAATAATTGACCAAGAAGCAACTTATACCCAAGATGGCTTGCAACATTATACTTGCCTTACTTGCGCCTATGAGAAGAGTGAAACTATTCCAATGCTTGAGAAGAAAGATTCTCAAATCACATTGGCAATAAGCGAAGACGAACTTAAAGGCACTTATAATGGAAAGAGTATTAGCACTTTCATAAACACAAATAGTTTCAATTGGTCTGCTGGCATTAAGACTATCACCTATCAGAAAGCTGGAGACTCAACTTGGTATAGTGCTCAAAATGCGCCTAAAGACGTTGGAACATATACAGTCAAAGCGTCTATCGTAGAAGGAGAAGATCATAAGGCTGCTAGTTTAGAGGTCTCTTTCGTTTTAGAACAACGTGAGTTAGGCAAGGGATTGAATCTTGATAAAGTTTATGACGGTACTACCACTAAAACGATTTCGAATATCAAAGATGAAAAAACCGATTGCTTAGTTGATTACGGGGCGATTGATGGAGATGATATTAACGTTAACGTTGATTATGAAAAATCCTATGTAGGTGCAAGCGCCTCTCTATCTAAAGGCAATATCACCATCTCAGGTGACGATGCAACAAATTACAAACTAGTTTTAGATAAAGACACTTATAAGATTTCCACTAAGAGAACCTTAACAATACCTTCTTCCTATAATAACGGAAAATTTACTCGTAGTGCCTTAGATAGACAGTATGAGGCCATCTATCATTTCACTGAAGAGGACGGTGTCTTACCAGGTGATGAGGTTTATTTGTATGACGATAATGATCTTAATGCTGGTAACGAAATGAAGAAAATCGGCACACATGAATTCACCTATGAACACTTGTGGATTTCTAATAGCAACTATACCTTCGATACACCTGAAGAATGGAATGACATCACATTATCCCTAACCGTTCTTAATGATGAAACTTTCCGTTTCGTTCAATCAACAATTGTCTACATGGAGGGCACAAATATCCGTTGCACAGGATATGTTGCAGCTGGCCAAGTATCTGTTGGCGATACAGTTTACTTCTCGCATTGCTCAAAACCTGCACAAGTTGAAAAGATCGAAGATAGCAATGGAAATAGTATCCAAAAGGCAGGAAGATACGAATATGATTCTGTAAAACTTTATGTAACATCTTCAGATGTAACAGTTTTATTCAACACCATTCATAAAGGTGGAACGTCAATCTCCATATGGGGAGATGAAGAAAGCACTAAGATCATCCCTCAATTTAGAACGACGATAAAGAATTTGTCCGCTACTGAATACAATCTTTATAAGACACCTTATTTATATTTTGTCCCGTATCTTAATGTTTATGCCTCTGGAAGTAATAGCTTCGAGGATCTTGCTGGCAAAGGAATATATGTTACCTCAGCAGAAATCATTAATATCATAGGCTCAGATAATAAGCCTATCTCTTCAATACCAGCTAACGGGGAGGCGGAAGTTGTCTTTGAGTTTAAGATGGGCAGGGCCTATCCAATTAAAGCGGGAGATGAATTTGTTTCCTTCCTTGCCTCTGGTGGTGGCAAAGCCAATTTAAGGGGCGTTGTCACAAGCGTTCATATGCACGTTGATAAATATTACAAAACAGGCTATTGCGATGAGGAACTAGATGGCGGTTGCGGATGGGAAGTTGAGCGCGGAACATTCGCAGTTAGCGAAGATGGAAAGACATATACTTTCTCTTCAAGCGAAGGTACAGGCCTTACTGGTGTAAATACTGGTCAATACGCTTTCTATGAAATCACTCTTCCACAAGGTAAGCTCTTTGAGTTTAGCATTTTGAATGAAGACGGAGAGGATATTAGCAACTTGAATTACCACGCTTTGTATAACACTGATGGCACGGTACGCAATATGGAATCAAGAATGGTCATACTTTCTGAAAGCAAGTTCAGAAAATATACAGGCTACACTGGTCCAGATAAGCTTATTATTGCCATTCATCCAGATCTTCCTCTATTCAATTTCTCAATGACCTTCACACAGATTTATTCAGAATAGAATAGACGAACAGAAATCTAGAATAAGCGGGGAAACCCGCTTATTTTTACGTTATTTGCTTTTACTTTGAAGATATGCGTTTTGGATTATTAAACAGTTTTATTCCACCCAAATTTCTTTTGCTAGATTAAAACTAGCCCATGCTTTAGGCCATCCAGCATAAAATGCGACATGTGTGATTATTGCAGCAATTTCTTTCTTTGTTACCCCATTATTTTTAGCGTTTTGAAGATGATATTTTAAGGATGAGTCTGTGATTCCTTGTGAAATTAAGGTGACAACGGTGATAATGCATCTGGTTTTTAGATCAATATCTTCATTGTTCCAATTCTCTCCAAAGAGAATATCATCATTGAAATGAGCGAATTCTGGCGCGAATTCACCTAACGCTTCTTTGCCTGCCTTTTGAACTATTTTAGCCATACGTACCCCTTATTTTTCTAATTTGTCATATTCTTCGTCACTTACTGGTTCGCACCATTCGTTGCTAGTTTCTTCACCAGGAACTTCAATTGCAATATGGGAGAACCAACTATCTTTTTTAGCACCATGCCAATGTTTAACATTAGAAGGAATTGTAACTACGCTGCCTTCATGAAGACTGATTGGATCTTTTCCTTCTTCTTGGTACCATCCTTCGCCTGAGGTGCATATAAGTATTTGCCCTCCCCCTCTTTTTGCATGATGGATATGCCAATTATTACGACATCTTGGCTCAAAGGTTACATTTGCCATAAAAAGGCCTTCCTTTGGATTTGTAAGAGGGTTTAAGAATGAGTTACCGACGAAATATTTAGCGTATGCCGTATTTAATTGACCCATGCCAAACATATTTGCTTTTTCAAAGACGTCTTTATTTTCGTATTTCATTTTATTTTTCCTTTATTTTGTCTTGTATCTAAGCCAAACTGCTCCGCTAGGGAAGGATTGGACATTTTCAAGTTTTAATGGGGTTACTGGTTTATTTTCAGCTAATCCGTCA
The DNA here is from genome assembly GCA_963648925.1 of Hallerella sp. GTDB lineage: Bacteria > Bacillota_I > Bacilli_A > RFN20 > CAG-826 > UBA4951. Next base: position 5,695 of record CAVJFO010000019.1, read on the forward strand.
AAGACTGCAGTCATATTCTTTCTTCCATCAATCCCTGCGCCAATAAGCAGGCTAATCTCATCTAAAAGACCTAAAGAAAGGAAACCTGCGTTAATGTTTCCTCCGCCAACGACAGCCATTCTATCAATTGAAAAGTTTTCCTTTAGATTCATACATGCCCTAACTAAATCAACGTGTTCTTTGCCAGTGGCAATCCATGAGATATGTTTTTCAATTAGATAATCGACGTATTCGTTATTTACGTTCTCGCTTGTAATGATAAGCAAGGGACGTGTTTCATCTTTTTGATCTTCCCAAAGCAAGCAACCTTTTGTATCAATGATGATTTCGTATCCTTTCGCATCTTTTGCTTTGTGAAATGCCTCTTTGCCTAATGGAGAAGACGTTTCACTTACAAATTTGCCTGGCAAAGCCATTTCAAGTTCGGCTGTGACACGTCCGCTTAATCTCGTTGGAACATTTAATGAATCAAGCGTTTGATAATATTCTTCAACGCCTGGCAAGCTTTCTGTCATCTTGCAATCGATTCTTCCATCAAGAGAAGTCATCATATGACAGACAATGTATGGTTTATTCATTTTCTTCCTCCTATCTTGAAGATATCTTTCTTCAATGCTAAATTAACAATAAGACCTAAACCTGACTTTAGGTAAAGATATTTTTAAAGAAAAGGAGAAAAACATGTATACCATAGGAGAAGTAGCTCAAATGTTCGATTTGCCAATATCTACTTTACGTTATTACGATAAGGAAGGTTTGTTTCCTTCTTTAAAAAGAGAAGGAGGCATCCGTAAGTTTTCCGATAATGAGCTTGAAGCCTTACGTGTTATTGAATGCCTAAAAAAATCAGGTTTGGAAATTAAAGATATCAAGCTTTTTATGACTTGGTGCAAGGAAGGACCAATAACATATCCTAACCGCCTAGATCTTTTACAAAAACAGAAAGAACATGTTGAAGAGCAAATAAAGCAACTACATAAAGCCTTGGATATGCTTACCTATAAATGTTGGTTCTATGAAGAAATCATCAAAGAAGGAGATGAAGATAAGGTTAGATCATCAATACCTAATAATCTACCAAAAGAAATCAAAGACGCATATCTTAATGCCCATAAATAAGGCATACGTGTATCAATATTTCATATAACAAGAAAAAAGAAGTTAAGACCGAAGTCCTAACTCCTTAATTCTTATGTTATTTATTACCAGCAATCATGTACATACCATTCGTGATTTTTGTTGGTATCTACTGCATCGTCGTAATATTTTCTGTTTGGAAGATTCTTATTAACCGTATACATCGCATCGCCGATATAGAGTCTTTCATAAGTTCCGTCTAATACTTGCTTTCCATCTTTTGGAGTTGTGAAGCAGAGGTAGTAGTTGCTATCGCAGTTGTTGAAGACTGTTTTCTTGATGCTCAAGTTCCAGTTATGATATGCATCAACCTTATATACTAAGTTTCTAGTGTAATCACCATTCACGTTATAGTAGGTTGTTGTGATATCTTTATCATCCCAGTTTATGCCGTGCCCATCTGAGTATCCATTGGCGTTATATAATCCGACTGCCTTATTGAAGAGTTCTTCATTCTTAGCATAGAAGCCTGCGGATTTTAAGTAATCTCTGATGGTGTAGTTTGGATCATAGAAGGCACTTGCGAATGTCTTATAGTCTTTTGCTACACTAGCAACGAAGTCTTTATCAGGTGTGAATTCAAGGACTCTGGAATCGTTTTGGCCCCAGCCGCCGTCTTCACGGGTGTAGTAGTCCATATACAATGCACATCTTGTATCGTCTCCATCCTTATCGTTGGTGTTGAATGTTAATGTCGCCATACGATTTGAATATTCTTTTTTGGTAGACATGTAGATGTTAATGCCTTCTTCTCTCTTATCGATTAAAGGTTGGAGAATGTTATCGACGTAGTTCTTAAATTTCTCGTTGAGAGTGTTTATGGATGTGACCATGCCAGTCATCATCTTTTCGTATGTTGCGATTGTTGCGGCATCTTTTCCAAGTGTTAAGTAGTAGATTTGGAATTTAGCAAGGTTGGCACATGCGACGATTGTTTCAAGAATTTGAGCCATGAACTTGCATGTGTTATCAATCTTGAATGTTGACCAGGTGTTATATACGCCTAAGGTTTTATCGTAGTAGGTGAAGATGTCGCTTGATCTATCGGCAAGGTTTGGTTCAAGTACGGAATCGGCTAAATCCTTAACGAAGCTTGCAAATGGTTTACCGTTGATATTCAACTTAGAAACTGTGTTCTTGTAGTAAATTTGTCTTTCTGCTTCGCATTCTTCTTCTGTCTTGGTTGGATCATTTTCTGAGTCAATGAGTGTTCCAAGTCCACCAAGTACATAAGTTTCGGCATAACCTTGTCCTTCTTTAATTTTTTCAAGGACTTTACAAAGCACTGATTCTGAATATTGTTTATCTTCTTGTTGGGCTAATGCGTCGATTTTAGCGGCGATGACTTCAAGTTGCTTTGTCATCTTTTCTAAAGTCTTTGTCGTGGCATCTCTGAAGTCGAATCCACATTCCTTAAGAAGATTTATGATAACTGTTTTACTATATGTTTGAATTCCATCAACGATTAATGAAGATCCTTTTGATACTAGTGAGTTGAAGATGTCGAGGATGAAGTCATCATCTTCAATGCCAGTTAAGTATGCTTTTCTGCTATAAGCATCAAATTTTGTTGAAGAGTCATCTTCAGGAACGGTTGATGTTTCTGAGTCGTTTGTTTTGGAGCCACATGATGCAGCACCAAATATTGTCATTGTGGCTAAGGCTGATAATAGAAATTTTTTCTTTTTCATGGGTTTTTGTCTCCTATTTCATTTTTCGAGATACATTTTGTGTTCTTGTGTATCTCTTGACTATATATTAGCACTTTAAAATTCCATTGCAAGAAAAAAAGTAACATTTTTTATTTTTTTGTAATCTTTCAATAAAAATACAATACAAAATATATTTGTTCGTTAGTGTTAATCGAAAAAAAGTAATATTTGTTTAATTTTGTATTTTATTTATATATAAGGATAATAATATGAAAAAAAGACATGGAAAACTTTGATCACCATGTCTCTGTTTTATGTGCTTTGTTTGTAATTCCAAAATAGAGAATTGCATGTTTGTTTTTATTGAGCATCGAAGCAACGCCCTCTTTCGATTCTCCTGTTGTTTCTTTAAACTCAATGAATTCATTTTCTGAGTCATAATTAAGCATAAATATCTCTTGAAAGTTACTAATAATAGATTAAAGTTCAATTCAAAGTTCAATTCAAAGTTCAATTCAAAGTTCACTTTTAGTACACTCCAAAGTTCACCACTGAACAAATGGCAAGAACTAAAACACGAAAATATCGCTTAAAAAGTTCCAAATCTATTTGTTTGCGTCTCAAGAATTTCTGCGAAAACGATCTAAATTTTAGATTTATATTCTTTTTTGTACCTTTATGGATGATTTTATGTTTTTAATAACTTTCTAATTAGGGATTGGTGTAACGCATTCATTTTCTTCTAATTCCAATTGTATTTGTAAGAAATTAACCTGCTGTTCCCTATTGTTTTTATGTGTCTGTTTTTAAGTTGCCACTACAAAAATAACGACATGAAATTCATGTTATTTGAAAATATGGGTCAATTTCAAGTGAAAATATGGGTCAGTTTTTAATAGAAATATGGGTCAAAAATATTTAAAAATATCGGTCAGTGTTGTATCCAAATTATTATAAAATTGTGATTTTTTGCCGAAAATGTTGAACTAATAACCTTAGTTTTTGAGACATCCAATTGGAACCACTAAAACATTATCATTGCGTTTGTAGGCAAAATCTCCGATTGCCGTTAATACCATCAGGAATGATGGCTCTTTCATTTTATTGGTATCTAATTTTGAAGCTAGTTTTTTTAGAGATGTGGCACCATCTTCAATCGATTTATCTCCACCAAGTTTAATTTCGATTAAACCGTACGATCCATTTCTACAATGAATTACCGCATCGCATTCTAATCCGTTTTTATCCCTGTAATGAAATACTGAAGCATCTAACGCATCGGCGTAGACTCTTAAATCTCGAATTGCCATGGTTTCAAAAAGAAGGCCCATTGTTTCTAAATCATTTAATAAATCTTTAGGGCCAATTCCAAGAGCTGCAGTTGCTATTGAAGGGTCGACGAAATATCTAGTGTCAGCAGTTCTTATCGCTGTTTTAGAACGAAGATTAGGATTCCACGCGTTCAAATCCTCGATGACAAATATTTTTTTAAGAGCAGAGATGTAACTCGTTATTGTTTTTCTAGAAGGGTCGGAAAGTTCATTTACGCTCAAATCCTCTATGAGCGTATCAATGGAGGCTTGGCTGCCTTGATTTCTAGCATACGAATGCATGAGGCGATTAACGTAAGAAGGATCTTTTTTTGTTCCTTCAACCCTTGAAACGTCTTCGTTTACGACAGCATCATAATAATCGATAGCTTGTTGAAGCGCGACCTCCTCTGTCGTATCTAATGACATAGGCCATCCTCCACGACAAATTAAAAAAGCAATATCGCTTAATGATAGGCTTGAAGTTCCACGTATTATTTTTTCGGAAGATTGAAAAATATCGGATAAACTCACACATCCTGTTGATTCGCCCGATTCATACAAACTCATTGGCCTCATTTTTAACCAACTGAAACGCCCTGTTCCCGTATGATGAATATCATCGGTGCTAGCGGGAACTGAAGAACCGGTAAGAATATAAAGCCCAAATTCATGTTTATGATCAACAGAAAACCTTACTGCGTCCCATAGTTTTGGCGCTAATTGCCACTCATCAATGAGGCGTGGATTTTTGCCTTCTAACAATATTGATGGATCGGTATCAGCTAGCATTAAGTTCTGATTAATTTTACTTGGATCATCCATATATAGAACGCTTGCTGCGGCTTGTTCCGCTGTAGTTGTCTTTCCACACCACTTTGGCCCTTCAAGCAAAACAGCACCTTTGCTATTTAATTTTTTTTGTAAAATTATGTCGGCTATTCTTGTTCTATATGTAGGCATATGTTTTCCTTTTTGCTTATATATATTAGCATCGTTACCCAATTTGGACAATATTCATTACCCAATTTGGCTGATTTTCATTACCCAATTTGGCTGATTTCCGTTACCCAATTTGGCTATAGAAAGCAAATTTTGGAAAGAAGGGCAAAAGAAAACCATAATTCTCTATAATTAAATTGCTACAAATAACAAGGAGAACTATGGCATGTCTATTTTATCATTAATCGAGGGGAAGAAACCCGAGGAATTAGGCGCTATCGTAAAAAATAGTCTTGATGAATTTGTGAAAGACAAAATCGAAGAGACGATCAATGATCTTTTGCAGGGGGAGATCGAGGATTTCTTGACGGATGCGCTAAGAGATCAAACGCTCGACATCAGAAACGGATATTACAAGCGCCGCTTAAAAACGTAAATGTGGGTCAATTTTAAGTGAAAATATGGGTCAGTTTTTAATAAAAATATGGGTCAAAAATATTTAAAAATATCGGTCAGTGTTGTAATATAAACTCAATCTTGTTGCAAGGAGAATTGTCTATGGGAATGGATACAAATAAAGACAAATACAAAAAAAGAATAGTTGATCCAATAGTCGAAAAGTATTTAAAAATCTTTGGTGCAATATGCGTAGAAGGCCCTAAATGGTGCGGTAAAACTTGGACTTCATTGTATCATGCAAACAGCAAATTCTTAGTTGGAGATCCAAATGGCAATTTTTCTAATCGTTCCTTTGCTGAATTGGAACCGTATACAGTGCTTGAGGGAGAGACCCCGCGTTTAATAGATGAATGGCAAGAAGTTCCTAGTTTATGGGATGCGACGCGAGCTTTCGTTGATAATAAAACCGAAAAAGGACAAATCATCTTAACTGGTTCATCGACCCCAAAAGAAAAAGGCATTATGCATAGCGGAACAGGAAGAATCAAAAGCCTAAGAATGAATACTATGTCCTTATACGAATCCGGCGATTCGGATGGTTCGGTTTCTTTAAAAGATTTATGCGCTAAAAAATTCCAATCGAGATTGTTAGAAACCACATGTCTTGGAAAAATCGCTTATCTAATTGCTAGAGGTGGATGGCCAGGAAATCTTGGTGTTGATGAAAATGAATGCAACGAAGTAGCTGTTGGCTATATGGAAAACATCATAAAAACAGACCTCAAGAAATTGGATAATGAAATTGGCTATAACGAGCAAAAAGCTAAACTTATATTGAAGTCCTTAGCTAGAAATGAATCTACGACTGCATCAAACCAAAAAATACTTAATGACATCATTCAAAACGAGAAGGAATCAATAAGCAAAAATACATTAGTTAAGTATTTAGACGCACTTGGTAGAATGTTCTTATTCAACAATCAGGAACCTTTCTCGCCTAATATCAGATCTTCTCTTCGAGTAAAACAAATGGAGAAGAGACATTTTTCTGATCCCGCTATGGCATGTGCGATGCTAAATCTAACGCCAAAGAAAATGATGAATGATTTGAATACGATGGGTTTTATGTTTGAGGGGCTGGTCGAAAGAGATCTATCAATCTATGCTCAGGCATTAAACGCCAAACTTTTTCATTATCAAGATTACAAAGGTAACGAAATGGATGCAGTTATAGAACTTGAAAATGGGGATTGGTGTGCAATAGAAATAAAACTCGGTCTTAATAAAGCAGAAGAAGGCGCTAAAAATTTAGTTAAAGTTAGCGAAAATATCACTGAAAATGGTGGGAAGGCTCCTTTAATTAAATGCGTTATATATGGTGTCGGAGATAAAATATATCAAAATAGTGATGGTGTTTATATTTTCCCTATAACAGCGTTAAAGGATTGATGCCTGTAGCTAAAAGACGTTCATGGTTACTTTTTATTGTATTTAAAACATGCTTTTTTTGCTTTGAATATTGATGTATTTAGAAGAAAGATATCGTGTCTTTATTGTTATTGAAAAGCGGCTTTTTGCATTAAAAATACTACGAACGCCTAGGTGAAAATAGCGTCGTTACCCAATTTGGACAATATTCATTACCCAATTTGGCTGAAATTGACTCTACTGAAAAGGATTTTTTCATGTTTAAAATTGCAATTAGTCTCCTTTAAGCGAGAAAATAACGCATTAAAAACTATAAAGTAACAGACTTATAGTAATTTCCAAAATCTGCCAAAGCATCAATAACCGGTAACATCTTTTTTCCTAATTCGGTGAGGCTGTAATCAACTTTTGGTGGTAGTTGTTGATAATCATGACGATACACAAGGCCATCATCTATCAATTGTCTTAAGCTATCGGTTAAAACTTTCTGAGATATTCCTTCAAGATTTCTTTGAAGTTCGTTAAATCTCCATGGATGCACTCTTAAATTTCGAATAATTAGCAATTTCCATTTTCCTCCAACGAGGTCTACTGAAGTTGCAACAGGGCAAGCTGGTAATTCATCTTTAGTTTTCATGCTGTTATTTCCTTTAAGAGATTATCACACATTCAAAAATGAATGTATAGTTATAAAAAAGTGCGTACTTTTATTTAAGCGAATCTAAATTTATTCTATATCCGCTAGGGCGATAAAACCCAAAAAGGAGGCATACGTATGGCAAATTACGCAAAAACAAACATCGGAAACAAAGGAAGAGTTGAACTTCATGATACTCTTGGTTTAAGTGGGGCTGAGATTAGCATCAACAATCTTCCTGCTGGAGCAAATGTTCCTTTTGTTCATTCTCATAAGAACAATGAAGAAGTGTATGGAATTCTTCAAGGAAAGGGAAAGGCGATTATTGATGGAGAAGAAGTTCTTCTAAATGCTGGAGATTGGTTAAGAATCTCTCCTAAAGCAAAACGCCAATTCTTTGCGGCTGAAGATGAAGGGATTTCTTATATTTGCATTCAAACAAAGGAGAATTCTTTAGAAGGATTCACAGCTAGCGATGCTGTTATTTATTAGTTTTTGATTTAGAAGCTAATTTTCGGATGTCAAATTGCCCATTGGTTTACTTATGGGCAATTTTTCATATCCAAACGTTGATTAGGAAAAAGAAACAGATTTCGATGATAATATTTTTATCGAATGGTTTGTATTTTTGCTAATGCGATTAGCCCAAAAAGAATAAACGGATTTAATTTGTTTTTTGTTTGAGGCGTTAGATGTTATTTCTAGTGCGTTTATCGTTAATCTCTTAAAGAAGTAATTGGCACGACATAAACTCCATCTGGACGTTTATAAGCTGCATTTGTTAGCCCACAAATAACACAGAGGCTTTTTGCTTCTTTGCCGCCTTTTTCTTTGATTGAATTATTAATTTTCAAAAGATTGTTTGCTGCATTGTCTATTTGATTTGCACCTAATTTTATTTCTATGCCGCACCAAGAACCGTCCTCTAACTCTATAACTGCATCCATTTCATTATTGTTGTAGTCTTGGTAATGGTACAGTTTTGCGTTAAACGATTCGACGTATGTTAATAGATCCCTTTCGACTAAAGATTCAAATAAGAAACCTAGTAGTTCTAAATCATTTAATAATTTTTCTTTTGTGAGATTTAGCAAAGCGCTCGGAAGGGAAGGATCTACAAAATGTCTTTTTTCGCTTTGTTTAACTCTTAAAGAGGATCTGATATTGCTAGAAAATGGAGGAATGCTTTCTAGGATATAAAGATTATTCAATACGTTGAGATAATCAGTAATTGTATCAATGTTTATATCATCTAAATCTTTATCTTTGATGTCTTTTTTCAATACTGAATTGGTTACGGTCGTAGATTCATTTCTTGCTAATGATCTAAGCAATAATTCAACTTTTCTTTTGTCTCTTTTCACTCCGTCTATTTTGAAAATATCTTCGTTAATTATTGATTTAACGTATTCTTTAGAAACCAAAATGCCATTTTCCGTTTTAAGGCTTATTGATGAAGGCCATCCTCCGACTAAGATGTTATTTATTATGTCATTTAGACACACTTCACCAGTAAGGAGATTACCTGCTTCATTATTGCATATAGCCTTTAATGATATTTTCCCATCGGATTTTCCACTTTCGAACAATGACATTGGCCTCATTTTTAAATGAGCAATCCTTCCGGTCCCGGTGTGGATATAGGAAGATTTATTTACCGTGGCAGATCCAGTTAAAATGTATTGTCCTTTTTTGTTAGAAAAATCAATTTGGCCCCTCACCGCATCCCATATAGCGGGAGCCTCTTGCCATTCATCGATTAGTCTTGGGGTTTCACCATCAAGCACTAGATCTGGGCTCATTAACGCCATTTTTTTGTTATTAAAATTGCCTTTTGGATCTGATAATAGAAACTCGCTATTTGAATGATGAAGACCCGTCCATGTTTTTCCACACCATTTAGGCCCTTCAATTAAAACGGCGCCAAATGTTTCTAGATATAAATTTAATTTATTATCGATGATTCTTTCTTTATAATCTGGCAATTTCATTTTTAAAAACCTCTATCATATAATACTTCATTCCGAGACTTTTGTCATTTTCATTCCGAGACTTTTTGTATTTCT
>CAVJFO010000020.1:0-26738 GCA_963648925.1 Hallerella sp.
GTGTTATAAAACGAAAAAATACGGCATATTTCAACCGTATTCGTTAAACTTCAAAGAAGGTCATCCAGGTCTTTTTTCTTCTTCGATTCGGTGTAATGGATATAGAAGCCCATGGTGGTGTTCATTGACAAATGCCCAAGCTGCTCCTGAACTGCCCTGACGTCATACCCCCTGTCAAACATCCTGGTTGCCATCGAGTGCCTTAGTCCGTGCAGCGTGATATGCCGCAAACCTGCCATTTCCAAATGCGAATTGACCTTCCTCCTTATCGACATTCTCGACATCGGCTTTCCGGCCTTGCCGGTGAATACGAGCTCCCCTGCGTTTACGCGCCTATCGGACATGTATGAGCGCAGCCCCTCCATGATTTTGCGGGGAAGGCGCACGTATCTGCTGCTTCCGGTTTTGGTCGAATTCTCAATCGTGCTGTTCGCGAGCATTTGCTTGCACACGTAAACCGTGTCATTCTCAAAATTGACGCAATCCTCGGTTATCGCCAGGAACTCGCCAATCCTGAAAGCGCCGTAAAAGAGAACCTGAACCGGGACGAGCCAATCGCTGTCGCTGCTTTCGAAGGTGTCGAAGAATTTAGCGACATCATCGTCTCCGTTGCAGAAGAAATTCTCTTTTTTTTGCTTTTTCCTCGAGACGCCGTCATCCCTGAAAGGCGTTAGGATGCCAAGGCAATCGTCAGCCACGTCTCTCTCGATGACGTGCCTGCTCTTCATGAACGATATTAGCTTCCTCACGACGCCCAGTTTGCCGTTCGCCGAATCCACGCTGATTTTTGATTGCACCATCGCAGCCCGTATGTCATCCATTCCCTTGGCGGTGAATGCGGATGTGACTTCTGAATAGCTTATGTAATAGACATTTCTTTTATTGTCTTGGATAATAGCCATTTAAAAATTTCCTCGATTGTTTTATAATAGCAACGGTTCGTTTCCATTGCCTTGGTTTCTTGAACCATGCCCCTTTCTGTCTCCCAAAACGGTCGGGGCATTTTTTATTTTATGTATTCTTTGATGAAAAGCAGGGTTTTGTCCAATTCTTTCTCCGTCATCCCCTTTAGCAAAGCCTCTATTTCCTTTGCCTTAGATTCGGCATTGCCCTTATTGCTTAGGACCAAGCTCCTCCTAAACGATTTTGGCGTTATCGCAAATCCGTCATCGCCGTTTTTCACTCCGATGGGCGCCTGCGTTTGCGCGCCGTTGACCATCAATCGTTGCTTGTAACCGTCCGAGAGTCTTATGTCAGCCAATTCCCTCTCGGATACGAATCTGTGTTCCCTTTCGGCGAATGAGACGTCGCACACGTATACGCCTATGCCATCGCTTGAGCGACCGAGTAGATAATCCGACGTCACATCGAAAAAAGAGCATAGCACGGCTATGTGCTGGGATGAAAATTTTCTCGTGCCCATCTCCAAGCGGCTTATCGTCGAATGCACGAGGCCCGTGCAATCCGCCATCTCTCGGAGGGACAGCTCGGCGTCATAGCGCAATCTCTTCAAATTGTTCATTATGGTTTCTCCTTTCGCACCTATTATAGCGGCATTTTCGCTCTTATGGAATTTTTTTGTTATTTTTGTTGCCAAATACTTGACAATGGCAAATGTATGGTGTTTAATTGTTGCGTAGTCAGAAAGGCACCAAAATATGAATGATGTCAACAGAGAAAAACTAAGAAGGGAATTATTCGCCAAGGACGTCTCAGTCATGGATTTACCCAAAAAGCTCGGAATCACGGGCCAATCCTTTTACATCAAATTGAAAGGCAAAAGGGATTTCAGGGAGAGCGAAATATGCGAGGGGCTCGCAATCCTCAGCGTGGATGCGGGCAGGCTTGCGCGAGAATATCGCGTAAAAAAAAGAAAAAATGGCGATTGACCTATTCGAGAGCGACGCTCTTGAGGCAATCACGATGAACAAGAAAGGATAAGAAAACATGGAAAAAGACACATTTGGGAAAAAAGAAATCACAACGGATGAAATCATACCGATGAATCAGGAATCCGCCGAGTTGCTGAGAGATTTTCTCATCGACCAGGTTAAGGCGATGAAATCATACTGCAGGATATCCTCCGACATGGACGGAAACGAATTCGCGATGGAAGTGATGAAAAAATGCGACCAGGCAATCGAAACGCTTCACAAAGTGGTACGATTCGAGACACTTTGCGACTTCCTGAACAAATTCTCCTACCAAGGATTGCTTGAGCCATGCATCCGTTTCGGCACTTTGGCCGTATTAGAGCTAAGCGAGGGAAGCGAGATTCTCGCGATAGACGAGCTTGAGCGCTCGCGAGCCGCAAAGGCGAAAAAAAAGAGTTCTGACGAAAAGTCGACCGGCGAGGCATGACAAAGCAATCGAGAACGTTCGAGATACCCCTCGCGTGAGGCAACGGGAAATACGACGTCCTCACGTATGACAATTACATCGACAAAGATTTGCCGACGAAGTCTTTCGCGCGCTTCCATAAGGCCCGTAAGTACGCCAAGAGCGTTTTAGGGAAAATACGGATTACCGCTTGAGATAAAGGACCTTGATGAAAATGCTTTGCAAGACCCAAACGTAAAAAGCTTGAATTCCATGGCGGACAGAATAAAAAGGAACGTAGATGACAAAGGCGATGCGAACCCGCTGATTTTAAAAGACATGATTAGAGGGACAATGGTTTTTAACGAAAGCACATCCCTTGAATCGAAAATAACATCCTCGATTGACGACGCCAAGAAAATACCGGGCATAAAAGTCAAAAAAATCGAGGCAAAATAAGATTTATATTACAAAGGAATTCATCTAAACCTGACATACGGCAAAGAGATAAGCATAGAGGTTCAGTTCCATACGGAAAATTCTTGGAAGCTTAAGCAAATAGGAGATATTTTCTACGATAAATACAGGTCTAAGGAAATCAATAAGTTGTCCCCTAAGGAAAGGAGAATATATTACGAAGAAAAAGAAAAAGCCATTGCAAATGGCTCAAAGTTCCTACAAGAGGAAGCGTACAGGAAAGTCTATAATTTTATTTTAAGCTCGGAAAGCTCTTTTTCCGAAAGAACCGTGGCATCCCAAAGCATGCCCCCTGTGATTGACCGAGATGGCTCGACCCAGCGCCCATCGGAAAACTCTTTGATTTCTTCGGGGCCGTCGAACACTATGCGGCCATCCGGCAATCTAACAATTCGCTCTTTTAAATCCACCATAAACGAAAATTCCTCCAATAACAATAACAACTGTAATATAGCACATTTTCTTGCGAACAAAGAGAAAAATAGTAGTCGATCGATCATGCATAATTAATACCAGCAAGATTTTTGCGGGAATTTTCATATGTTGGATGATTGGTAGAATGATATGAAACAAAGACCAGGAGGATCATGCTGGACGTTTTTCGATGTTAAGGAACGTATTTTTATCTTTAGGCGCTTGCTAACCTAAAAAATATTTTGTCTAAATTAAAGAAATCATCGAAATAAAGTCTTCTCTAACTGTTTTTATTATCTTCTTTCAGCGCAAACGTATATTTTTTTAAATAAAATGTCCTATTTTATGAAAAATAGTCTTTATATAGATGGAGGATGTTATTATGCGATTAAGTATTTATCAAACGTAGTCTTTATCAACGAGAAAATATCGAATTTCCTTTAAAATTATTGTCTTAACTCGCTTAATAAAATATCATTAAAATGTTAAAAGCAAATCTAAAGAAATTTAGAGACGCAAAGCTAGAGGGTCCTAATAGCGGGATAGCCAGTTGCCGATACCGATTATGATTAAAAATAGAGCCCTTTATATAAGATTTGGAATAACATTTACCGCAATTATTTTTGCCGGAGCGATAACGACAAGTGCCTTTACTTTTTCGTGGTTTTCAAATAAAAACAATATCACGAAGGATTTCTCTGGTGAAACGGCTGGAGCGTATTTTGGCGGGGGAGATGGAACTAGTTCTAATCCATACATAATTAGCAGACCAATTCATCTTTATAACCTTTCATGGCTTCAATATATTGGCTATTTCAACAACGATTCGGATAACGATAGTGTAATTGACAAGCAATTCTATTTTAAAGTGAGCAAAGACATCACGATGCCTGATGATTACGTTTTGCCACCTATTGGAACCGAAGAAAATCCATTTATTGGTAATTTCGATGGGGCCGATCATTTAATAACCAACCTTAAAATATCAACTAAAATAGGTAATGATAATGGTAATATTGGCAAATACCCAGGTAACATCAATGAGGATGATTTTAATAATAAAGATATCAATATTGTAGGTTTTTTCGGCATTATTGGAACAACCACAACAGGAGCCGATGCTTCTTCATATTCATATACTGATGAAGAGGGGAAATCGCATACATATTCGTACACTTCAAGTGTTAATGAGGTTAAGAACATATATTTAGATGATGTAACCATTAATGCCTACGCTTCAGAAACTCTTTGCGGAATTTTAGCTGGGTATGTTAATGGACCTCTTACTAATTCTGGTGTGCATTACGGCTCATTAAAACTCGCTAGTGGGGTTAGTAACATTTCAAAATACACAAATGTTTCTAATTACACTTTAATTGGCGATTATAATGCCGATAAATTTAGCTGGGATAATGGCAAAGGAAGCGGTGGCGATATAGGATACGGAACTAGTGCGGACATCTATGCGTTGCATACATTTTTAACTGCCGATAGCACTGGTGAAAGCGCTTCTGGTTTAATTGATAAGCCTACGCCATCAAGCGAAAAAGTCGGTGAAGCGATGCCTTTTAGATTTTCTTCCAATGAGATGAGCGCTGATTCCTATCAGGCTAAAACTATGACCGTTAAGGATCTAAGTACTTCAAATATGAAAACGTTGGATATCCCGAATTCGAACGCATTACCCGCCGATTCCAATGGTGATAATATAGGCTATTATGTCGGAGAAATGAAAACATACGATGTATCAAGCAAAAAAATAGAGTTTTCAGCGGATACAGTTGCGGCACATAACGTTTCAGCGATAAAAACTGTTGATGACAGCATTATTGAACATTTAAATGAAAAAGTGGGTTCAAGCACGAAGCGAAATGGTGATTTCATGGTGAGGTTTACTGCGAGCAACGATTTTACGGAATTAGGAAGCGATGCTTCGAGACTTACCTATATTAAAGATGCGTGGGTTGGCAAGTGGCATAGCACTGAAAACGTTGGAAAAACGGGAAATTTAAATGGCTGTTTGCTTCTCCCTATCGATTGCATGTGGGTTGCCCCGGTTCAAACTGGCAGATTCGATTTCGTTGTAACTAATGTTGAAGGCAAGGATATGACGATGGGTTTGATCGTCGTAAAACTGCATAGACAGGTTCCAGGCGATTATTCGACTTATTTCGATTCTGCTGAAGCAATAACGCGTTATATTGGATACCAATCGGCTTCTAAAGGAAAAAGCTTTTATATTGGCGTTGAAGTAACTGATTTAAACTATGAATATGCAGTTTTAGCGCCAAATTCGACAGGAACGTATGCTTCTTACATAGATATTGGCACGAATGGCGGAGGCGATGGAGATAGAAAATTATCATGGTCATTTGATTTCGTCGAAAAAGATTCTTCAGGAATTATTAAAATAAACGATTCTTCATTCAAAGCTACAAACCTTATGTTTGAAATCAAAGGTGGGGGATCAAGTGCTTATTCATACTATTTTAGAAGGACTTCAGGCAACGCCAATCCGACTGTTTTGTATTACGCGACAAGTGATTTCACTCTTATAACTCCTAACGGAAGTTCGTCTTACGCTTCGAAAGCAAGCGATTCCTCATGCGAAAATGAGGATACGACTAGTGCATAATTTAAATTAGCCGCTAAAATCTTTTAATTTTAAAAAATACAAGCCAAATTTCAGGGGCAATTCGAATATTAGGTTTAATCTAAGATGAGATTGACCTTTCAGTTTATATTTTCTGAATCGTCGCAGCCAGTTAATAAAGCGGCTGCTAGAAATAAAGCCGTTTTGGATGTTTTGTTTCCCTTTTTATGTATTCCTTTTTCTTAAAAACATTTTAAAAAACATGGATATTATTTCAATGAACTGCCGATTAAATCAGTCAGAAAACACTTTTTGTATAATTGATAAATTTTTACTTATTAGGTAAAATAATTGAGTAGTTTGTTACATAAGGAGAAGGGGACATGTCCACAAAAGAAATATTGAAGAAAAAAGCCTTAGAGGCTCAGCAAATATATGATTATCTTTCTGATTTGCTAAAGATCGATTCAACTTTGCCGGTTACTTTTATTTATAACGAAAAAAGCGAGAAAGAATTTAAGAAAAATTATTTAGCGGAAAATCCATTTCCTAACGTAATCGCTTTTGTTCTAGCTAAATTAAGAAAGAAAGCTGTTGATAAACTCTTTTTAGATGAGAAAATTCTTCAAACTCCAGTGATTGCCGCTATTTTATCTTTAGCCAGTAATCTTGCAAGCGAGATTGGTGAACTAAGAGGAGATTCGGTTAAAGGAAATGAGATTTATTGTGACGTTTCTTATGCCGGACTTCAAGCCATAAGACTTTATATGGCCAATTATTACGACAAGGAATTTAAGAAATCCCGCCTTGCATCAGCAATAAGGGTTGATAACGCGATAAACGGATCTTTCTATAAATATAAGACGAAAGATGGGCGTTATATTTCTTTCCATACATATTATCAATCTCAGCAAAAGAAATTAGTCGAAGGAATGAAATTATCAAAGCCTTATGACAAGTTTACTCTTTTATCTACTAAGAGGGATATTAGATATCTAAGAAAAGAAGTAGCAAAATGGGATTCTAAAGAATTAGAAGAATTAGCGTTTTCTTGCGGAGCTTGCGCATGCATTTTACGTTCAAGAGAAGAATGGAACGAAACGGAAGTTGGCAAAACCGTTAATTCCATGCCATTAATTAGATTTGAGGAAACGGCAACTAATGCAAGAATGAAACTTTGCCCCTCTTTAGAAAAAGGCCCTTTAACCGGCATAAAGATTTTAGATCTTACGCATATTATCGCTGGTCCAGCTTGTTCGAGAATCCTAGCTGAATATGGCGCAGACGTCCTTTTAGTCAGAAGAGGCTCTTTCAAAGATCAAGAACAAGCAATGCTTGAACTTGATGGATGGGCAGGGAAAGATTCTATTCAGCTTGATTTAAACAAAAAAGAAGATCTCGAAAGGATGAAAGAACTGATAAAAGAGGCAAACGTTATCACTTACTCATATCAAAATGGCTGTTTTGACAAATTCGGACTTTCAGAAGAAGAAATAAGAAAAATCAATCCAAATGTCATCTATTCCAATCTCATGTGTTTCTCCGATACTATTTGGAAAGATCGCCCAGGCTGGGCTCCTTTGGCTGAAGATATAACAGGTCTTTCAATTAGAAACGGCAGCAAAGAAAATCCAGTTAACTTAAATGGCGTTCCTCTTGATTACATTCCTGGTTTTGTTTTAGCCTTGGGAACATTAATGGCTATCAGAGACAATTTAATCACTGGCAAAGTCAAAAAAGTTACAACATCTTTAACTAGAGGGGCAAACCTTTTGCATGAAGTAACGGATATTTGTGCTAAAAATCCAAAAATAAGTACTAAAACATCAATAAGCGACAAGCCTCTTGATAATTATTTCCTCCATACAAGAACTTATATTGAAACAAAAGCCATAGGAAAGGTTGGATTCCCAAGCGAAGCCACATTCAACACCAAATATTCAAATTTAGAACAAAATATGCCTTTCTCTGACGGAAATAAAGATTTTAAAACTGAATAAGTTAACTATTTAGACAATCTTTTTCGATAAAATGGTAAAATAAGGACCAATAGGGAATTTCGTATGAGAAAAAAAGTTCAAAAACTTAGTCTAATCACCTTATCCTTACTTGGACTTGCATCTTGTAAAACTGAAATAAAACAGTATTCTTTGACTGTTTGGACATATTACAATGGCGATACAGAAACATCTTTCCAAAAAATAATTGAAAACTATAACAACACGGAAGGAAAAATTAATCACATCGTTGTTAATACCGTTTCACAAGGATCAAAAGTGAGCGATCTTCTTGATGCATTACTTGCATCCGCTAACGGAGATTTTGGCTCGCAAAAGATGCCAGATATGTTTTTAGCTTATCCAGACACGGCTTTTGAATTAGATAAAAAGGAAAAAATCGTCTCCCTCGATAAATATTTCACTAATGAGGAATTGGATAATTTTAACGATGGTTTTCTTAACGAAGGAAAATTTGGAGTTAATCAAGAATTAAAAGTTTTGCCAGTCGCCAAATCAACCGAAGCCTTATTTATCAACAAAACGGACTTTGATAAGTTCATTTCCAAAAATCCTTCTCTAGGAATAACTTACGATAATTTGAAAACTATTGAAGGTTTGATTGATGTTTCGAAAAAGTATTTCGAGGTTACGGGAAAGGCTTTCTTTGGACGCGATTCCCTCGATAATTATTTTGTTGTTTCCGCTAAACAACTAGGAATTGATGTCATTGGATACGATGAAAACAATAACTTTGGCATCAATTTTGACCATGATGTTTTTAAAAAACTTTGGGATTCATATGCCGTTCCGTTTGTTAAAGGCTATTTCAATGCGGATGGAAATTTCCGTAGCAGCGCAATGAAGGCAGGTTCAATCCTCGCCTATATCGGTTCGACATCATCGGCGTCTTATTTCCCCGATGTAGTTTTAGATGGAGATGAGGCAAGCCACCCAATCGAAGCTTACGTTATTCCAACGCCAACTTTTGAAGGCAAGGAAAAATACGCTGTTTCTCAAGGCGCGGGCTTCTGCGTTACTAAATCTGATGAAGACACCGAAAAAGCCTCAATAAATTTTCTTAAATGGCTTACAAAGACGAATAATATTGGATCTTTCTGCTCTTCGTCTGGTTATTTCCCTTCGACAAAAGATGGACTAAATGACGCATTCATTAATTCTCAAAGCGATGGCAAGTTCAAGCAATCTTTTAAAGTCGCTAAGGAAACGACGGAAACTTATAAGATGTATACAAATCTTGTGGGAGAAGGGGGTACCTCTTACCGTAACGCCCTTAAAAATTCTCTAACTAAGTATTGTTCTGATGCCCTTATTGCCATAAAAGAGGCGAATTACGATGAAGAAACCATTTCTCTCTACGCTAGCGATGCTAAATTTGAAGAGTGGTTCGCTTCAATAAAATCTACATCCGTTAATTAATCGAAATGAAAAAGAGCCACAAAAAAGTTTATAGAACGATAAATTTTAAGATTTTTATCCCCACTGTCGCGATTCTTTTAATTGAAAGTATCGCTATTTTGATGATTCTTATTTTTGAAGTCGGCTCTAATACGTTGAATTCTGCCTTAATTGACGCTTTTGAATCATCCATAAACATTCGCAAGAATTATATGGAAAGCTCAATGTCTAACAAATGGGCTAATATCTCTAATTTCTACGATCGCTTTCAAACGAATGCAGAAACATTTTTAAACTCAAGCGAAAAAACGATGGATGAAGTTTTAGCAAGCAAATCTTTAACTAGTGATTTTATACTAAAACAAATGGATATTTTCCCAGACATGATCGAAAAAAATCACGTCACAGATACATTTTTGGTCTTGAATACATCTTATTCAGACAATAAAGACATGCTTTATCTGAGAAACAAAAATCCACTGAAAACGGAAAATTCAGAAATTGAAGTAATCTATTCCCCATACGCTGTTTTTGACGCGTATTATAAACAAGGATTTGGCTTATCGGTAAATGTCGATACTAACAAGTATGCAGACATAGAAAATAAAGATTTTTATGAAGAAACCTTTAATTATTCTGCCTCGCATATTAACTCTAGTTCGATTGGCTATTGGACTAGTACTTTAAATATATCATCGAATCAAGTTCTTACTTATTCTTACCCAATTAAAATCAGCGGTAAAACCGTTGGGGTTTTTGGTGTTGGACTGACTCAACAATATTTAAGAAACTATATATCTAGCATTTCTAAAGGAGACAATTTAAACGTCGCCCTATTAAGAAAGCAATCGAACAAAAGTAGCTCGGCCTTCCAAGCGTATGTAGATTATCATCTTCCAAATCTAGAGGATGTAACATTATCTAATACCTCTTTTGAAAACGTTTATACTTTCACTAACGAGAATGTTGAGATTTTGTATTATGAAGATGAAATTAATGTTTATAATGGTGAATCTCCTTTTTCTGACGAATGGTTTATCGTGGGCGCTTCGCCGAAAAACGTTGTTTTGGAAACGACGAATAAATTTGTAACACAGGTCAGTATTGTAGTTGGAATAAGCTTTTTCGCAGCAAGTTTCGCACTTGCTCTTGCCTCTGAAATGGTTTCTAAACCAATCAAAAAAGTTTCCAAGGCTATCTCTAGCGACAATTTAAATGCAATTCCTGAAACAAAAATCCATGAAGTAGATATGTTGGTTAATAAGATTCAAACTTCCATGCGTAACAATAATGAACTTAATAATAAAGTTACCAAGATTATGGAAGATGTTTCCTCAAGGATTGCATTCTTTGAATATTCCAGTGAGAAAGACGAAATCGCTACGACATCGGTATTCTACAAAATGCTTAATCTGCCATATAGCAATGGCAAAGTTTCCGCGAATACTTTTATTAGCCGTTTAAAAGAAAGAAAAAGCGCCATTCAAAGCATGACTTATCCCTTCATAAATAAAGGGATTCTCAAAGAAGCGGGAAACATCACTTTTGTCATTGGCACTAGATGCAATAAACTTAACATTACCACTAATAGTTATGGAGCATTTGCAACATTAGTTGATTCAACCGATGAATATTTGGCGAAAAAAGAAATAGAAAAAGAAAGGGATAGCGATGTTTTAACAGGCCTTCTTAATCGTCGTGGTTTCTTAAATTCCATTGATAAAGTTTATGACTCTTGTAAAAACGGCTCATTATTCATGATCGACGTCGATAATCTCAAATTGATTAATGATCTTTACGGTCATGAATTCGGAGATTTATATTTGAAATCGATCGGCTCTTTCATTTTGGGAATTGCTGAAAAACACAAAAATCTCTTAGTTAGTCACATTTCTGGCGATGAATTCGTTCTCTTTTTATACGATTATCAATCAAACGATGAAGTAAGAAAACTAGCGGATGAACTTAAAGAAGCCGAAAAGGTTTATGTGAATTTTAAAGGGAAAGAAATATACATTTCCTTCTCTTGCGGTGTTTATTTAATTGAAAAAGGCGTCGATTTTGAAGAGAGCAGGAACCGTGCTGATTTTGCCATGTACGAAGCCAAAAGATTAGGCAAAAATAAAATTGTTTTCTTTGATCAAAACGAATCCGAGAAATACCATAAAGAAAACATTCTTGGGGACGAGTTAAATGAAATCATTACTAATAAACTTTTAGACTATGCCTATCAACCGATTGTTTCTATCAAAACTGGAGAAGTGCTTGGCTATGAAGCCCTTATGCGTCCGAAAATAGAAGGAATGAGCCCATTGAAAGTTGTTGAAGCCGCAAAAAAATACAACCGTTTGTATGATATCGAATATTTGACGCTTTTTAACGCAGCGAAGAAATATAAAGAATCCAAAACGGATAAAAAAATATTTATCAACTCGATATCCTCTCAAATTCTTTCTGATATTGCGTGGGATGATTTCATAAAAGACAATGAGTCTATTCTTGATAAACTAGTCATTGAAATCATTGAGGAGGATTTTAGTGAAAATGCGATTTTGAAGAAGAAAACCGGCATACTCGAAAAAAATCATATTTCATATGCGATCGATGACTATGGTACAGGATTTAATAGCATTTCAATGATACTTGATTTCTCTCCTAAATACATAAAAATCGAAGGTTCTTTAATTAGAGGAATCGATAAAGATGAAAAGAAAAAACAACTAACTAGAACAATTGTTTCATATTGCAAAGTCAACGGAATCCAAGTTGTCGCTGAAGCGGTTGAAACTATTGAAGAGTTAAAATACGTTAAGTCTATAGGCTGTGATTTCGTTCAGGGGTATCTTGTCTCAAAGCCTAAATTCACAATTGAAGAAGTGCCATCAGAAATCAAAAATCTGATAAAAGAAGCCTAATTTGCTATGATTTAGCCCAATACGATATAATGTTAATATGAATGAAAACATCATCAATTCTCTATCTTTCGAAGAAGAACTTACTAATTACGCTCGTGTCATTAAGGCTTTATCAATAAACTATCTCAACGTTTTTACTGTTAAACCTGAAGCGAATAGAGGCAAAATCATTAAATTAAATGGATATATAACTGAAGGAATGATAAATTCTGGCAATGATTTTGATTACATGGAAATGCTTAAAGCATACGCCAATAAACGTGTGTATAAAGACGATATTGCCTTATTTTTAGATAATTTAAACGCAAGAAAAATAATTGAAGAATTTGCAAACGATACAGAACAAATAGAGTTTTCCTACCGCGTTATAGATAGAAATGAGATTCATTTCTACTCCGCCCATTACATTCGCATTTCTCAAAAAGGAGAGCCATTGCGCTTAGTTGCAGGCTTTCGCAATATTGATAATATAGTTTCTAGCAAAGAAAAAGAACATTATGATGGCATGGCTAAAGCCTACGCCTCATTAGCCAATGTATATTATTCGATGCATAGAATAAATCTAGTAAACGGAACTTTTAGCGAAATTAAAGCGTCTCCCGCCATCCATCAATTTCAAATCCCTGATTCTAACGACTACAAGACGAACATTAACGTCATCTTAAGAAACGTTGTTGATACACCATTTTTAGATCAAACATTGAGGTTTTGCGCCTTAGAAACGTTAGAAGAAAGACTTAAAGGTAAAAAGTTCATTTCTTTTGAATTTGTCGGAAGGTTTTCAGGCTGGGTTAGGGCAACATTCATTAGAGAAGATGAGAGCAAAGACGGCAAATTAATTCACGTTCTTTTTGCAATTCAGGTTATTGATGAGTCTAAACAAAGAGAAAATGAGTTACGCATCTTAGCCGAAACCGATCAGTTAACCGGCTTATTAAATCGCGGCACGGGCGAAAGAAAAATCAAAGAAGCAGTAAAGTCAAAGGAAAAAGGAATTTTCTTGTTAATGGACGTCGATCATTTCAAAACCATAAATGATACATTCGGCCATGAAAGTGGCGATATTGTAATAAGGGAAATATCGAACTGCTTAAAAGAGGCTAGTGATGGTCATAAAGCAATCCTTATGCGTCTTGGCGGAGATGAATTTGCTATTTTTGCTTACGGAATCACTGAAAAAGCAAAAATAATTGGTTTATGGGAGAAAATAGTTATTTCTTTCCAAAATATGTCTTTAGGTGATGAGAAAAAGAAGAAAATAACCCTTTCGGCTGGCTGCGCGATATATGACGGAGAAGAAAACGAAGACTTTAACTCTCTTTATAAAAAAGCTGATAACGCCTTATACGTATCCAAAAAAACTAACGGTTTTAAGTTTACATTCGATGATTGATACGTTTTGAAGCGTTTTATTTCCATAAATCAAATGGATAGCAATATACTAAATAGGTATGAAATATTTTTCTAATGAACATTTTACAGGCGAAAGAGCCTTATTTAAGCAAAAAGATATAAAAGTAACATCATCTTTATTTGATGATGGCGAATCTCCTTTGAAAGAAGGGAAAAATATCGAAGTTGATAATTGCACGTTTGGCTGGAAATATCCTTTATGGTATGGCGACAATCATACTGTGACTAATTCAATATTTCTTGCCACTGAAAGGGCTGGAATTTGGTATACAAACAATTCAGTTTTCAAAGATTGCCATATAATTGGTCCAAAGAATTTTCGCAGATGTAAAAATGTTAATCTCGAAAATATAGATTTTGATGACGCGTTAGAAACTTTGTGGTGGAACGAGAACGTTCAACTTAAAAACATTAAGGCAAAAGGCAATTATTTTGCAAAAAACTGCAAAAATATTACGGTTAGCAATCTTTATCTTGAGGGAGATTACGGTTTTGACTCATGTGAGAATGTGCATATAAAAGATTCCATTTTGCATACAAAAGACGCGTTTTGGAATTGCAAAAACGTTGTCATTGAAAATTCTGAAATTATTGGAGAATATTTTTCCTGGAATTCGGAAGATATAACGTTAATTCGTTGTAAGGTTTCCTCCAATCAGGGTTTTTGCTATATGAAAAATATCAAATTGGTTGACTGCGATTTATCTGGGACTGATCTTTCCTTTGAATATTGCGAAAATATCGACGCCGACATTAAAGGGGATCTTATTTCAATTAAGAATCCTATCTCTGGCGTAATTAAAGTTGAAAAATTACAAGAATACATCACCGATGATGAAGATATAGACCATCGAAAAACTAAAATAGAGGTAAAAAGATGAAATACAATTTCGATAAAACCATTGATAGAAGAGGCTCTGATTCCTGCAAATGGAACGTTTTAGAAAACGAATTGCCAATGTGGGTAGCCGATATGGATTTCGAAGTGGCGCCTAAAATTAAAGAGGCAATAATTTCTCGTGCATCTCATCCAGTTTTTGGTTATTCGGATATGCAAGAGGAATGGTTCAACGCTTATATCAATTTTTATGAAGATCAACATAATTTCAAAATTAAAAAAGATTGGCTTATTTTCTCAACTGGCGTTGTTCCATCAATTTCTTCAAGTGTGAGAAAACTAACCACAGAAGGAGACGATGTTGTTATACTTACCCCAGTCTATAATATTTTTTACAATTCGATAATAAATAATAATCGTAAGGTTTTAGAAGTTCCGCTTAAATATATCGCCAAATCGTATTCGATAGATTTTGAGGCATTAGATAAGGCTTTATCGAAAGAAAACGTTCATTTAATGATCTTGTGCAACCCTCAAAACCCTATCGGTAAGATATGGAACACGGATGATTTAGCGGAAATAGGGAGACTTGCGAAGAAACATGATGTAATAGTTCTTTCTGATGAAATCCACGGTGAGATAACCTCCCCAAATAAAAAATACGTTCCATTCCTAAGCGTTAATGAAACAAATAAAGAAGTGGGTTTCGCATGCGTTTCTGTTACTAAAGCGTTCAATATTGCTGGAATTCATACGTCTGCGATCATTTGCCTAAATGAAAGCATAAGAAAAAAAGTAGACAGGCAACTAAACACGGATGAATGCGCGGAACCAAATACTTTTGCTCAAGTTGCAGCAATCGCTGCTCTTAATGATTCAAGAGATTGGCTTACCGAATTAAATGAATACATCGAAAACAATAAACAATACGTTTATGACTACATTAGCAAAAACATTCCTCAAATCTATTGCGTTAAGCAAGACGCAACATATTTAATGTGGCTTGATATATCAAAAATAAGCAAGGATTCGCAGGGATTTTGCGATTTTTTAAGAAAAAAGACAGGTTTATATATTAATTCTGGGAGACATTATGGCCAAGCGGGGGAAGGCTTTATTAGGATCAATGTTGCTACATCTTTAGCGTTGGTGAAAGAAGGAATGTCTCGTTTAAAAGAAGGTGTTGAATTGTATTTAGCCAGTATGTAAGTTTTGTCTATAAAGAAAAAACGCCACAAATTGTGACGTTTATTTTCGTTGAATCGGAATTAAGCAGCTTTTCCTTCAGTTCCGAAGAGCTCAATCTTTTCTTTGACGCAGGCCTTGATTGCTTCATATCCTGGTTTAAGAAGTTTGCGTGGATCGTAGCCTTTTTCTTTATTTTCGGCTGTTGGATCGGCTTTTCCTTCTGCGCAATATTTAATTGTTGCAGCAGCGAAGGCTAATTGACATTCGGTGTTTACGTTAATCTTGGAAACGCCTTCTTTGATAGCGGAGACGATTTGTTCGTTTGGAATACCAGATCCGCCATGTAAAACAAGTGGAATATTTCCTGTTGCTTCATTGATTTTCTCTAAAACATCGAGATGTAAGCCAGTCCAATTTTCTGGATAGATACCATGAATGTTTCCAATACCGGCAGCAAGGAAATCAACGCCGAGTTCAGCGACTTTTTTACATTCTGCTGGATCAGCGACTTCGCCATCGGCAGTGATGCCATCTTCTGTTCCACCAATTGCGCCAACTTCAGCTTCGATGGAAATACCTTTAGAATGAGCTAAGGCAACAAGTTCGGTTGTCTTTGCAACGTTTTCTTCGAAAGGAAGGGAAGATCCGTCAAACATAACTGATGTAAAACCAGCGGCGATGCAAGCTTTAGCGGCATCATAGTTACCGTGGTCAAGGTGTAAGGCGACAGGAACTGTGATTCCAAGAGACTTGTCTAAGCCTTTAACGAGATTTGCAACGACTTCATATCCGCCCATATATTTGGCGGCACCCATGGAAACGCCGAGGATAACAGGGGCCTTCATTTCTTGGGCTGTTGTCAATACGGCCTTGATCCATTCAAGGTTGTTGATGTTAAAATGACCAACGGCATAATGGCCAGCTTTGGCATCTTTTAACATTTGTGTAGCATTCACTAACATATATTATTAACTCCTGCGATTTTTCGCGTATCTATTATACATACTTTTAAAGATTGTTGCCCAAGATTGTAAGATTATTGAACTTATTTTTTCTTTTAGTGCAAAAGATTGATGTTTTTATTAGAATAAGTAGGGCATTTATGACAAAAAAAGCTATTGTTTATTTCCAGAGTGGCGGTCCAACGCCAGTAATTAATTCTTCTTTATATGGCGTTATTCGTGAATATCAAAAACATAAAGATATTTTTTCGAATTTATATGCGTCTAAATATGGGGTAGAGGGTCTTCTTAATGGGGATTTGTATGATCTTGATTTTGAAGATGAAACACAAATTGAGTTATTAAAACAAACTCCAGGACAAATAATCGGATCTTCAAGAAAGAAATTACCCTCCTTTGACGATCCCTTGTTCGATAGTTTGTTAAAGAATGTAAGAGATTATAACATCGGTTACATTTTAGCTAACGGCGGAAACGATTCGATGGACACGTGTAATCGTTTGAATGAATATTTTAGAAAAAACGGCATGGATGTTCTCGTTATCGGAATTCCTAAAACGGTTGATAATGACCTTATGGAAACCGACCATTCTGTGGGATATCCCTCTTCGGCAAGGCATATAATGGATTCCGCCTCGATGATCAAGATGGATTTAATGAATTACCGTAAGGGCAAAGTGGTCATTATGGAAATCATGGGTAGAGATACCGGATGGCTGACGGCATCAGTTGCTCTTTTGCCAAAAGAGGTTAGACCTGACTTATTTTATATCCCAGAAATGAAATGGGATGAAGAGAATTTCCTTAATCAATTAAAGGAAATATACGACAAACAAGGATACGCTCTCGTGGCTTTGTCAGAAGGAGCACCATTAGAAAGCAATAATCTTGCGGGAACCGACTCTTTTGGACATAAATCTTTAGAAGGATGCGCTCAAACTTTAGCAAAAATAATCAACAAAAAACTCAACATTTCAACTAGAGTTATTGCTGAATCGACAATCCAAAGAGCCGACCCGAATACTATCACAAGAATAGATTCTCTTGAAGCGATTGAGTCAGCCTCTTTTGCAGTTAAGTCGTTTTTGGATGGCGAAACTGGCAAGATGGTTGGAATTAAAAGGGTTTCTTCTTGTCCTTATAAGAGTGAATTCAGTTTGATTTCCTTAGATAATGTAGCTAATAAAACAAAGAAAATACCCGAGACATATATCAAAAATAACAAAGAAATGTCTTCTGAATTTATTTCTTATCTCGCCCCTCTTGTTGATGATGTTTTGCCAGTTAAAAGAGAAAATGGAAACATTCTCTATTCGAAATTTCGTTTCGTAAAGGCCAAAAAAGTTTAAAATATTAAACGGAGGAAATATTTATGAAAATAGTTATAACTGCCGAATCTACAATTGATTTGCCACAAACAATGCTTGATGAATATAACATCAAGACCTTGCCATTTACTGTCATTATGGGAGAAGAAGAGTTTGCGGATGGGACGATTGACCCACAAAAACTATTCGATTTCACAAATGAGACTAAGAAGCTTCCTAAGACTAGTGCCGTAAATCAATTTCAATATGAAGAATTTTTCAAAGAAAAGCTAAAAGAATATGACCATGTTATCCATTTCTCTCTTTCTAGCGCCATTTCCTCAGCTTGCAAAAACGCTCAAGAAGCGGCAAAGGAATTCGAAGGAAAGGTAACAGTCATTGATAGCAAAACGCTTTCTACTGGCATTGCCGTTCAAGCGATATACGCCTCTGAATTAGCTGCTGCCGGATATTCCTCTGAAGAAATCGAAGAAAAAGTTCTTGAAAGAAGAAAGGATGCTCGCGCCTCCTTCACTATCGAAACATTAGATAACTTGTTTAAAGGCGGAAGATGCTCCGCTTTATCGATGCTTGGCGCTAATATTTTACGCCTTAAACCACAAATCATCGTTCAAGAAGACGGCTCAATGACAAAAGACCATCTTTATAGAGGAACTTTGATGAAAGTTAACGAAAAATACGTCGATGATGAGCTTGCTTTATATCCAAATCCTGATAAAAAGATAATCTTTATCACCCATTCTGGTTTACCTGAAGATGTTCTCGAAATGATCAGGACTAAACTCAAAAATGCCGGCTTTAGAAGGATTGAGGAAACAAGAGCTAGCGCAACTATTAGCGTTTATTGTGGCCCTCATACGGTTGGCATTCTCTTCTATTCTGATGGCGAACACCCAATAGAAGCTAAGATATAAACTATTTTGACGAGCGTTTCATTCTTTTGAAATCTCGTCTTTTTTATTGAAAAAGCCCTTTCATTATATTGATAGGATAGTCTTAATTTTGGTAAAATAAAGAACGTTAAAAAATAAAGGAAGTAAGGATTATGAACACTAAATTTGTCTTTGTTACGGGTGGCGTTGTTTCTTCATTGGGCAAAGGTATTTTTGCCTCGTCTTTGGCATTATTGCTTAAATCTAGGGGGATCAAGGTTTTCATGATGAAACTAGATCCATATTTGAATATCGACCCAGGAACCATGTCTCCATATCAACATGGCGAAGTTTATGTTACTGACGATGGAGCTGAAACCGACCTTGATTTAGGCCACTATGAACGTTGGACCGACCTCCATCTTTCCAAAGAAAGCTCTATTACATCCGGAAAAATATACTCCACAGTTTTAGAAAAAGAACGTAGAGGAGATTTCCTTGGCGCTTGTATCCAAGTCATTCCACATATTACCAATGAAATAAGACAAAGACTTGTTGATGCCGCGAAAGCCTCTCAAGCAGAAATTGTTATCGTTGAAATAGGCGGAACAGTTGGTGATATGGAATCTACTCCATTCCTTGAAGCTATCCGTCAAGCTCGTTTAGAACTTGGCTATCAAAACACTTTATTCGCCCATAACACCTTGGTTCCATATTTAAAAAGTGCTGGAGAAACCAAGACGAAACCAACACAACATTCCGTTAAAGAATTGTTAGCTCTCGGTATTCAACCGGATGCCGTTATTCTTCGTTCAGAGGTTCCTCTTCCAGAAAATCAAAAGGCTAAAATCTCATTATTCTGTAACGTTCCAGTTAATGGCATTTTTGAAGCCGATGATCTTGATAGTGTTTATGAACTTCCTTTTGCCTTGCATGAACAAGGGCTTGACGATTATGTTTTAAATCATTTTGGAATTGAAGCGAAAGAAGCGGATCTTAGCGAATGGCGCACATGGTGCGATTCTATCAAAAAAGCCACGAAAAAGGTCAAAATCGCTCTTGTTGGTAAATATGTTGAACTTCATGATGCTTACCTTTCCGTCGTTTCGGCCTTAAAACATGCTGGCTATTACAATTCCTCTGAAGTTGAAATTGGATGGATTCAATCAAATGACCTCAAAGATAAAAACGTTGATGAAGTTCTTAAAGGATACGATGGAATCTTAGTTCCTGGCGGTTTTGGTGAAAGAGGAAGTAAGGGAAAAATGGTTGCCATTAGATACGCAAGAGAGAACAACATTCCTTTCTTGGGAATTTGCTTTGGCATGCAATTAGCTTGCATTGAGTTTGCTCGTCATGTTTTGGGAATCTCTGATGCAAACACCTCTGAATTTGATACCCAAACACAAAATCCAATTATCGACCTTCTTCGTGATCAATATAGCGGTATTGCTATGGGCGGAACTCTTCGTTTAGGCCTTTACGATTGCGGCGTCAAAAAAGACACATTGGCTTATGACTGCTACAAAACTGAGCAAGTCAAAGAAAGACATCGTCATCGTTATGAATTTAACAATAAGTACCGTGAGATGTTTGAAAAAGCGGGAATGGTCTTCTCAGGCATAAATCCTCAGCAAAACCTCGTTGAAATTATTGAATTGCCGCAAAACGATTTCTTTATCGCAAGCCAATTCCATCCTGAATTTACTTCCAGACCATTGCGTCCAAACCCATTGTTTAGAGAATTTATCGCTCATTCAATTAAATATAACGAGAAAAAATAAGATATAATTGGTGCATGAAAGCAATATTTATTTGCAATCCTGCATCAGGCAGAAGAAACTTCAGCAAACATTTAGACAAAATAAAAAAAGAATTAGCATCTACTTTTGATGAGATGCTTTTTCTTTTGCCAAAAAGTGAAGAAGAAGCACGTCAAATTTATGAAAACATCGTTCCTAATTATGATGCTTTAATCGTAATTGGAGGTGATGGATCTTTAAATTTAGCGATAAACGAATTGATGAAAATGGAAATCAAACCGACCCTTGGCTATATAAATGGGGGGACGCTTGGCGATGGCGGGAGGAATTTTGGAGTTGGAAAATCCCTACAAAAGTCCCTCGAAATTATAAAATCATTAAAAATTAAGCGTATAGACATAGGGGAAGCACAATTTGAAAATCAAACTTCGTATTTTCTTTATTGCTTGGCCTATGGCGCCTACTCATCCATTCCATATATGGTAAAAGACAAGAGACATATGCGTAAATACACCTATTATTTGCATTCCTTAAAAGAGATGTTCAAAGCTCAAAAACATCATTTTTCTATTGCCATTGATGGTGAAACGTTTGAAAAAAACTCTCCGTTTATAATGTTATTAAATGGCAAAAACATGGGTGGATTCCGCCTAAATAAGCAAACCGTTCTCGATGATGGGATAATTGAAGGATATTTTCCTAGCAAATCTCCTCTAAATGGAATAAGCAGGTTTTTGCCATTTAAAAAAGAAAAAGCTCTCCCAATTAAAGAAGTGATAATACGGCCAAAAGATGATGAATATTGGTGCTTAGATGGTGAACGAGGTGGGAAAGGCGAGGCAAAAATCAGGGTTATTTCAAACGAAATTTCCATTTTTTCACGCTAAAACCCCACTTTTTTCTCTTTTTGCCTTTACTTTTAAGCGAAACGAATTATTATGTAATTAATATGAAAGGATTTTCTATATGAAAAAATCACCATTGGTCATGTCGTTTATTTCAGCGATTTTTGCCATTGCTGCAGCGGCATTACTGTTCTTCTTGCCTAAATTTGGAACAGAATTGAACGGATATTTGTCTGCTGACTTTACCAAAGACATCCTCAACAATCTTTGGCCAGCTTTAAAGGCTACCGTTACCTTCTCGATTGGAAGACCGGTTGTATCAGGCATCGTTGTCGGATTGCTTGGCGTTCAATTTGTATTTTGGGTTTGGCATTTCATTGTCTTAATTGCCACCCGTAGGCCAAATAGTTTATCTATTAACATTTTCTGGATTATCTTTGGCCTGGTTTCCACATGGGTTTTATTTACCTTTATTGGATATATCGATACTACAACTGGTTATGTTTGGAACGGAACGGTAGGAAGTTCTTCCGTTCATAATGGTCTTAGCCTTTTACGTGCTTTATTTACTGAAAACTTCGCTAATCATGCAGCTGCCATATTTACTTTATTAGGAATAGGCTTACTTGCTGCTCTTGGTTATATCTTTGGCTTGATCTCTATAATCGGCGCTTTAGCTGATGATATCAAAAATCCTAACGAGAAATCCGGTGAAGAGGAATTTACTTCAATCAACGATGAATCCGATGCTTCAAAAGGTGGTAAAAAGAATAAGAAATCCTCTAAGGGCAGAAAAGAAAATACAAACGGAGAAGAAGACGATGAAGAACAAAATCCTCTCATCGTTCAACATATAACTTATAGCGGTCAGGCTCAATCACCATATCCACAGCCTTATTATTGGCCACAACCTCCTTATTATGGTCCACAACCAGCGCCAGCTCCTGAAAAGAAAGAAGAAAAGCCTTCACTTACAGAAGATGACGTTAAGAAAATAATCGAAGAATCTTTAGCTTCCCAACAAGAAGCGATTCTTGCTGCTATCGCTGATAAACAAGCCCAAGAGCAAAAAGTCGTCGTCAAAGAAAAACTCGATGAACGCCCACTTACGGCTAAAGAACTTCGTTCAATCATTAAAAATGAATTAAGAGACCACGATCATCCTGAAGAATTAATGCCTTTAACTGATGAACAATGTCGTTCTTTGATTCGCGAAGAGCTTAATGAATATTATGCTTCGACTAGACCTCAAGATGAAAAAGTCGAGGTGACCGAAGAAAATTCAATTAAACCTGAAGAAGATTCAAAAGACGATATCGAAGAAGAACTCATGACCGCTGATGAACTTAGCAAGATGATTCGCAATGAGGTTATCCAAGTTATCGATGAAAACAAGGATGATAAAGAAGAGATCACCATTGATACGGTCAAAGAGGTCATTAAAGAAGAAATCTCTAAGGCAAAAGAAAATGAAACTGAACCAGTTACTATAGAAGAAATTTCTACGGCTATAAGCAACGAAATATCTCCTCTTAAAGAAACTGAGACAGTGCAAAATAAGAGCATTGAATCATTGAATGAACGATATTCAAAAATCGATGCTTTGAGCGAGCAATATTCCAAAAAAGTCGAAGAAGACAAAGTAAAGGATGAAGAAATAAAATCCGCTATTGAAAATATCAAAGCAGGTCAACTCTCTGCTGAAGATATCAGAGCGATCATCGCGGAAGAATTATCAAAAATCTCCGTCGTTGCTCAAGAGCCTCAACCAGTAGTTGAAGAAGTCGTTGAAGAACCGATTACTGAAACCGCTGAAGTTCCAGCCGCTGATGAGAAAAAAGATGACGAAAAGGCGGTTGAAAGAATTCCATTCGCTGAACGTGTCTTAAATCTCGATGATGATATTAAAGATGCGTATAACGAATTAAAAGCCGAAGCTTTGTCTTATGGGTTAAAGTCACGTTTATCCCTTTCTGGCGATACGTTTAGACTTCACACTAAGACATACTTGAAGATCGTTGTTGCTGGTAAGGGATTAAAACTCTATTTAGCCCTTGATCCTCATGACTATAAGGATTCACCAATTCCTGTTAAGGATGTCGGCGTTAAAAATATCTACAAAGATATTCCTCTCGCCTTCAAAGTTAAGAGTGGTCTTTCCTTAAAACGCGCTAAACAACTTATCAAAGACGCTTGCGAAAAAGATGGATTGGTAAGTGGGGAAGTCGCTCCTCTTAATTACGTATCTCAATTAGCTTCATACCGTGTTGCTGGCGTAACCGACGATGAAGAAATTGAAGACAACGAGGATTAATCCAACATTTCTTAAGGGCTCCTTAATTGGAGCCTTTTTTCATATCTAGATGAATTGTGCTATAATATGTTTTGTAATGCGAAGGAGGATGATTGATTTTGCCGCATTGGGTCTTATACTTGATTCTGACAATTTTGCTCTTTCTTGCTTCTTTCTTCTTTTCTCTTGTTGAAACAGTTTTTTCCTCATTAAACCGCTTTAAATTCGAGGTAAAAGCGAACAATGGTTCGAATAGCGCTAAGCTAGTTCTTTGGTGCGATGATCATTTTGATTCGGCTTTAGTTACCGTTCTTATAGGGAATAATGCCGCCTCCGTCATCCTTTCTAGCGTCACCACCTTCCTTTTTGTTGATACATTAATGAAGGGGTTTGACGATTCTTTAGCGACGCTTATCGGTTCTCTGACTTTAACTATACTCTTATATATATTCGGTGAAACCCTTCCGAAGATGATTGGAAGAAAAGCGCCAAACAAGATTGCAACTTGGGCGTGTTATCCTTTATCTTTTTTGATCGTTGTGCTTTATCCCGTCACTTTGCTTTTTAGAGGTATTTCCCTTTTATTCAAAAAGATTTTCAAATCCAAAGAAGAGCCAGAAATCACCGAAGAAGAATTCCAAAACGTTATTGAATATAACGAAAATCAAGGGGCTTTAGAAGAAAATGAAAGCCAAATAATTCAAAATTCTCTAGATTTTTCAGATACTAAAGTCAAAGAGATATTCACCCCTCGTGAGAAAATGTTTACCATCAATCTCAAGAATCTTTCACTTGATAAGCTTGTTGAGATAATTTGTTCGACTTCTTATTCAAGAATTCCTGTTTATTATGATAATCCAAACAAAATCGTGGGCATTCTTTTAGTTAAGAATTTCTTGGCCGATTATCTCGACGATAAAACCGTTAAAACAGATTTAAATGATTCAATAGAAAAGCCTTTCATCGTTTCGCCTAATGTAACGATTGATGATTTGGTTGATGGTTTTCAAAAACAAAGAAAACAAGTCGCCCTCGTCTATCGTAAAAACGTTCTTTTGGGCATGGTAACGATGGAAGATGTCTTAGAAGAGTTGGTCGGTACGATTTCTGAAACTTCAGATGTTTCTTCCTCTAAAGAAGAAAAAGGCATCAAGAAAGGGAGGAAAAAGAAATGAAGACTATCGATATAGTTTATATAATCCTCATTTTGATTCTTGCAACCTTATCTTTCCTTTTTTCTGCTGCCGATATGACTTACTCTTCGGTAAATAGAAGAAGACTTGAGGCTCATGCAGCCAAAGGCGATAAAAAAGCAAGAACCGCTTTAGAATACGCAAATAATTATGATGAGACTATCGCCTCGATCCTTTTTGGAAATGACTTTGCTAATGTTCTTCTTTCTTCCTTGGGCGCCCTTTTAGGAAGGGATTTGTTATCTCCAACACTTGGTGATGATTTAGCTAGTACGATTTCTTCAATCGTTTTACTTGTTTTCTTGCTCGTTTTTTGTGAAATCACCCCTAAAAGCATTGCTTCTAGCCACTCTTTTAATTTATCCAAATCATTTATTCCTTTGATAAAAACGATAAAAATTGTTTTCTTCCCGTTTGTTTGGCCTTCATCTCATTTTGCTTCACTTTTAAGCAAAGTAATTATTAAGACTGGAGCAGACGAAAATCCTTTAGCAACCGATGAAGAACTTGAAGCGATGGTAAATACCATTGAAGAAGAAGGAATAATCGATGAAGAGCAATCTGAATTGCTTTATCGTTCGATTGATTTCAAAGAAACTTCTTGTTATGAGGTCATGACTCCTAGAGTTAATGTTTTTGGCTATGATACGGATGAGCCATTTGAAGAGTTTTTGAAAAAGAAAGAGGCATTTCACCACTCACGCATCATCGTTTATAACGGAAATATCGATCATGTTTTGGGGTATATTCCTGTTAAAACGTTGCTTAGACAATTAGTTAAAGGGAAGAAAATAAAATATCAAGACGTCCTTTTGCCTATAGTTAACGTTCCTCGCACCATGATGATTTCCTCTGCTATGGCATTGATGAAAAAGAATAAGCACCACATTGCCGTAGTACGCGATGAATATGGTGGAACAGAAGGCATAATCACTCTCGAAGATATCCTTGAAGAATTAGTCGGAGAGATGTGGGATGAAAAAGATCATCCAACAAATGACATTAGAAAAGGAGAAAGAAGAAACTCCTATTATGTCAACGGTTCAATGAACATCGATGATTTTTATAATGAAATGGGATTAGATCCCGATAAATTGTTACCTGATGATTATTCAACAGTTTCTGGCTGGATCATCGACCATTTGGGGAGATTTGCAATC
The DNA here is from genome assembly GCA_963648925.1 of Hallerella sp. GTDB lineage: Bacteria > Bacillota_I > Bacilli_A > RFN20 > CAG-826 > UBA4951. The sequence continues at coordinate 25,990 of CAVJFO010000020.1, forward strand.
GTTGGGGACACTTTTAGAATCGATAATATTTACGTTAAAGTGACGAGCGTCTCTCAATTTACCGTAAAAGAGGCCTTTATCCGCATAATAAAGAAAAAGTAGATAAATAAAGAACTTTTATCTAACTACTATATTAGGATTAACAATTCCTCTTTCTTTTAGCTTCTTTAAATACTTGGAATATATATTTTTAGTCAAATTAGCGATTGATTCGTCACTTGTAATAATTTTATAATCGACGTTAATTAAGTTTTTGTCAGCGAAAGTGGTCGCATCATTTTCTAAACGGCGTTTAATATTTTCTTCAGAATCTCCGCGTTTTTCCATTCTTTTTTTGCGCGTTTCTTCATCGGTTTCTAGCCAAAAAGAAACAATCGATGGGTCATTTAAAGATAAAAACGCCTTTAAACCATTCGGATCGACTATAACGACTTTGTCATCGGATATTTCGGCTTTCGAGCATCCGTAATGGCATCCATTGTATAAAGTCGTTTCAACGAAAATGTCTTTTTTTGCAAGTTGTTCAAAGTTTTCTTCATCAACAAAATAATAATCAATACCAAAAACTTCGCCTTTTCTAGGAGCTCTTGTAGTATGCGTTACTGCTTTAGAAATACCGTATTTTACGCCTAATGCTTTTGATATTTCCGTTTTTCCACTCGCTGACGCACCAATCAATAAAATCATGTTGCTATTATATTCCAAAAACGAAAAATAAGCATTTATAACTTTTTTTGTCCTTTTTTCTA
>CAVJFO010000021.1:0-3260 GCA_963648925.1 Hallerella sp.
TCTCCTTAATATAGTAAAAAAGCCACCAATTCGAGCAAAACCCAAATAGGTGGCAAAGATTTAAAGATTTATCAGAAGAAAACGCCTTCGGCTTTTTCTTTGATTTCTTTAGAAGCGATGAATGGGATACGGGTTGTGTAACCTTCTTTAGCGGCTACATATTTCTTTGCCCATAAGCTAAAGATTTCGGTATTCCATTTTGCAACATCATTGTTGTAGATCTCTCTTGCGGAAGTGATTTCTTGTTGGAGATAAGTATTTTGTTGCATTGCGTCTCTAATTTCTTGATGTGCTTTGAGATCAGGATATTTTTCAAGAGCAATATTGATTGAATGTTCAACTGTTTCGAGTTTTCCTTGGAGTTCGTTACGAGCGATATCACCATCTGCTCCACTCTTTCCAGAACGTGCTTTAGAGATCTCAACAAAAGTTTCTTTGTCTAAAGCGATTGCTTTATCAAGAAGTTTTGCGGTGTTTTGAAGAATGCTAACACGTTGAGCCATGTAGTTGTCGATGGTTGAAGCATCGCGTTGAATCTTTTGTTCGAGTTGCTTGAAATAGGTTCTTGCATGATTCTTCTTGAAGGTGTAAACGATGCCTCCAATGATGAATATAAACCAAACACCGATATTAACGGCTTTATCCGTTCCGTTTAATTCGACAGGAACCTTCTTGTCGATTACGTGGACGTCTCTGCCAGCGGTGTTTTCTAAGCTAACATCTGTTTCGTCTAATTGTGCCATATTTGTTTTTCCTTTCTATTAATATGTTTGCATATATTATATGCATATTTTATTTCACTTCATCACTTTTTTCTTCAAAAGTTTCATTAAGGATTTCATTGATATCGTTTCTTGTTTCATCATCTAACATGAAGGAGAACATTCCTCTGCCAAAGAAAGCGGCTCTAGATGAATTAACGAGGTCAGAAAGTTTGTTGTTTTCCTTAAGTTTGGCGTTGAAATCCTTTCTTGAAGCACCGGTGTAAGCAATATCGAAAGAATTATCGCCATCGATTCTGTCGTATTGTATCCAATGGACTGGAACATCATGCCATCTTCCATCTCCACCATGTACAGAGACATAGTCAGTTTTTGGAGTCGTTTTATAGGAATAGGTATGGACTTTTACGCAATCAAGTTTTCCATTCTTTCTTGCGGAAACTGATTTAATCATTACTGGCAAGGATGGATCGCACTTATCAGGCATAAAGAGGGATTGATCCATCGAATTAGCCATTGCTTCATGCTCATAATATGAGTAGTTATAAGCAATATCATCTTCATAGATATATTCCTTTGGCTTATGCATCTGATAAAGAGGAATGGATAATAATGGGGCTAAATCAAAGAAGAGATGTTTGATGAATTCATCGCAATAAGTAACGAATGCGTTTCTTGATACCGTATAATCGTATGAAACGTAGGTGCTTGGACCTGCTGAATAATCGAATGATTGGGAATGTTTGGAACAAATATAGTTGACCATTCCATCTTTTACCATATAGAAATCATCGCCATATGGTTTAGGGTCTGAGAGCAATGACATCATATTGGTTTGGGCAAGAGGGGTGAAAAGCAAACGGAATTCCACTTCGTTATTTCTATCAAGCCCGCCGAAGAAGGCATCGAATTCATCATTTCCAATCGGGGTGAAATTTGTTCCTGAAGTAATCGCTTTATCGGCAAGCTTATTGATTTCCTTCATCTTACTTCTAACGGTTTTCTCTCTTTCTTTTTCATCAAGGGAGTTAATTGAAGATGGAGCACGGGTAAATTTCAAATGGGGAGCGGCTTCATTTCCGTATACAAGAACAGTTTCTTTTGAATAGAATGGCGCTTTATGGACGCTTGTTGCGGTAAGGGTTTGGGAATGGTGATGAGAAACTGTATTTCCCTTAGAATCGGTCGTATATGTCGTCCAAGTGATTGTTAAAGTTCCCGTATATGTCTTATCGTGATAGTCTTCTTTCAAAGTTTTCTTAAGAATGAATGGATTTCCTTGGATATTTCCAGAAAGAATTCCAAGAATTGATTCATTCTCTTCCCCTTCTCCCCCAAATCCGAATTTATTGACAAGATAATTAAGTCTTCCTTCAGAAAAATAAGGGTCCAAATCAATGATGCCAGTAACGCCTTCCATGATTTTTCCTGGCAAGGACCAATCAAATGAGGCATTAAGAGATGCCATATCAGCATAGCATTCTTTGAGTTTGGCCTCTGTTGCAGCCTTAGCCGCACTTAAGACCTCTTCTCTTTGCTTAATGACTTTATTAAGGCTTTTACTGATATGAACAATCAAATAAATGCCAACACCCAACAAGGTGGCAGTGATAAAAAACATCCACCACATCGAAGAGATGTTAAGCACTCCAACTATGACAGTACCTAGAGCGCCAAGGAAGCAAAGAACGATTAAAACAATGAAAAATGCCTTGAGGCCTTTTGAAGAATTAAGTTTTTCTTCCGCAACCTTTTGCTTAGCGAGTAAATCTTTATACTCTGCAACATGCTTAGCATTAGCTTGTTTATCAGTTCCCGCTTCTTCGGCTAGTTTATCAAAATAATCTTCCGCGGCTTTATGATACTGGCCTTTTAATTGCTTCTCATAAAGATCTTTTGGCTTATAGAGAATGTCTTTATTTGATTCCATATATTATTTTCCTTTAACTTCTCGGCTATTATAGCAAAAGAAAGCCGCTTAATCATCATTTTCAAGCGGCCTTTTTCTTTATTTTAAGAATGCTAAATCTGCAGCGGAGAAATTTAACCTTCTAAGATCTTCTTTTTTCATCCAAACGTAATCGCTATGCTCGCTTAGATCAAGGTTTCCTGAAACAAGCTTGCATTTATAAGCATACAAGGTGATGGAGAAAGGTTCATATGGATAGACGTTTTCGTAATCATATTTTGACTCACCAATGTATTCAATTGGTTCAATGACCGAATTTAGCTCTTCTTTTATTTCACGGATGATAGTTTCTTCGTGACTTTCTCCTTCTTCTACCTTTCCTCCAGGAAATTCCCATTTATCGCCCAATACTTCGTTTCTTTCTCTTTTGCAGGCGAAGATTTCGCCGTTTTCATTTTCGATTAGGGCACATACGACTTCGTAATGTTTCATTTTAAGTCTCCTTGATTTATTTTAGGAAACAAGATTAATTGATACTCGTTTCCGTCTCTAATGTTACACCAATAAAAGAAGCCTTTAAATCATTGTTTTATTGACTATGAAAAATGCAACCGCTTTCAAGAGTTTTT
>CAVJFO010000021.1:3334-18364 GCA_963648925.1 Hallerella sp.
TGAAAGCCAAGTAGACGTTCATCATCGAAATTAATGTAAATTATCTGTTTCCAGCTTACCCCCTCTTCAATTAAGTCTTTTACCCTTTTGTATAACAACGTAGATTTGCCAGATCTTCTAAGGCCAATAAGAACGTAATTGGCATTTTTTTCAAAAGCGTAATCGCGATTCACTATATTAGTTTTTTGATTATTTCGTGTTGATCGAAGATGATTTGTTTAAGTATTTCGTGATTCATAATGCCATCCTTGTCGACTGTATTCTACAATTTCTTTTATTTTTTGTCGACTATAATCGACAGATTTGCACACTTTTTGTCGACTATAATCGACAGGATTATATTAATTTGGATTTCATACAAAATTTTAAATTCATAAAAAAGTAGTTTTTCGAGACGTCATCTTGCCATATTTTCATCTTCTACTATGCGTTTTACGTATACCAGGTTAGATAATCGATATAAACGCTTTTCCTAATTATCGACTTAGAATGTTTTCGGAGGTAAAAGAAATGAAAACATTAATTGCATACTTCAGCTGGTCTAATAACACAAAGAAAATAGTTAACGAGATCAACAGGTCATTCGATTTTGACGTTTTACGAATCGAAAGAAAGGTTCCTTATTCAGAGGATTACAACACATGCGCATATGTCGAAGCTAAGGAGGAATGGGAGAAAAGAAGTCTTCCTGAAATCAATGACACCGATTTAGATTTGGGCTCATATGATAAGATCTTGCTTTTCTTTCCTATTTGGTGGTACACGATTCCAATGCCTGTAGCCACATTCGTGAAAAACAACCTTAAAGGTTATCAAGGGGAAGTTATTATTTTTGCAAACAGCTATACTAACGACCCTCAATATATGATTAATAGTTTTAATGACTTAAAAGGATTGAATCCTGAATTAAACATCAAAAAAGGTTTATTGAACAAGCATGTCAGAGAGCACGTTTTATTCATTAAAAAGGAGATTAACTAATGGAAAGATTCAAGTTATATAACGGGGTTGAGATACCATCAAACGGATTTGGCGTTTTTCAAATTTCCAAAGAAGATTGCAAAGAAAGCGTTCTTTCCGCTTTAAAAGCGGGGTATCGCCATATCGATACCGCCCAATCCTATTTCAACGAAGAACAAGTCGGTGATGCATTACAAGAATGTGGAATTCCTAGAAAAGAAATCTTCTTAACCACAAAAGTATGGATCGATAACTACGGCGAAGGGAAAACATACGCTTCGGTAATCGAATCACTAAGAAAGTTAAAAACTGATTATGTAGATTTGCTTCTTCTTCATCAGCCACTTTCCGATGTCTATGGAGCATATAGAGATTTAGAAAGACTTTATAAAGAAAGAAAAGCAAGAGCTATTGGCGTTTCTAATTTCTACCCAGATAGATTGGTTGATATTTGCCAATTCAGTTCTATTAAACCAATGGTTAATCAAATTGAAGTCAACGTCTTCAATCAACAAATAGAAGCTAAAAAATGGGCAGATAAATACGGTGTCCTTCTTGAAGCCTGGGCTCCTTTTGCCGAAGGAAGAAACAACATGTTTACTAACGAAACGTTGTTAAAGATTGCAAGTAAGCACAATCGCTCAGTCGCTCAAATAATCCTTCGCTGGCTTTATCAAAGAGGAATTGTCTCTTTAGCAAAATCCACTCACGAAAACCGCATAAAAGAAAATTTTGATATTTATTCTTTCTTACTTGATGAGGAAGACATGAAACTTATTGCCACATTAGACAATAAGACATCCTCTTTCTTCTCCCACCAAGATCCGGCCATGATTGAATGGTTTGGTAATCTCATCCTTGAAAGAAGAAATCAAAAATAATATTCGGAATCGCCAAAATCTGAATTTTAGTTTTGAGTAACGATGTTTCGAAGCCCATTTCAAGCATTCGATTTTGGCGAAAGAAGTAAAACGCAAAGGAGATTAAAAACATGAATAAAACTATTTCTTTATTTACTCTAGTTTGTTTATTTGGGTTAACCGCTTGTTCTACGAATCAAAATGAGGTGATAAGTTCAAACGAAGATAAGTCTATATCTAATAACGAAGATGACATCTCTTCAGGTATTGAAGGTTCTAAAGCTTTAGTTGTTTATTTTTCCGCGACAAATCACACGGAAAATGTTGCTAATACCATAGCTAGTTACATAGATGCGCCTATACACGAACTTGAGCCTTCTAATCCATACACAAGTGCAGATTTAAACTATTCAAATGAAAATAGCAGGGTTGTAAAAGAACATCTTCTCACTCAAAACGGAGAAAGAGTAAACGTAGAACTTAGCACTACGTCCTTTGATGAGTTTGCCTCCGCTCAATACATCTTCTTAGGCGCGCCAGTTTGGTGGCAACAATTAAGCTGGGTTATAGAGAATTTTGTAGCGGATAACGATTTCTCAAACAAAACAATAATTCCTTTTGGCACTAGCGCTAGTTCTTCTTTCAATTTAAATAATCTGACGCCATTAACCGAAGATGATAGCGATGTAACCTGGCTTTCACCTCAAAGATTCTCCTCAAGCGTGAACTCTAGTGCTGTTACAAATTGGATTGACTCTTTAGGCTTTGACTTTAAATGAGAACAATGAATCGGTTATTTTCATAAGAAAATCTTGGAATGTCATTATCAATACTTACATTAATTTATTAGGCTCGCATCAAACGAGCCTTTTTAAATATGCAAATGCATTTAAGCCAAATCATTGAAACTTTTTGCTTATCGCTAATTCAGTTTTTTGTCTTAACAATACAAAATATTCTTTAAACGAAAATGCAACGTTCAGTTGCGTGATAGAATTTTCGTATAAGCATAAACTTATTGACGAAAGGAGGATTTATGATTGATTCAGTTAATGTTGGAAACAAAATATACGCTTTAAGGAAAGAACATTCCTTAACGCAAGATGAATTAGCCGAAAAGCTAACGGTAACACGTCAAGTGATATCGAAATGGGAACTCGGAAATTCTTTGCCAAGCATTGATTTAATCATTGAACTTTCTAAATTATTTCACACATCAATAGAAGATTTACTTTGTTTAAATGATGATGTGCCAGAAATAGATGAAACTAACATCTTTCAAGGACACAATAGAAAATATATCCTCGATAAAATTATCAATAACGAGATAAAAGTTAATTTAATCGATGTTTTTTATCAATTTTCTCCATTAGAAAGAATTTTGATGATCAAGGCCATAAAAGAAGGAAAGGTTAAAGTGGATAAAGTTGAGCTTGCTAAACGATTAAGCGCAAGCGAACAAAGATTGCTATACGAAAAATGAACTAGACGTAAGCGATCAAAAAATAGAAAAGGAGTTAAATATTTTATGATTTTACGAAAAACAAATAATAACGATAAGGAAATATACGAAAAAATTTCCTTTGAAGATGCTACAAAACTAAACAAAACAGAACTTGTTTTCACTAATGATGATGACGAGGAAAGATATGATGATTTCATCGAAGAAAAAGAAAATGGAGATGATGAAAAGTTTGAAGAATATGAAGATAGAATCGATGATCTTTCGGATGAATTGGAAGATTTGTGCGATGAAGAGGAAGATTTAGATGAGGAAATCAAAATTTATGGCATGAATGACGAGCGCCAAAAAAGAAAAAGTTTATTAGAAGATAAAAAAACAAATATCATTAATCTTATAAAAAACTTAAAGGATGAAAAATCCAATTATGCTAACTCTTCAAACAAGAATGTCGACATCAATTTCGCATTTTCTCCAAAAGGAAGAGATCTAAAATTGTATTTTATGTTGCCATTCTTAGGAAACGAAAAGGTAGAAGAAATCATTAAAGAAAAATTAGCGGGTAATCCGAAATATGCAAAAATAGAATTAGCGTATTTATTGCCTTTTGCCAATAAAGAAACAAACGATAAAATCTTTATTGATTGTCTAAAAGACGAAGCAAAGAAAGATGAGCTATTTAAATTTGCCCCTTTCGTATCTAAAGAGTCGTTAGATTATCTTTGTGATGAATTTTGCAAAGGCAACCTTGAATATATAGACATAAACAAATTCTATCCATTCATGTCAAAAGAATCAGTTAATAAGATTTTTGATTATTATCTAACCAAATAAATTATCTAAAAATTGTTAAACCTCCTAGGAATATTTATAGGAGGTTTTTATTTATTTTTATAAAGAAAAAGGCCTGATATTTAGCTTCAGACCTATTCTTAATTTTATTGGTGGCTAAGGGGGGACTCGAACCCTCGACATATCGGGTATGAGCCGATTGCTCTAACCAACTGGGCTACTTAGCCATTAATGGTGGAACTTACCAGGCTCGAACTGGCGACCCCCTGCTTGCAAAGCAGGTGCTCTCCCAACTGAGCTAAAGTCCCATACATCGCTCTAATGAGCGGTGTTTATTATATTAAAACGTTTTGAATTGTGCAAGAAAATTATTCACTTACTTCAGTAATTTTTCCATCTGGGCCAGGCGTGGCTTTCATATAAGCGACAATTGGATCAAAATTCTTCTCCTTTTTGCCGACTTTGCAAGCCGTAACCTTCTTAGCAGCACCAGAAACTAAAGCTTCAGCCAAATCATGGCATCCAGCATATCCGCAAGCGCCACAATTAGCGCCAGGAAGCATGTTTTCAACTTCTTTAATGCGCTTATCTTCTTCAACGTGCAAGAATTTAGCAGCTAAGGCGAGAAGGAAACCAAGGATTAGGCCAAGGCCTGCAAGGACAAGAACGCCCCATAATATTATTAATGGATTCATAATGATTATTCTCCTTTATCTTCTTTATGAAATTCCTCAAAGAACGGACAATTTGTTTTTTGGCAATTTGGGCACATCTCTGGATCAGGCTTGATATCTTCGCATCCCTTAGGGGCGGGAGTTCTTCTATATAGCACGAAGCTAACGAAGAATACCGCCAATAAGAAGATGATAAGAGCAATGCTGATAATGATGTAAACGTATTGCGGCATATTAGGCAATCATTCCGCTTAATCCCATGATCGCCATAGCCATGATGGCAGCGGTGATAAGGGCTAAAGGAAGACCTTTCCATGCTTTAGGGGAATCAGATCCTTCTAATCTAACGCGAATAGTCGAGAAAAGAACAATCATGATAAGGAAACCTAAACTTGTTCCTATAGCGTTTGCCATTGAAGAAGCAAATGAAAGGCTATTATTTTCTTGAACGACGCCAAGAACTGCGCAGTTAGTCGTAATCAAAGGAAGATAAATGCCTAAGCTCTTATAAAGAGATGGGGAATATTTCTTAATTACGAGCGCGACAAGTTGAACCAATGAAGCGATAACAAGAATGTAAACAATAGTATCAAGGAAGGATAAGCCAGCTGGAACAAGAATGTAGTTATAGATAGGATAACAAACAAGGGATGCAAGCATGATGACAAAGACAACCGCAACACCCATTCCAGCGGAAGATTTTACCTTCGTTGAAACGCCAAGATAAGAACAAATGCCATAGAATCTTGAAAGAACAACGTTATTAATGAGCATCGATGAAACGATAGCTAGCAAAAATGCCGTGAATAAACTTGTGGATGTCATTATTTTGCCTCCTGAGGTTTAGCTGCTGCTTGCTTAGCAAGGGCCGCTTTCTTTTCTTCTTGAGCCTTTAAGATGGCCGCTCTTTTTGCAGCCGCTTCTTTATTGGCTTTTGAAATGTTTGCGCAAGCGATGATGGCTTCAATAACGCCATAGACGATAAAGCCGCCAGCAGGTTTGCTAAATAAAGAAATAGATAAATCGACATCGCCAAATTTAAGAACAGGAATTTCAGTTTTTGGAATGAAAGTGAAAACTGAGCCAATTGTTATAACGCCAGTTCCTAATATTTCACGAATGGCGGCAATGATTAAAATCGCGATGATATAGCCAATGCCATTGCCTAAAGCGTCTAAGAATGAATCGTAAACGGTATTCTTCTTAGCGAATGCTTCCGCTCTTCCTAAGACGATACAGTTAACGACAAGTAAGGAGATAAATACTCCTAAAGACGTATAAAGTTCAGGAACAAAGGCTTCTGCAACCATCTTAACAATCGTAACGAATGTAGCGATGATGATGATATATGCAGGGGTTTCGATCTCTTCAGGAATGAATTTCCTTAGTAAGGAAACCAATACTGATGATCCAATAAGAACAAAGGTAAAGAGCAAGCCCATGCCAATGGCGTTTTCAATTGTTGTGGTAACAGCTAAGGCTGGACATGTTCCAAGAAGCAAAACGAATAAAGGGTTCGCCTTCCAAATAGGATTAATGAAGTTCTCTTTGTGTTGGGAACGTGCAATAGAATTTGTTGACATAACTTTTCCTCCTATTTCTTATAAAGATCAACGGCTTTTTGGATGGCTCTCCAAACAGCGTTTAAGGTGTATGTTGCACCTGTTTTAGATCCTGGTTCTTCACCATTGAAGTTATCAAGATATTCATTGATCGTTTTAAGCTGACCTGCTCCACCTTCTGATCTAAGGGTGGCAAGTTTTCCAAGCAACGGCTCTTCTTTATCACCACTGATGGCAAGTAAGAATGTCGTATGGGATTCGATGTTGGTATAGATGTTTTTAGAAGGATTCTCTTTTTCAGCCATATCGGCATTCACCTTGTAAATCTTTCCAATTTCGTTCGTCTTTTCTTCATCGGAATACAAGCTCCAATAACGAAGCACTCTTTCGTTATCCGTGCTTGCTTCTAAGACTGTTGGCTCAGAAATGGCTTTATAAGCCGAGGAAGAGACGATAGTTGGGAAAGCATTAATACAAGATTGAAGAGGATTATTCGTTAAATCAGCGTAAGCATCATTAACCATCGACTTAATCGCTTCGCAATATTTGCCTGAAGCTGTATTAAGCGTTTCAGCAGATGGATTCTCATTATATTGAGTAACAAAATCGTTAATGCTTGTCTTAGCCGCTTCATCTTCAATCGTGTTATTTGTAACGACTAATTTTCCGTAATCATCAGAATTGAAACCGACTGTTATATAGAGGTTTCCACCATCATCTTTGAATTTAGCGGAATATAAACGGCCCATTTCGCCAGTCATTGTTTCATCTTCGAAGAATGTATAGGTCTTTTTAATTGTTTCAGAAGATCCTGCATAGGCGCTTGAAGTTGAATAAGCGCTATTATAGCCACTTTCCTTGCCCCAGATATTTTCGATATCCGATTCAATATCTTCGATGAAGCCATCACCTAATGTTGAATAATGATCTCTTGCGGCATTGATCATGCTTTGTAAGGCGGTTGAAGCGTATGTCGCGCCGCACTTAACGTTATTTAAGGTCGTATCGGAAGGATTTTCATTATATGGTTCGACATATTTAGGTTCAAAAATCGTTTTGTAGGAAACTGTATCCTTAACCAAATAAACCTTTCCTAAAACTGGTGAGTCGTTGTTTCCTGAAATACCGACCATCGCTTGGATATCGCCAAAACCGTGAACGTCAGTTACTTTTGAAGTATACACGTAGCCAAGTTCGGCATTGCTCTTGTCATAAACAATTTCATAAGATTCAAGATAAGAATTATCTTCAAGGCTAACCTTATCGGATCTATGATCGTAAGATGAGAAAATGCTTAAATATCCAGAAGCGGCTTTTTTGAGATTGTTGTTCTCAATTATTGGGGCAGTTACTAAATTAAGAGAGGTAAGAATAACGGCTGAGCCCCCAGCGATAGCGCATAATATGCCACCGACTTTCAGCCAATTAACGAAATCTTTGCTGTTTGTTTTTTCTTTTGACATATCATTATGCTCCATAGTTATAGCCAGTCATGCACCAGGCAAAAATAGCAAGGGCAAGGACTGCGATAGAGGCGATGCTAACCCAGCTCTTCCAAGTGAATTTGACTTGGCTCCATTTGTAATAGTCAATAAAGCAACCGATTGCGTTGCCCATAACAATGGCATAAGCCATTCCTTCTGGGGCTGAGGCAAAGGTGCGAATAAAGACAACGATAATGGCAATCACCATGCCATACATCACTCTTGAAGGGGCAGTTAATGGCATTGTTACAGGCTCAACAATCATATAAGCCACACCAAAAAGAACGCCGCCAGATAAAAGTTGATATAAGGCATAATATAAAGGATTTACGTCTTTGCCAATCATGAATAAACCAGCAATTAAGCTCATCGCTAAGAAGGTGAGCAAGAAAGAAACAACGACTTTCCAATCCGCGTCCCTTCTGATTAACAAGTATGCAAGGCCAATAAGGAGAGAGATTTTGCAAGATTCGCCAATTCCGCCATTAACTCTGCCAATAAATAACGAGAAAATGTTATCTAAGGTGTAATTAGAAGCGTTAAATCCATTTGCTAAAGCAGTTGAATCGGTCGTGAAAGATGAAACGCTGCCTAAGAAAGAGATGTTAAATGGGTTGTAATGATACGCACCCGTGAATTTGCCATTGAAACAAATAAGAAGGAAAACAAAGGATACTGCCGCAGGATTGAAGATATTTTTTCCTAATCCTCCAAAGCAGAGTTTTCCAAAGATAATCCCAAAAAGGGAAGAAACAATAAGAATGTAGTAGATTAACCAGCTTGGATCGGTGTCTCTATTTTGAACCATCAAGCCAAAGATAATCCCTGAGATAATCGGAGAAAGAATGTCGGTAAGCGCAAGAACGTCAAAGAATGATTTCTTTGTCTTTTCATCTTTACTAAACAAAGCTTTGCGGTTTTTTATAAGCACGAAAACCATCTCCGAGATAAGCATTGTTATAACCGGAATCAAAACGTTTCTTATAGCATATACGCCATAAGCTAAAAATGCGAAAATAAGGGTTGGAGCTAAGGCAATAATCACATCAATAAGCATCCATTCGACAGATTGCTTACGTGTCTTTTTTTCACTAGCTTCGACCTGAGTGTCTTTTTTAATAACTTCTTCTGCCATAAAATCACCTCGTTAAGGAAGCTTTGCGACAATTTTTGCTCTCTTGACGATTGTCGCTAAATCAATGTTGCTAGGACATGCTTCATTACACTTCTTGCATTCATCGCAAACGGTTGGATTTAATAATTTAACCTTTGCCTTATCCACTGGCATCGTCTTCATCGTCGTCATGATAAGAACGGGATTAAGACCAAGTGGGCATTTTTGAATACAGCGAGCGCAACGAATACAAGCCTGAGCGCTTTTTTTACTCGTTTCCATATTGAAAAATCCTTTCAGAACTCACTTATTTTACTTCGTAAATTATTCAATGTTAAACCCAAAAAGTATTAAAAAAGTTAGGTTTTTTCAAAGTTTGTGAAACCTAACTAAAAATTATTTTTGTCAATAAACCCTATTTGATGCCAACTTTTTGATAAATATACTCAATGTTTTTGAAGTAATATTCATTGGAAGTTAGTTCATGTATATCTTTTTCGCTTAAGTGAGACCTTACTTCTTCATTAGCAAGTAACTGGCTTATGAAATCTTCTCCTTTGGTAACTGAATTCATGGCGAGGGGCTGAACTAAATCGTAGGCATTTTCGCGGTTTAATCCTTTTTCGATTAAAGCGTTCATTGCTCTTTGAGAATATATAGCCCCATGTGTTTTCATGATGTTTTCTTCCATTTTTTGCGGAAAAATAGAAAGATTTTCGATTACTTTCTTGCAACGAATCAACATGTAATCAAATAATTCAATCATATCAATCAAAGAAACTCTTTCAACGATTGAATGAGATATGTCTCTTTCGTGATATAAGGCGTTGTCTTCTAGTATTGGTAAAAGATATCCTCTCATCATCCTTGAAGCGCCAGTAAGGTTCTCAGAAGAGATTGGATTTCTCTTTTGAGGCATCGCACTAGAGCCTTTTTGACCTTTTTTGAATCCTTCTTCTAATTCACCGATTTCAGTTCGAGAAAGATTTCTGAATTCCACGGCTATTTTCTCAATAAGGGATGAGCCAATTGTCAAGGCTGAAGCGTATTGCTCATGTCTATCTCTAGAAAGAACCTGAGTGGAAATGTTAGGTTTGCTCAAGCCAAATTTATCCGCGACATATTCTTCAACTCTTGGATCGATATTCGCATATGTTCCAACCGCGCCAGAGAGTTTAACCGCTTCAAGAAGCTTTCTTGCTTCTTTAAAAAGAGTCAAAGAACGATTTGCCTCATCATAAAAGGAAGCAAACTTTAAGCCGAAAGAATACACTTCCGCATGCATGCCATGCGTTCTAGCGATGCAAGGTTGATATTTGTAATCTAAAGCCTTCTCTTTTAAAGAATCCATGAGGGACATGTAATCTTTTTCGATAATATCGTTGGCTTTTTTATAAAGCAAAGAAAGGGAGGTATCTACGACATCGGTCGAGGTAAGACCATAATGAATCCATTTCTTTTCTTCACCTAAGGTTTCTGAGACTTGTCTAGTGAAAGCGACCACGTCATGACGGGTGATTTCTTCGATTTCCTTTATACGTTTTACGTCAATTTTGGCGTTTTCTTTGATTTTGGCTAAATCAGAAGACGGAATAACGCCTAATTTGTTCCACGCCTCATCAACCGCTATTTCAATATCGAGATAGGTTTGAAAACGGGATTCATCGGAAAAGAGTTCTTCTATTTTCTTTGGCGCGTAACGGTCAATCATTAAAATAGCTCCTTACGAATGATGGTTTCTTCTCTATCTGGCCCAACGGAAACGATCGCAAAATAAATGCCAGTGATTTCTTCAATCTTCTTGATATAGTTTTGGGCGTTAAGAGGAAGGTCTTCAAAGGTTCTACATTTAGAGATGTCTTCTTTCCAAGAAGGCATGCTGATATATATAGGTTCGATTTTGCCAACCTCTTTAACTGTTGAAGGCATTGTATCGATTTCTTTACCATTTATTTTGTAGCCAACGCAAAGTTTTATTTCATCTACTGCTGAAAGAACGTCTAAAAGCATAAGGGCGGAATATTTAACGCCAGTTATGCGCATAACGTATTTGAGCTCGGCTAAATCTAACCAGCCAATTCTTCTTGGACGTTTAGTAACCGTGCCATATTCATGACCTTTTTCTCTGATGGCATTTGCCACATCTCCATCAATTTCTGAAGGGAATGGTCCAGCGCCAACACGGGTGCAATAGGCCTTTGTGATACCGCATAAGGTCTCAATCGAATCGAGTGGCAAGCCAGTATTTAGTGGGATGGCAGTTGCTAAAGGTGAGGAGGAGGTAACATAAGGATATGTGCCATGCGTTATACAAAGCATAGCTCCTTGCGCTCCTTCAAAAAGAACCTTTTTGCCATCTTTAATGGCTTTTTCTAAGAAAAGAGATGTATCAGTTATCAAAGAAGAAAGTCTTTCCCTTACTGGTTCGAGATATTCCAAAAGTTCTTTTACGGTATATTCTTTCGCTCCGAAAGCCTTCAATTCAAGATTCTTTAATGGAAGAACTTCATTTAATCTTTCTTCTAAATATTCTTTATCGATGATATCGCCCATTCTTAAGCCTAAACGTGACGCTTTATCCTCGTATGAAGGGCCAATACCTCTTCCAGTTGTTCCGATTTTAGCGTTGCCTAAGGCATTTTCTCTAGCCTTATCTAAAGCGACGTGGTAAGGCATAAGAAGCGTAGCGCGATTAGATATAAGCAATTTGATATCTTTGATTCCTTGTTCGTTTAAAGAATCGAGTTCTTCGATTAAGCCAGTTGGGTTAACGGTAACTCCATCTGCTATAACATTAATGATTTCTTTATGAAAGACACCTGAAGGCAAAAGACGTAAAGCGTAACGTTTTCCACCATAAACAATCGAGTGTCCAGCGTTATTTCCGCCTTGTGAACGAACTACGACATCTGCGCCTGAAGAAAAATAGTCCGTGACCTTTCCTTTTCCTTCATCGCCCCATTGCATCCCTTGAATTGCGAGAGTTGACATATCAAAAATCCTTCTTTCATTATTAAGGTAATAAGGATTTGACTTATTACTTATAAAGTCTATTATCTTTTTTAAAAAAATAAAGACCATTTTGAAATAAGGAAAAGAAAAAGGCCGATTTAACGGCCTAAATAAATCAATAATATTATTTCTTGGTAACTTGTTTCTTTAACGCTTCATAAGTTTCATCGGATATGAAGTGTTCCATGCGACATGCATCTTTTAAGGCGGTTTCCTTGCTTACGCCAATCGACATAAGCCAAGAGGAGATAGTTTGATGCTTATCGTAAACGCTCTTAGCGATATCATAGCCAGCTGGCGTTAGATAAAGTTGATTCTTGAGTCCTAAGGCAACGTAGCCTTTTTCCTCTAATTTATGTAAAGCAATGGAAATTGATGCTTTTGAATAGCCAAAGGAAGAAGCAAGATCAACAGCGTGAATCTCTTTCATCCCTTCTTCTTGTAACATCAATATTCTCTCTAAATAATCTTCTGCGGATTCTAATGCATCAATGGCCATAAAATTAACCTCTCTTTTTTTCGCGGTAATACTATTCTAACTCAAATTTTAGTTAAGTGCTACTAACTTTTTCTTGATTTCAGATAGTTTGAGTCTATAATGCTTGTATAAGGAGTAACTAACTATGCCAATAATTATTGCGCCAACTAACCAAGATCTGACAATTGTTAGGATTGTTGGAAATGATAAAACTTGCAAGCATCTAAGAGAACTTGGCTTGGTTCAAAATATGAAAATTACTAAACTTTCTCATACAGAAAGCGGAATAATCATTCGTATTGGCGAATCTCGCTTAGCGCTAGATAATACTATTGCAAAATCTATCATAGTTGAGGCTAACTAATTTAATATTGATCATAGGAAAAAGTTTTATGAACGAAAATGAATTTGCGCCTACCGAGATTGGTTTAGGCGACGAACTTCCTTTAAGCGTGCTTAAAATCGGGATGAGTGGAAAAATCATCAAGATTGAGGGCGAAGGAAGAATCAAAAGACGTATCTTTGATATGGGTTTGACTCCTGGAGCTGAAGTTTTCTTAAGAAAGAAAGCCCCACTTGGCGATCCACTTGAAGTTACTTTAAGAGGTTATGAATTAACTCTTAGAAAAGATGAGGCCGTGAATGTTATTGTCAAAGTAACCGACCTAGTGGCAGAGGAGGCAAAGTAATATGGCAGAAAAAAGACTTAGATTTGCCTTAGCTGGGAACCCTAATTGCGGCAAAACAACTCTTTTCAATTCTTTGACAGGCAGCACAGCATACGTTGGTAACTGGCCAGGCGTCACGGTTGAAAAAAGATCTGGCATTTATTACAAAAAAGGCAAGAAAGATTCTGAAGGCGTCGAAATCGTCGACCTTCCAGGTATTTATTCTTTATCACCATATACGCCAGAAGAAACCATTTCAAGAAACTACATCTTGGAAGAAAAACCAGATTTAGTCATCAACGTCTTAGATGCGACCAACCTTGAGCGTAATCTTTATATGAGCACGCAAATTCTTGAGATGAACGTTCCGGTCGTCATTGCGTTAAATATGAGCGACGCTCTTAAAGAAAGCAAGCAAGCAATTGATACCGTTTCTCTTTCTAAAGCGCTTGGTGTCCCAGTAATTGAGATTTCCGCTTTAAGAAAGAAAAATCTTGATGAATTAATGGATTTAGCGGTTAAGACCGCCTCTAAACCACGTGAAGGCGTATCTCTTTGGGCTTCAGAAGAAGACGAGGAACTCATTGAAAAAGCCATTAGGTCATATGAGGATCAAGGAATTGAAAATCCTCGTTTCCATGCGATCAAAGCCTTAGAAGGCGATGAACTCGAGAAAGAAAAGAACGCCCGTGCTTATCAAGAGGTTTCCTTCCTTGCAAATCCTGAAGAATATGAAGCCGATAGCGCAGACAAACGTTATAAATACATCACTTCTAAACTTGCGATTTATCGCACAGGCGGCGTGATTCAAGAAAAGAAGAAACTTTCTAAATCAGATAAGATCGATAGAGTTTTGACAAATAAATGGGCAGCTCTCCCAATTATGATTGTCGTTCTCTTCTTAATCTTCCACCTCGTATTTGCTTCAGACCTCTTCTATCTCCATGCATTCGGAGTTGATTTCGGAGATGGATACGAAGGACTCATCCATTGGACGATGGCAGATGGAGAAGAATTCCGTCCATTTGCTGAATTATTCTATACCGCTGACGGTATCAATTCTCCTGGTACGATCTTGCAAAACCTCCTTGGCGCAGGTAATGACGCTGGTATCCAAGGCATCATTTGCACAGGCATCAAACAGTTGCTTGAAGTCTGGGAATCACCAGATTGGCTCGTTGGATTCGTCTATGATGGTGTTCTTAACGGTATCTCTTCCGTTTTAGGATTCGTTCCACAAATCCTTCTCTTATTCGCCTTCTTCTCCTTCCTTGAAGATAGCGGCTATATGGCTCGTATCGCCTTCGTTCTTGATAGAATCTTCCGTAGATTTGGCGTTTCAGGACGTGCTTTCTTACCTATGATCATGGGATTTGGTTGCGGTGTTCCAGCCATGATTAACACTAGAACCCTTGCTTCCGACAAGGAAAGAACAAAAACAATCCGTGTTATCCCATTCTTCACTTGCGGCGCTAAAGCTGAATTCTTAGTCACAATCGCTGCCGCAGTTGCTGCCGCTACATCAATTGATGCTGGCTTATTCACATTCTTAATTTATCTGTTTGGCGTTATCGTTGCTATTGCTGCTGTCATCGTGATGAATAAAACCACTCAACGTGAAAAAGTTCCTCCATTTATCATGGAACTTCCTTCTTATCACGCTCCACAATTCCAAGCTTTGGCCTTACATGTTTGGGATCGTGGCAAACACTACATCAAAAAGGCTTTCACAATCATCTTTGCTTCCTCAGTCATCATTTGGTTCCTTTCAAGCTTCACGCCTTCTTGGCAATTCATCGATGGTGATGTGATGGGCGTTTCCGATTCTATCCTTGCCCATATTGGTATGATCCTCTCCCCATTATTCACCCCAATGGGCTTTGGAAATGCCCAAGGTGGAGACTATGCTTGGACATTCGCTGTCGCTTCAATCCAAGGTATCGTTGCAAAAGAAAACGTTGTTG
>CAVJFO010000021.1:18658-21504 GCA_963648925.1 Hallerella sp.
CAGTTCCTGTTGCTCTTGTTGTTGTTGGCGGAGTTGGCATCTACTTCTATGATCGCCACGCTAAAAAGAAAGAAGCAGCAATCGCTTAATTAATCCTATAATTCTGTATATATAGAAAGGAGGCTTATCATGGAATGGGCAGGATACTTAGTATTTGCACTTATTATCGCCGCTTTTATCGGAGTGATAATTTATTGGATCATCGAAAAAAGCAAAGGACATCCAATTCTCTCTGATGAGCCTCATCTTACTAAGAAACAATTATTGAAATATTACAAGATTCAGAAAAAAGCCGATGAGAAAAGAAAAGCCAAAGAGGCTGAAAAATCTCATTGTTGTGGATGTTGTAATAGCGAAAAATAAGCAAAAAGAAAAATGTCATTCATTAACCGAATGACATTTTTTAATACGCCTATGTCTTATTTTTTGAAAATTGAGAAGATAGATTTCTTAACGTACGGTTTCTCATTTTCCGATAAAATGCGATAACCTTGTTTTGTTATTGCCTCTTTTATCGCGTCTTTCGAACATGTTTCTTCAATGATCACGACGCAGTTATTTTTCGTATGAGATGAAGTTACTTTCTTAACTCCTTCTACTCTTCTGACCACATCATTGACATGAGATTCGCACATCCCGCATTTCATTCCGTCTACCCCTAAGGTATATTCGATTAGGTTTTCTCCCATAATTTCCTCCGTTTGTATTAACTAACCTAGATTAGTTTAGATGAAGAAAAGAAAAATTCAATCATTTTGCATCTCCTTTTTCTTAACTTTAATCTCTGCCTAGATAAAAAGAGTTTATAATAACTAAGTTAAACGAGGTAAGAAAATTAAAATGAAACGCATTTTGTATCTCTTCTTGGAGAATTCTCCAATCGCCGTTGAAGTTCTCTCCGCAGTTAAAGCGAAAGGCTATAACGGAACGATGTTGGAAACCATTTCCGTTAGGCATGCTATCGATTCCGAATTGGAAGAAACCCATTTCTTCTCATTGATGAATTGGGATATGTTAAACAATCGCGAATCTACCGTCACGATGTTTTTAGTTGACGAAGACAAAGTTGAGGATTTAAAAAACGAAGTTCGCATCCACACGAATTATTTCGCCAAAATCAAAGGCGGAATGTTTACGAAAAAAGTCGAGGATTTTGAAGGTAACATCTAATGGACATATATATTTATCTTTATATTGCCGCTCTTTTTTGCGCGGGTCTTCTTTCAACGCGTTTGATGAAGAAAATCAAATTGCCTAATGTCACTGGCTATATCATTACTGGCATTATCATGGGTCCATTCGTCCTAGGGCTGTTCTTTAATGGATTCGATTTCTCAAAAGCTAACGATCCATCATCTCCTATTTATTCTTACATTCAGCAATTATCATGGGTTTCTAATGTTGCCTTAGGATTCATTGCTTTCTCAATCGGTTCATCTTTTAAAGCCAACATTCTTAAGCAAGTTGGAAAAAAGGTCATTGTTATCACCGTTTTTGAAGCGCTTGGCGGATCTTTGGTTGTTGCTCTTTCTTTGATTGCTTTGCATTTTATTTGGCCTTCTGCCGTTTCTTTGCCTTTGGCTTTAACCCTTGGCGCTATAGCGGCAGCTACGGCTCCAGCTGCTACCTTAATGGTCGTTAAGCAATATAGAGCTCATGGTCCAGTTACCCAAACTCTTCTTCCTGTTGTCGCACTTGACGATGCCGCAGCCTTAATTCTTTATGCCATTCTTTATCAGATCGCTAAAGCCTTAGCCTTAGGGAACGATTTTAACTTATACGAGATGCTTGCTAAGCCTTTGATTGAAATCCTTATTTCCTTAGGTCTTGGCGCAGTGATGGGCTTTATTGTCTCAGGCATGTCTTGTTTCTTTAAATCAAGAACAAATAGACTTATTTGGATTATCGCCACAATCTTTGCTTCCCTTGGCCTTTATTATCTTTTCCAACAAGATTTCATGGGATCATTTGATTTATCAAGCTTGCTTATTTGCATGGCTGCTGGGGCGATATTCGCCAACTTCCAAAAACAAGCCGCGGTTACATTTGATTTCATGGATCGTTTCACCTCACCGATTTTCATGTTATTCTTCGTGATTTCCGGTGCTTCGCTTGATTTAAGCGTCTTTGCTTCTTCTACTGGCTTAATCGTTCTTTCCTTGGCTTTGATTTATGCGATTATGCGTTTCGTTGGCAAATGGGTTGGAACATTTGGCGCAGCAAAAATCACAAGAGCCGAACCGACGGTTCAAAAATATCTTGGATTCTGCTTAGTTCCTCAAGCGGGTGTTGCAATAGGCTTAGCTTCTACTGCTGCCGTTTCCTTTGGTTCTTCAAACAATCCTGAAGTCGCTAAAATCGGTTCGTTAATTCTTGCTATCATTCTTTCTTCAACTCTCATTTATGAAATTGTTGGGCCTATTTCCACAAAGATTGCCCTTTCTAAAGCAGGGGAAATCACGCTTAATAAGAAAAACGTCTCTAGCGAAAGCGCAGCTCAATAAATATTAGGTGAAAACCTCCTTAATTTCCTTTATGATTTCTTTGTAAAAGAAATAGGGAGGTTTTTCTATGCCATGCACGACAATATTAGTAGGTAAGAAAGCATCAAATAACGGAAGCACGTTTGTTGCTAGAAACGATGATTCTCCATCTGGCAAATTCCACGTTAAAAAATTAGTTAGCGTTGACCCAAATAAACAGCCACGTCATTATGAGGCGAAAGGCTCGCCATTCACGATAGAATTGCCTGATAATCCATTACGTTATTCAATGGTTCCTAACGTTGATCCAACCGAAGGCATTTGGCCAGCTGCAGGATTTAATTCTTTGAATGTTGGAATGAG
>CAVJFO010000021.1:21727-28512 GCA_963648925.1 Hallerella sp.
GGTGGGCATCACTGGATTGCAAGACGCGTTCCAGATGATCAAGTAGTCATCATGCCAAATCAATTCGGTTTAGACAATTTCGATTTCGATGACGCGTTAGTATCTCAAAAAGAATGCATGTGTTCTTCGGATTTAAAAACGTTCATGGAGAAATTTAACCTTGATTGCAATCTTGAAGGAAATAAATTCAATCCTCGCTTAGCATTTGGCTCGGCTAGCGATTCAGACCACGTCTACAACACCCCTAGAGCATGGTATATGGCCAAACGCTTAGGGCATAACGAATATTCTCCTGAAGATGACAACATTCCATGGTCATTAAAGCCAAATAAGAAGATAACTGTCGAAGACGTTAAATATCTTCTTTCAAGCCATTATCAAGGAACCCCTTATGATCCATATGGCAAGGGCGAAGAAAAAGATAAATCCAAATATCGTCCAATAGGAATATCTAGAACTTCTTTTATGGCGTGTTTGGAAGTAAGAAACAATGTTGCCCCTGAATTAAGCGCGGTCGAATGGATTTGCTTTGGCTCCAACCCATTTAACGCTTTCGTGCCTTTATACGCTAACGTTAAGTCTTTCCCTAAATATTTTAGTGAAGTAACCACCGATGTTAGCACAAATAATCTCTACTGGAATTCACGCTTGATCGCGTGTTTGGCTGACTCGCATTTTAATATTTGCTCAATCCATATCGAAAGATATCAAAATGCCGTTGCTAACGCTGCTCATAACTTACTTAATAAGTATGACAGTTTAGAATCTCCTAGCGATTTAGAAATGGCCAATCAAGAAATATCCGATATGGCTCAGCTTTATACTCAAAGAGTCCTTAATACTCTTACCTATGTTGTCTCTTGCGCGATGAAGAACGGATTTGCCCGTTCAGATAATTAAATATTTGTTGCCAAATATAGCAATTAATGTTTAAATTGTCTATGCGGCCCTGTGGTCAAGCGGTTCAAGACGCAACCCTCTCAAGGTTGAATCCCGGGTTCGATTCCCGGCTGGGTCACCAAATGACATCTATATTGACTTGTATGTGAAACCATACAAGTCATTTTTCTTAATTTCAATAAGATCAATAGATATAAGAAATCACAATAAATCGGTAAATAGTGCAATATCTAATAAAAAAGTTTGCATTTTTTTATTATTTGTTTTTAATTGTTTGCTATTTCGACTATTTAGGATAAAAAGACTAGTTAAGCGCTTTCAAACAATTAAAATTATCAAGATCTGATTCTATAAATGAATCAATTGTTTCATTGCGAAAGCAATATTCTTAAGGAGGATTCAAATGAAACAAAAAATAAGCGCATTCTTAATGGCAAGCGCAATGCTTCTTACCGCAGGCTTAGCTTCTTGTGGTGAGACAACACCATCTTCTTCATCTGAAGCATCATCTTCCACGATTGATGCAACAAAAGGCTACATCCAAGTCACAAAAGGTAGCAACGTTACTTCTTATGTCGCAAAGGTTTTTGATCTTGTTGATGGAAAACCTGGCGAAATGACTGATCTTGGTTCTGACAATTATGTCACACCAGATGCCAACAGATGGCTCGCTCTTTCTATCACCTGTGCTGATGGATACGAAGTTGAAAAAGTCACTTCCAATAACATCGACATGACCCAAATCTCCAGTTTCTATTGTGTTAACGTCAAAACTGCTGGAACCTACAAAATCAAAATCACAGCCAAGGCAAAAGCCGATGAGCAAGTCACCTATGCTGAAGTTGTTAACGAAACAACCTCTGAACATACAGCCAATGTTGAATCCGTTACATATTCAATGGCTCTCGATAACCACTACTCCGATATCAAACAACTCGTTGATGGAAACAAAGTTCCAGTCGGTGAAGGAAACTGGTTATACATTGCCGTTACCACAAAAACTGGATACGAAGTCGATACAGTTACAGTTAACGGAACAGCTTGCAGTGTTCAATTCAGCTACTATGTCTTCCAAGCAGTTCCTGCCAAGATTACCGATGGCAAAATCCATGTTGTAATCACGACAAAAGTTGCTTCTAGCTCCGAAACAGATGTTGAATATGCCGTTTTTGCCGAACCAACAAAAGATGAGCATGTCTCCACTGTTGCATACAAATATTGCGCAAATAACAACTTTGGCGGAATCTCCGACTTAGAAGAAGGCAACCAATTCCCAGTCACCACTGGCAACTGGTTCTGCGTTCAAGTCACTTGTGAAGAAGGCTACGAAGTTGATACAGTTAAGGTTAATGAATCCACAACAAAATTCAATAGCGGTTTCTATTGCATCGCTATCACCGAAGCTGGCAACTACACCGTTACCGTCACCTCTAAAGCAGCTGCCTAAGAAAAAAGACACATTCAAGAACTGGGTAAAACCAGTTCTTTTTTTTGTGCCTTAAAAATTATTCAATTGTTTTTGTTATTACGTTTTTCTCGCGTATTTTAAGTTCTTTAAAGAGTTTTACGGTGAAGAAAACCGCAATCATGAATGCTAATCCGTCCGCGATCATTGGCGCGTATAATACGGCGATAACACCGCTTCCTGCTTCTATGTTTTCGGCAATAAGAGGCAAAATAATAACCGCAGGAATAAAGAATAGGATATCCCTCATTAATGATGATATCATCGCTTTAAGAGGTTCTCCGCAAGATTGGAAGAAGATTGAAGACATCTTGATAAAACAAGTTAAGATGGTTGTAGATAAGAATAATCTAAAGACTAATTTGGCGTAATCCATATACAATTGTTCATTCGACCCGCCAAAGATCATAATGATTCCTTCAGGATATAATTCAAAAATAAGAGTTGAGACAATACCGATGCCTAGCGACCAAAGAAGAATCAATTTATATGTTTTTCTTATTCGATCGATATTTCCTGCGCCCATGTTGTAGCCAATAATTGGCTGAGCGCCTAAGACGATGCCTACAACAACATTTAAAACAAGCGTAAAGACCTTAGTTTCAATCGAGGTCGCAGATATTGGAATATCTTGTCCGTATATCGAAAGGTTACCATAACGAACTAATACGGCATTAGCAACAAGGTTAATTATCGCGACCGATATTTGAGTGATAAAAGAAGAAATTCCAAGAAGCAAAGGTTCTTTAAACAAACGGATATCAGGGATGAAATCTTCTTTCGCAAATTTAAAAGTCTTGGGTTTAATAAAATATATAAGGGATACGATAATCGAAATTAACTGACCTATAACCGTTGCCCAGGCCGCACCTTCCATTCCCCAATCAAAAACATAGATAAATATTGGATCAAGAATGATGTTAACTATCGCTCCAATTCCAGTTGAAATCATTGCGAAAATAGGCGATCCATCCACGCGAATTACTCCGTTTAGATAGGCAATCAACATATAGATTGGAAAGAAAGAGCCAACAATGAACAGATACGTTTTAGCGTATTCTAAGGTGTTATTTGACGCTCCGCAAAATCTTAATATAGGTTCATTAAAAACAAAGGACACTAGGATTATTAGCAAACCCGCTAAAATCGTTAATAAAGAGCCGGTGCAGATTGCTTTCGCGCCTTTTGAAGAATCTTTCTTGCCTTGGCAAATACTTAAAAATGAAGCGACTCCATCGCCAAATCCCCATGCAAAAGCGTTTGCAACGACAATAAGCGGAAAAACAACGCCTGTCGCAGCATTTCCAAAATATCCAAGCGAAGAATTTCCAATAAATATCTGATCAACGATGTTATATAAAGAGGAAATCAATTGGGAAATAACGCAGGGAAAGGAAAACCTAAATAGAAGGCTTCCGATTTTATCTTTGCCTAAATCAATAGTTCTTTGCATCTTATTTTCCAATCCTATCCATGAAATATCCAGCAAGATAGGCAATATTCAAAATTATGCCAAATACGGAGGAAAGGAACGCGCCAAGGAAAGTCGTTCCAAAAGCTTCGCCATTAACCGATGCCACAATGAAAATTACCATATAGAGAACAAGCATTCCGATCGCATAAGGTCCGACGAATTTTTGAAGTTTTCCCTTGCCGGTAAAACGTGCAACCGCCGCTAAACCACCGACAACGCGAACGCCTAAAACGATAAATTCGATAATGAACATTATCACAATCGCAAGAACTAAAGCTTGGTTGCTATACGTTTCTTCGCCAATAACCGTGCTGCCGTTCATTCCGCCAGTAAAGATCGACTCAAATATTGGTTTCATTCCCGAAATGAAGAAAAATGCCGTAGCAATTCCCGATGCAATCATAAGGAATCCTGACATAAGCAAAAGATATTTACCGTTTTTCTTTATCTTTGTGCGGTCAAACCGTCTATCGGCAAGGAAATAGGAAACCGCTTCTTCAAAGACCGTTTCTTCTCCGTTTTTTGGCGAAGAAATCGTTAGGGAATGCATTTTTAACCTTAAGGAATTCTCCACTAAGGATTCTTCAGTTGGAGAAATGAATAATATTGAGACTGCTTCCCAAATAAATACCCAGGCGGAAATATCTAAAATTTCTTTAAAAACAGCCCCATTTGTTGATGACGACCAATCAGGAGCGAAGGAAGATAGGAAAGCTGCAACCAAAAGAATAACCAATCCAACAAGAGTGAATATTGAGGCGAGAACCCAATTCTTTTTGATTTGTTTTTCAGATCTAAAACGAGAGAATTCGATCGTATCTTTGATCGATTCCATCAACGTCTCTTTTTTGTATCCTTCAAGATTTTCAATATCAAGGGTTACATCAGCCTTATAAGTCTCAGGAAGAGAACGAATAAGGGAAGATATGTCGCTAAGAATTCCATATTTAATAAGAGGTCTTTCTTTATTTGAAGAAAGTTTGTTTTCAACTAATTCTGACGCGTTTTCATAATGCAAAACAAAATGAATCAATTTATTTTCTTCATCAACTTCATAGTATTTGCGGTACAAATCTAATTCTTTTTCTAATAAGTTATCGGTTATCTTCTTCATAAGCCTTGAAATTTTAGCATACAAGTGTCTCTATTAGAATTAAAAAGCCACCTATTTAGATGGCTTTTCTTCTTCAACTTGAATTGATTGGATTTTAATCTCGTTTCCTTCGACTAAATATGTATGATTCCCACCGCATTTAGGACATTTTTTACCCGTTTTTACGGTTGGATAGGTCTCATGGCAATCCTCGCAATAGGAGATTGCCTTAAGTTCAATGATATTTAATTTGGATTTCTTTTGGTGGAGAGAACGATGCTCTACAGCCCAAGGCCACACATCATAGAGATATTGAGGCACAACCCCTGAAACCTCACCGATTTCAAGGGTTACGCCAAGAATTTCATCTATGTTGTTATTTGTGGCGAATTCATCCACTTCTTTTACAACGTTGAAGGCGATACCTAATTCATGCATTAGCGTTCGATTGGTGGAACGGCATTGCCGGTATTCTTATTAGGATCGTTCTTGTGGGCTTTCTTATAAGCCTTACGTTTCTTTCTCATCTCACGAGCTTCTTTAGAGCCAGAGTGAGCGATGATCTT
Source organism: Hallerella sp. (assembly GCA_963648925.1). Lineage (GTDB taxonomy): Bacteria > Bacillota_I > Bacilli_A > RFN20 > CAG-826 > UBA4951. Next base: position 27,226 of record CAVJFO010000021.1, read on the forward strand.
AATACCACGTTTTAAGGCGTATGGCATTAATCCAACGATCTTATCATCAGCGTTACGCATCGTGGTGCACTTTGGATGATCTCTTAAGAGATGGATGGCATCAAATTCGCAACGTGTCGTACAAATACCGCAACCGATACACTTATTTGGGTCAACGACTGAGGCGCCGCATTGTAAGCAACGTGAAGTCTCGATCTTAACTTGTTCTTCGGTAAGCGACTTGCTATAGTCACGGAAGGAATTCTTATAATCTGCCGTTTCATCCTTGTCGGCATGTTGTCTTCCAGCATGATCGTAATCATCAATGACGAGATTATCTTTATTAAGTTCAATAAAGTATCTGCGGTCACGACCGATTGTGAGGGAAGCGTTATATGGAGAAGCGAATCTAGCTAAGGATTCAGCTGCTTCATGGCCTTGAGCGATAGCATCGATAACAAATTTTGGTCCGGTATAAACGTCGCCGCCAACAAAGATCGATTCATCGGCTGTTTGATAGGTGAATTTATCGGCAATTGGGTAATTTCCGTGCCAGAATGTGACTTTTGTATTCTTAAGGAGGTCACCCCATTCAATTGCTTGTCCGATAGCGAAGACAATCTTGTTAGCTTTAACTTCGATTGTATCGTTTTCATCATATTTAGGGGAGAAACGCTTTGTTTCTGGATCGATTGTGGATAAGCATCTCTTGAGAATGATTCCGCGAACATGGCCGTTTTCGTCAACAAGAATTTCTTTTGGACCCCATCCTGGATTGATGGAAACGTCTTCTTCTTCGGCCTCAACGATTTCTTCTTTTGTTGCTGGCATCGTATCTTTAGATTCCAAGCAATACATCGAAACTGATTTAGCTTTGAAGCGGTGTGCTGTTCTAGCGCAGTCGATAGCAACGTTACCGCCACCGATAACTACGCAATCGCCATCGATTGTTTGATTTTGATTTTCATAGGCGCCTTTAAGGAATTCAACGGCAATTTCCGTGCCAATTGCATTGTCATTAGGAACGCCTGGGCGTCTGCCACCTTGGCAGCCAATGGCAATATAGAAAGCTTTGTAGCCTTGTTTCTTTAACTCATCAATGGTGATGTCTTTTCCGACTTCAACGCCACACTTAATTTCAACGCCTAATTCTTTGATTATTTCAACTTCAGCGTCAATGACATTCTTTTCAAGTTTGAAAGAAGGAATGCCGTACATCATCATACCGCCAGCTTTTTGATTCTTTTCGAAAACTGTTGGATGATATCCCATTAAGGCAAGGTAATATGCGGCGGATAAGCCAGCTGG
>CAVJFO010000021.1:28768-40470 GCA_963648925.1 Hallerella sp.
TTGGCCATCTTTAAATAGCCTTCAACTGCAACGTGGGCAGGGCAAGCCGTTTTACATGGAGCAGTGCCGGTAGGATAGGTGTTATATCTTGCTGTATCACGATAATTTTCATCCCAAGCATATCTTCCCCAGTGGAGTTTGTCTGGAAGTGGGGCTTGTGGATATTTGATTGGTCCTTCTTTTGTGCAAAGTCTTTGGCCAAGTTTAACGGCACCTGCAGGGCAAGATTCAACGCAACGTCCGCAAGCAACGCAGTTTTTAGGATCAACCTTGGCGGTATAAGCACTTCTAGAAAGATTTGGAGTATTGAATAAGAGAGATGTTCTTAAGGCGTTACAAATCTTAACGTCACAGTTACAAATATCGAAAATGTGATCTTCTCCATCGATATTTGTGATTTGGTGAACGAAGCCATTGTCTTCAGCTTTCTTTAAGATTTCGAGGGCTTCTTCTTTTGTAACATAGCGAGCACGGCCAGTTTCAACGGCGTAATCGGCCATATCGCCTAATTGGATACACCATTCAAATGGGTCATCGGCACATCCTTCGCCGATTTTTGCTCTTGAATAACGGCATGAGCAAATACCAGCTGCCATATGTCCATTGTATTTTTGGAGCCAGTAAGAGATTTTCTCAAGTTTGACTGATTCATTATTTGCTGAAATGGCTTTTTCAACAGGAATGACGTGCATACCAATGCCATCTCCTCCAGGTGGGACCATGGAAGTGATTTTAGCAAGTGGCAAGAAGGTCATTCTCTCGAAGCCGTTGGCAACAGGAGGATTCTTATCAGTGGCCTCTTTGGTGGAATTGAATAATTCAGCTGCGCCAGGAACGAAATAGGAAAGGCGATAACGTTTTTCGTGTTTTGTTGGAGCATTGGCAATTGGGCCATCATCGTTATATTCATCAGAATAATCGTATTCGATAATACCGTGTCCGACTAATTGCTCAAGGGTCTCTTTGAAAACGATTGGATCCATTTTCTTATTACGGGCATACATCGTTTCGAAGGTGTACCATTTTCTTTGCTTGATGCTAAGAAGGACATCAACTTCATTCTCATTTAAAAGCTCGCGAAGAGTCCAAAATTCTGCGCATGAAGTCGTTGGATGAAGCTTCGTTTCGACGTTATCGGTGATTTTAGCTGCTAACTTGAGGAATTTTTTGGTTAATTTCTTTTCCTCTTCAGTTTTTGGCTCATAATTCTCCCATTTGGAGATGGTTTCAGGTTTTTGCCTATATTGCTCTGGCATATTATTTCCTCCATTCCTGAATAGTATCTACTAAATACTTAACAATTTTATCGATTCCTTCGCCATTTTTAGCCGAATAAGGAATCAATGTCGCTTGAGGGTTAATCATTTTGATGAATTCTTCGACTTTCTTGATATCGAACGGGAAGAATTCAATCGTGTCAATCTTGTTTAGCAAGATTAGATCACATCCCTCAAACATATTTGGATAATTCAACGGCTTAGCATCTCCTTCGGGAACGGAGAGAATGCAAACGTTTAGGCAAGCTCCCGTATCAAATGTCGATGGGCAAACCATATTTCCGATATTTTCGATAAAGATGAGATCTAGCTCCATTTGATCAAAATGAAGAAGCCCATCACGAGTCATGTCCGTGTCTATGTAACAAAGGGAGTCGGTATGGATTTGCAAAGATTCCACGCCGGTTTCCTTAGCCACTTTGATTGCATCGACATCAGAATCGATATCCGCTTCCATAACGCCAATCTTGAATTTATCCTTTAAGCGATTGATTATGGATATTAATGTCGTGGTCTTTCCTGCGCCTGGAGATGACATCACGTTAATTAAGAATGTCCCCTTCTTTTTAAGTTCTTTTCTTAATTCATCACCGTCTTTTTTTACGGCTTGGAAAATATTAGTTCCAAGGGTGATAGTTCTCTTTTCAGGCATCTTTTATAACCACAACACCAATTAATATGGCTTTAATATTATACGTATGCGTGCGTATATGCGCTATTATTTTTCGTTCATTTTGGTTAGCGTATCTTAACTAGAATGTCTAGATATCATCAAATCTTTAGGTTCTATCGCCTAGTTTTTACCGATAGTCAACTAACGGAAAATGGTATTTTTTTCCTTAAAGAAAAAGCCTCCGTTGAACCGGAGGCTTAAAGTTTTCTCTTTTTCTATTTTTAGAAGAGATTGCTTAAACGTTCTTTGACTCTGTTTTCGCCTAGAATATCGATAACTTCGTGAAGGTTTGGAGAATCTTTAGAGCAGGTTAAGGCAATACGGATTATTTCTGCGGCATCGGATACTGAGCCTTTATAGGCGTCAGGATTTGCTTTGTAATCTTTGTTTGCGATTGCAAAGCCGTTTGCTGCTGCCACTTCTTTAACAGAATTCCACCATGTTGACTCATCAACGTTATATTTCATCTTCTCTGCGGCATCCTTCATAAATGAAGAAAGGAATTCCTTGTCGTATTTAGGGTTAAATGGAAGAGGAGAGGAAATTAAATTCTTGTAATCTTCGTCATAGAAGAAGCGTGTCGCAGGCTCGATATCGGAATATTTAGCATAATCCTTTCTTGGGTTTGCTCTTTCTCTTTCAATCCCTAAGACTTTAGAGAAATAGACAGGGTCTTTTTCAATCTTAGCGTTAAGAACTTGATCGTTTTCTTTTGCCCATGCGACTACATCTTCAACAAGTTCTTTTGTTGGGATGGTTGCAATCGTTTCTTTAGCGAAGAAATTGAGTTTTCCTTGATCGAAGAGCGCTCCATCAAGCGACATCTTTGCAAAGGTGAATTTGAAAGCTTTGTAATCGTAGGATTTGTTAGATAAGGTCCATTCTTCAAAGTTTGAATTAGCGATACTCATCAAATAAACCAATAAGGCCTTTGGAGGATATCCCGCTTTTAAGAAGAAGGAAACGGCTGCTTCAGGGTCTTTACGTTTTGAAAGTTTGCGCTTATTTCCATGATCTAACTTCATGATAACTGGAAGATGGGCGTATTTAGGGGCTTTCCAATTAAGGGTTTTGAAAAGTTGAATGTGAATTGGGGTGGATGGAATCCATTCTTCACCACGTGTAACAACCGTCGTTCTCATGAAATGATCGTCAACAACGTGCGCAAAGTGGTAGGTAGGAAGGCCATCGGATTTAAGGATAACAATGTCAACATCGTTATCGGCAAGTTCAATCGTTCCACGAATTCTATCGGTGAATTTGATCTTTTTGTTATGATCGCCTTCGGATTTATATCTGATAACCCATGGGGTTCCTGCTTTGATTTTTTCAATCGCTTCATCGACGCTGAGCTTACGGTCTCTTGCATATGGTCCGTAATATCCAGGAAGAATTTTATTGTCTTCTTGGAATTTTCTTAACGCGGCAAGTTCGTCAGAAGTCATGAAATCTGGATATGCTTTCCCTTGGCGGATAAGTTCTTTGATAACAACTTTATATATATTGGCTCTCTTAGACTGTTGATAAGGACCATAGTTGCCCTTATCTTCTCCTGGGAAATATCCTTCATCTGCAACAATGCCAAATTGGGATAATTGGTCGATTAACTCATCAGCCGATCCGGCGATGGTACGTTTTGTGTCTGTGTCTTCAAGACGGAAGAAATAAACACCATTAGATTGTTTGGCTAAGGTATAGGCAATAAAAGCCGTAAATAGGGATCCAGTGTGAAGGAAACCTGTTGGGGAAGGCGCAAAACGGGTAACTTGCGCTCCTTCAGGAAGGTTACGTTCTGGATAACGTTTTTCTAAATCATCAATTGTTTCGGTTATATCTGGGAATAAAAGGTTTGCTAACTCTTCGTATGTGGCCATGTTTTCACTCCTTAATTAAGTAACGTGAAAGATTATAAAACAAATATTTGAAATTTGCTATTGCACATTCATTTTAAGATGGATATAATAATCCACGCGTCAAACGAATGACGTGTTGATTGCAGGCGTAGTTCAATGGTAGAACACCACCTTGCCAAGGTGGATACGCGGGTCCGATTCCCGTCGCCTGCTCCAGTTAAATTCATCTCCGACTTCAAGTCGGATTTTTTTGTGCCTTATCGACCAATCAAAATAAAAAGAGAAGATCCGTTAATCTTTTGGATCTTCTTTTTCGTTTGTCTTTTCACTAGGATCAAGAATATTTTCTTTTGCTGTTTTCTCTTTTTCTTCTTCAAGTTGCTTTAGCTGTTCTATGGCAGTTTGGATTTGTTTTCTTTCCTCTGGAGGATATTTCTCTAAATGCTTGAGGGCTTTTTGAAGTTCATCTTTGGTTGCTTCAATATATCCTTCATGGAATTTGTTGAAATATCTATCCATTAGATAATATATGCAATCAAAATAGTAAGGCATCAAGATAACAATAACTACTGCCATTGCTAAGATACCACATAAGGCAATAAATGATGGAGAATAAAAATATGAGGAATTATTAAAGAATGTTTCAATTGCTTCAATGTTACATATCTCATACCCGGCAAAGATACCAAGACCTAACCCAACTAATGCTAAAACAATAATCGGCAACATCGAAAGAACATAATCTTTGTTATAGCCTTTAATTTTCTTTGATCTAACTGAAACGCGGTAAAACATCATAACAAATTTAGGGTCGTTCCCCGCCATTGAAGAGCGAAGATAGGTAAGTGTCGAATAACGCATTAAATGCATCCAGAAAGAGAAAGCAAATAAGCAAGATTCGAAAATGGACGTCCAGGCAATATAAGAAACCAATGGTTCACTTGCTAAAACATCGTTAAGTGCGGCAACATCGTAAGCGGAATACGCTTGATATAAAGAATTAAACGCGGAATTGAAATCTAATCCGTTAACAGAACCAATCCCGTAATAGGCTCCCCCGAAAACCATTGTTCCCACTATCGCAATAAGCAACGAGAATAAGGTTGATCTTAGCAAACGAAACGATCCGAAAAACACTGGGCTAAAGTAAAGTTTGAAGCATTTTTTGAAATTTGAATTATCAAACGAATTCTTAAGTCTTATAGAGTTTCCAACCTGCTGAAGAGCAAAAAAGAAAGGAACTAACACGAAAGGAATCGTAATGAAAAAAGTGTATGTGCTTAGGAAACCTAAGGCACAGCTGATAATAATAAGAAACAAGAAGTTAATTAACCAAATCCCCATTCCAGAGAATTCTTTTGGATAATTTGCTATCGCTTGTTTAATGATCGATGGTTTCTGTTGATTGTTTTCTTTTTTGAGCATTTTCTTTTATTCTATGAAGGTCTTGAATCGTTTGCCAAAGCTCTTTTTTCGCTAAAGGTTTGACGTTGTTTTTTTCTTTTTGAAGGATGAATTTGTCTAATTTAGATAGGCGGACTAAATTAACATTAGTTTCCATTTTCTCTTTTTCCACTAATTCCATATCGTCATTAATCAGGGCGATCCCAACAAAGAAATCTCTTGGAATGTTCGTGAATGTTGCTAAGGAGTTAACAGTATGTTCAACCATTCTAATTGGATTAGCCATCTTCAATTTGACGTTATCTTTTTTATATATGGTCGCATAGGGTTCGTTTAGATCTATTTCCATTGCTCCATCAACGTAATAATCAATAACGACATAAAGATATTTATCTCCGCCAATTAGATGGTCAATCATGAAGAGCTGGGCTCCTTCTATGTCCATCGAGAAGGTATTGATAAGATAGTAATCATTTATCTTAACTATATGATCAATATGACGAAAATAGATTTCTTTGTATCTCTTTCTAAGAAGAAATTTACGGATTATCGGATAAAAAATCCATATCAAAAGAGAAGAAAAGACAATGATTACGAGAATGATGAATATGGTAAGTCTTACTTCGTATGGCATGCATTAAATTTCATTGCGACATCAAGAGCGACTTTAACCATGTTATCAAGTCCTTCTTGACGTTCTTTTGAAGTGAGTATTTGTTTGAAGCAGAAAGAGTCGGAAACGGTACAAATAGCTAAGGCTTTCTTATGGAGTTTCGCTGCTGTGGCATAAAGAGCATATGCTTCCATTTCAACGCCTAAAACGCCAAGGTTTTGCCATTTCTTCCATGACGTTGCATCTGAACCATAGAAAACGTCGGAGGAAAGAATATTTCCAATGTGGGCTGGGAAGGCATTGCTTCTAGCTGAATCAACAGCGGATTCAAGTAAATCATAATCAGCGATGGCAGAAAATGTTCCGCCTTTAAGATCATATTCGCCCATCCAATTGCTATTTGTGCAAGCGCCTTGTCCAATAAGGATATCTTTTAATCCGATATTTTCTTGATAAGCGCCAATTGTTCCAATACGAATTATGGCTTCAACGCCGTATTCGGTGAAAAGTTCATGGGAATAAATACCGATTGAAGGCATGCCCATACCAGAGGCCATAACAGAAACAAGCGATCCATCTGGCGCTTTTCCAGTAAAGCCGAGCGTTCCTCTAACTGCCGTGACTAATTTAGCGTCAGTTAAGAACGTTTTAGCAATCCATTCGGCTCTTTTAGGGTCTCCTGGCATTAAGACTATCTTTGCGAAATCCCCTTGTTTTGCTTCTATATGCGGTGTTGCCATAATAAAAATCTCCTTTGCAAATATTTACTAAAGTAATTTTAAATGCAAAAGGAGAAAATGTTAATAAACTAATGAAGAATTATTTGTTCTCTTCATCTTCGTTATCAGAAGATTCAGGAGTGAATGTCATAGCGTCTGTGAAGGCCCTAAGAAGGGTATCAGGATTTACGGCTGTAAATTCGCCTTGGATTGCCAAAGCAATACGACCCGTTTCTTCAGAAACAACAATAGTAACTGCGTCAGAATTTTCCGAAATGCCTAATGCAGCTTGGTGACGAGCGCCATATTTGCCAGTTAAAGCTTGTCTGGTTGATTGAAAGAATACTGATGCGCGGGCAATCTTGTCGTCTTTTATAACTACTGCTCCATCATGGAGACGCGTTCCTTCATAGAATATTGTTTCTAAAAGTTCCGCTTTGATTGGCGCATTAAGTTCAACGCCCATTTGCTTGACAACCGAACCCATCTTTGAAGCGTCTAATATGTCATCGTTTTTCATGACGGTGATAATAGCGCCGCATTTAACTTTAGACATATCTATGGCAGCTTTGCATATTTCGGCATAGGCTTTTTCACGGTCGAATATCGTTTCCGGCTTAACGGTCTTTTCTTTTTTGGCAAAAAGTTTTGAGAAATCTAACTTCAAATTAAAGGCATCAACAACTCCGCGTAATTCAAGTTGGTAAATGACAAAATAGCAAATGACAAGAACTATTAAAGCAATCGCGCTTACTAATACCATTAGCCACATAGCAAAAGCGGCTGGAACTACAATGCAAATCTCCAAAATAAGAACTACAGTCCAAAGCCAATATTTCTTTTTAGAGAATTTAAAGAGAAGAAAATCTAGAAGAGCTAATAAAAGAATGCCAAAAACAAACGAGCAGATGCCTGCCGCGGATTCAAAATCATAACCTGCCAATGGATATGAAGAGTTTAAGAACATTTTTACACCTCAACAAATCACTAGATGTCTTCTAGTTCAATTAATAATATAGCAACAAAATTTACATTTGAAAGAAAAAACGCAAAAATCTCGGATATTTAAGGGATATTTTAATAACTAGCAAAAGGTAAATTAATACACGTACCCCTTCTTTTTTAAACGTACGTTTTTCCAAAAATACCATGCAAAACCCCGTTCTTTTTATATTTATCTAGGTTTTGCAGGTTTTTTTCTTTTATTGATGCGAATATCGAATTATCCAAAAATAGGCTGTAAAACCCTTGTAAAATGGATTTTGTAAAATATTCGGGGATTTAATTAAAAAATTAGAATAACTCCCGGTGTTCTAACAAGAAATTGGTGATAGTTTTTATGTCAACATTCTACATATAACATTTTATGCAATTCAAACACACCTCGCGTTAAATCATTTTTCATGTCTCGAACCCTGTCGTTTTTGCCATAACTTCACGTAAAACTTGCAGCCGTTTTAAGCAAACGACAAGACGATAAGAAAAAAACTCGCTTGGAAGTTAGTCCGCTTCAGTCTTAACAGTTACGTTTTTTCTAATACTCCATACTTCTGCAAGGGTATTTTAATTTTAATTCTTTTATCGCTTTCCTAAGAATACGGCCAAGCAAGGTTTTGCCAGACCACTTCATCTTACCGAAATGATTTGGGCCATAGATAGAAACCCATTTTCCTAAATTTGGGGGAATTTATCTTTAGAGTTAGAAACGGTTCTCTCTAATGATTTTAGTATGATGATATCATTAGCATTAATAATTTGCTTGGCTACTTCCGCATTGTCTAAGCAAACAATTTTCATTTGATTTGACCAACTTTTTTTATTGCTAAATCTAATTCTAAATCATGTAAGCCAGCATAGGCTTTTTTTAAGAATTCCACAGGAATTTTGACTATAAGTTCGCTGCTTGGAATGTTATAAAACCATTGATAATAAGCATAAAACTCGCCTATCCATTCAGGCATAAACCCTTCAATCGCTAGGCCTTTTTTGGGCGTATAGCCTTCAGTTTTGACAAAATATTCCCATAAGGTTTTATAGTCCATCGTATTTACATAAGCTTGCGAATCGTCTATAGCCTTTCTTGTTTTGCTTTTCATATACGCATTTATGAAATCTTCTGTGTCGCAATCAGGATATGAAAAGGAGAAAAAATCAAAGAGTTTTCCCTGATTTTCAACAACGTCGTCTAGATAGTCTATTGCATATGCTTCCATAACTAGTCCTCAAAAACCGTACTAAACACCTTTTCCACTTTATTTTCATCAGAATTTATCAACTTACGCATACTTTGACGGGCATGAATGTCTCTAGAATTATATTTATCGTTAAATTCAGCATAATCAACTAATAAAAGGGAATCGGAAATCTCCTTCAAATGAGAATACGCCTTTTCGGTTTTGATGCAATATTGGATGCCTAAACCACCAAGAGATAAGAGTTTTTCGAGTATATCAATATCAACATTATCATGAACGAATTCTTTTGCGATAAAGAAAAATGATGCGTTGGCTCTCCACCCCTTAATCAAATCAAAATCGGTTGAGTCTATGCCATATTTCTCTATAAATTTCCTTGCTAAAACACGATAACGTTTTGAATCAGACGCATCTCTGTGCTTCATAAGTTCGGCAAGCCATGCAAGGACGTTACACTTCTCAAAATCAAGAATTTTTAACCCTTCTACATCAAGTTCGTATTTATGTACCCAACCGTTATGCTCATCAGGATGACAAACCGCCCATTCTTTAGCGAGTTCAACATCTTCCGTTAGATAAAACCCCTTCCCGTAATCATGTTTTTCATTTCCGAGTCCAAAAGTTGGGGTAACAATTTTATTAGAAGTGCCGTGATATAGTGTTATTTTTGCCATTTTCCGTTGCCCTCCTTATAAAACTTTATTTAATAATAGAAATCTTTGCCAACTCAAGTTGCGCGTTTATGCAAGGGCATCGATTGCTTAAGCCCATCTAAAGATGCTTTAACCAGAAGCCTTTTGCTCTTTTATTATATTCCATAAACGAACAAGAACATATTATTCTTTAAATTCATGGAATATTAGTTTTCCTCTTCTTTGACGCAAAAGAAAAAGACCGATGGTTTTGAGATGTACCCCTAATCCTGGACGAAAACAGGAAAGGGGTACATCTCACAGATCACTCCAGACATACCTTTATTTATAAATAGGTAAACATCGAGTCAATCAAAAAAATGTCGCCGTATTCCAGGCGACATTCATTTAAATTTTCATTGTTTCAATTAAAGAGAGAAATCTTTCAGTTAGATGATCATGATGAGAATAATTATCTCCGATGAATGTGACGTTATTTTTCTCTTTTAATATCTCTGCTACAGTTTCTGCGGATGAAAAAGCGTTACTTAATGGGGTGTTAGGGTGATTCAACCCTTCTTTTTTGCCATTAAGGAGGTAGAAAGATTTTCCGTCACAAACACTTTCTTTTAAATATGCAGTGAATCTTGGAAACCAAAACGAACCGCAAATGGAGAAGAAATTAATAAATGGGAAATCTTTTAAACTTGAAGCGTACACCGAATGTAACCCGCCCAAGGAAATTCCTCCATAATAGATGTTTTTGAAATCTATTCCATTTAAATATTTAGGATAAATCTCAGAAATAAGCAATTTAGCATATTCTTCACCTTGGCCGCCAAAAGGAGGGAACCTTGAATCTATTGCCTCATGGAAGAATGGCGTATAGATATCCAAACGGCGTTTTGAAGAAATAAGAAGAAAACGATAAGGCAATTCTTGTAACGTTTCTTTTTTTAGAAGGTTTCCGTCATTGATGATGAAAACTGGTCCTGCGATTTGACGTTCAAAATTTAATGTTTCGACATTAATGTCTTCGAGGCTAATTTTATTTACCATAGGCAAAATTGAAGATGGTTTCTAATGAAGTAACGTTTCTTGGGCCATAGTCCATAAAATCATCGTAGTTAATTTTGATGATTTTGTCGTTTTTGATTGCAGGAACGTCCGTCAAAGCTGGGTTTGCCTTTATAAGGTCAAGAGCTACCGCATCCTTTTCTTTGTTACGGTCGGAAGTGACATAAATAATTAAATCCGGCTCTTGAACGTTAAGGTTTTCGACCGTGTATGTAACGCCAGAAATGCTAGATCCATAATAATTTGTGTATCCGATGGAATTAAGCATGTTTTCTTGAAGTTGCGATTTGAAAACGCCATAAGTCTCAGCGGATGATGCGTCTTTCTTTCCATATCCAGTCATGATAAGAGCATTTTTAAAGTTCTCAGTCGTAGAAATATTTTCCTTGCTGATGGTGTTTTTGATTGTATCTAGTTTTCCTTTTAAGGTTGAAACGTATTCATTTGCCTTAGCTTCGACGTTAAAGATTTTGCCAATGTTTGTGATATCGGTAAAAACATCCTCAAGAGAAACGGTCTTTTTGCTAACTGATGCTTTTTGGGCGTACATGTTAATATCAAGTTTGTTAAGTTCTTCAGGGGTGCCAAAGTTGCCTGCTTTGGCAGTTCCGCCAACTTTAGAAATAGCGAATGAGGCACTTCTTCCGAAAATAAAATCAGGATTTTGATTGATGATTGTTTCGTAGCTGATAGTCTTTTTATCACCAAGTTTCTTTAAGGAATTGATATCTGTTGCGTATTCCCCAGTAACTTCATTATCAGGGTTGACCATGCCAACGATTTTCTCTTTAAGTCCCAAGGCAAGCATTGTTTCGGCGCTTGAAAGATTTCCGACGATAACTCTTTCAGGAGCTTTTGTAAAGGTTTGGGTTATTTCTTCATCGTTAGCGTTATAAGTTTTGATCGTAACGCTTTGATAAGAATTGCTTGATGAATCATCGACTTTTGAAGATGAGCTTCCATCAACGTTATTTCCCGAACAAGATGAAGCCAATATGGCCAAGGCCCCAATAAATGAGGCGCGTTTAATTTTATTATTCATTTTTTGTATCCTTTTTATCCTCGTAAGAAATGAGGACATCCTTTCCATTTTCTTTAATCAAACGACAATTAACATCGTATATGTCTTTAATGTTCTCTTCCGTTATGACGTCTTTTGGTTCTCCTTCGTAGATGAATTTGCCATCTTTCATCAAATAGATATAGTCAGAATATTTGTAAGCCATTTGAACATCGTGAAGAACTGCCAAAACGTTGAT
>CAVJFO010000021.1:40906-51392 GCA_963648925.1 Hallerella sp.
CCGCATCCATTTGGCCCTAGAATCGTCACAAAACGATTCTCTTTTACCTCAAGAGACACTCCTTTGACGATTTCCCTTCCTTCAATGCTGTAATGAAGATTTTCTACGCGTAAATCCATAAGTTTTATTCCTTGGAGTAATTCTTCTTTACAACAATGTAGATAAAGAACGGAGCGCCAACTAAGGCCGTGAAAATGCCAATTGGAAGTTCAGCGTCTTTAACTAATGTTCTTGCTAAAACGTCAGCCCAAATAAGAAATATAGCCCCAATAACAATTGAAAGAGGGAGGACTTTCTTATGGTCAGTTCCAACAATACCCCTAACGATATGGGGAATTATCAATCCCACGAAACCGATGATTCCGCATGATGCGACTAAAACTCCGGTAAGTAAGGCGATAACCGTCATATAAATGATGCGGTATATTGATAAATTAATGCCTAGGGAAATGGCCGTTTCATCTCCTAGCATCATCGTATTCATTGTTCTAGCTTGGGTAAGAAAGAAGACGCTTGCTCCAATAACGACAATAGCTGGAATCAAGATTTGCTCATATGTTGCACTAGCTAATGATCCCATCGTCCAGAATTTGATGTCAGAGATAGAATCGGAACTAGCAAAAACAGAAATGATGAAATTGCTAAAAGCCGTAAATAATGCGTTTACAACCGTTCCAGAAAGAATAAGTCTTGTTGCGGTCATCTTTCCTTTATGCGAAGCAATCCCCATAACAAGAAACGTAGCAATTATCGCGCCAAGGAATGAGCCAAGCGAAACAGCTTGGGCAATGCCTAAGGCAATAATGAGGGTCGCACCAAACGTCGCCCCGCTTGAGACACCAAGAATATATGGCTCAGCGATCGGATTATTAACAGTCGATTGCATGACCGCCCCGCAAAGAGAGAGCCCTGCGCCAGCCAATAATCCAAGCAAAACACGAGGAACACGAAGATTCCAAACGATATAAATCGTGCTTTTTGATAAAGATGAATATAGGCTTTCGTTACCAAATATCTTGCCAATGATGATTTTATAGGTGTCGGAAAAAGAAATACTTACCGTTCCAAGTCCAACAGCTAAAAAGACGGACAAAATTAGCAAGGCAATCAAAGCGATAAGGAAAACGAAGAAGAACGTATTCGACCTCGTTACCTTTTCGCTTTCTTTTTTAAAACGACAAATATCAAACATAACGTAGATTAGAGAAGACTGACGGCTAATTGGATGGATCTTTCGCCAGTATAATCAAGATCGTCAATGACTTTAAGGGAAACGCTATAGTTTAATGTTGCACTCGTATAGGTTTCAGACATTTTCTCCCAATCTTCTTCATAAGATTGATCGCTGGTTTTTGTGTATGATGTTTTTGCGTCAAGCAAAGCGACATAATCGCTAAAATAGCCCATTACATCAAAATCAGAAAGAGTCGCGCAGCTTAAATCAATGGTAAATTTGGAATAATCCGTTGCCCATGTGCTGTAATCAATTTCAAAGGAGGCAGTCCAAGATGAGTCAGCGCCCGAGACACTGATATAAGGAAGATCTTTGAGAACTTCTTCACTAACTGGGGTTTCGGCATCGGTAATGAGGTTTTGTTTAACATATTTAAGGCCAGAGAAATCAGTCGCAGCTAGGCTCATTTTTGCATATGCTTCATCTAATTTAGTATAAACATCGGAATCAAGGAGAGATGAAGCCTCACTGCCATAAGTGAATTTCATGACATATTCGCCTTCATATTCACCATTGTAATTAACTTGGAAATGAGCTTCTGAGAGTTTATCGGATGAGTCTAAAACGACGGAAACATCGGTAACTTCTTCACCATAAGATAAAGAAAGAGGGAAAGCCTTGCCATAATTTAATAAACCTTTATACATGACAAAGGTGTTTTCTGTTCCTGCTTTCTTGTAGAAAACGTCTGGACTTGCAATAACGTTAAACCATTTTGTCGATAATGCTTGATCAGTGATTTCGGTTCCGGAGAAATCATATGTTTTTGTAAGGTCTTCGTTTTCTCCAGACTCACTTCCGCCAACATTGAAAGCAAAGAGCTTTCCGTCCCTGCTTTGGTAACCTGTGCCTTCGTAGCGCATAGTGTCGGCATTTGTGATAGAACGTCTGTAATTCATCACGACATCTTTTGTGTAAATAGCTTCAACCGTATTGTATTCGCTACCATGTCCAAGGGTATTTGTGCTGATGGCGAATCCTGTTGTTTCAGCGCTATATTTAAGGGCATCAAAAGCATTTTCTAGGCGATCGCCAACTCCACTAACTCTCTCTTTCGGAGAAATAGAAGGGATTTCGCCAGTTGGGTTAGAGAATGTTGAGGTAATGATATAACCAGTATCAAGGGTGAAGGTGAAAGACTTTACTTGGTTATCTTTAACGACTGCGTAAAGAGAAGAAACGTTGCCATATCTTCCTTCATCTTCATTGATGAGATTAGAAAGAATCGTTTCAGCTTCTCCGCCATAATAATCGTAATTATTGCCACTTGATTTCTTGAAAAGTTCAGGATCCACCGAGGAAATATCGAAAAGATCAGTCCAATAATCATCTTCGTTGTAATAAGTATCAATAGTGTTATCAACGCTTAAATAATATTCTGTGAAGCATTCATCCTCATCAAGAAGGTATGCTTCTTCGTCGGTGATTTCACCGTTTTTGTCAGTCTTGTTACGATAGATTTGATTAGCGGATTTTCTTAAATAAGCGTTGCTTTCATCGGAAACGATGGAGGTAACAGTTTTTTGAATCTTGCTAGAGACATCTAAATCATCAGAGACAACATAAGTCATCTTTTCTTTTGTTAAAGAACCGCCAGTAAGAAGGCTTGCGCCATCATTTGAAAGATATGTTTCAATGGCTTTTTCGCTTGCGGAATTGATATCAGTAACGGTCGCTTCATCAACTTTTGCCTCTCCTTCATAGAAGGTGAGAATCAATTCGTTATAACGGTTGAAATAAATTTCAATAGAGCTGATGGAATATGGATCGTCTTCGTTTTGACCGCCAATAAGGTCAAGGAGAAGTTCGCAAGATGCAGCATCGCTTAAAATAACCTTTTTGCCTTCGGAATTAAGAGCCAGCATTTCTTTTTCGATGCCAAGTTTCTTTGTTTTCACGAAAGAATCAAGGCTGGAAACGTAATTCTTTCCGTCCATATCAGCAAAAGAAACGGAAACTGTATTGCTTGATAAGGTGAAAGAGAAAGATGCCACTTCTTGGTCCGCTTTAAAACCAGAAAGGAGAATATGACCGCTTCCGCTCTTAGAAGAATAAATGTAGGAAGGGGCGTAAACTAATGTTTTAGAAGTAAAGCCTTCTTTAGAGAAAGAGCTCTTATAACTAGTAGCGTTTTTCAAGGAAGTTAATGCTTCGAAAACCGTATCAACGGTCGTATCTTTTCTCTCAATAGAACTTTCGGAAGATGAGGAAGATTCAGATGAGCTAATCTCGCTGGAAGAGGAAATTTCTTCGGAGCTTTCACTCTTAACTGGCTCGCTAGTGCATGCGGCTAAGCCAAGTGAAGCAAGACAGAAACTTAAGGTTAAAATTTTCTTTTTCATAATAGTGCCTTTTACATTAATTATCATACCATTAATTAGGTATGACTAATTATATTATGTTATGCATGAAAATATACCTTGAAAGCCCTTACAAATATACATATTTCTCAAATCATTGACAAAAGGGCTTATGCAAAGCATAATCAAAAACCGTTAAAGGAGAGGGAATTGAAAATGAAAAGAACATTTTTAATGGGTGTATCAGTCCTAATTATAGCTAGCGGAATTCTTTTTTCTTGTAGCAAAGAAGAAAATTCGTCCACTAACGAAACCATAGAAGAATTAAGTCTTAAATTAGAGTCTTTAAAAAACGATGAATATAAAATCGGGGATAAATTGTCTTTAGAAGATTTAAAAGTCACTTTAACCTATAAAATTGGCGTTGAGATAAAAGAAAAAGAAATCAAAGACTATGATTGTTTTATCGATAATTACAAAGTTTCTGATTATATTTTTACCGCAAGTGGGGAATATTCTTTATCAACTTCATATCATTCTTTGTCAACGGAAATTGAAAGAATTTATTGTTCAACGGATGAAGAGACTTTACCGAAACAATATACGGATTCTTCTTTAATTATGCCTAAAAGTGAGCATGCTGCAACAATTGAATTTTCCTCTAATGTTTCCTCAGATTCTTATTCAGAAAAAGGTTATTATGACCAAGAGGAAATCTCTGATTCCTATCACGCCTATGAGATGGGGAGAAGATCTTATAACAACCAACATTTCCTTCCTTCTGTTGGCAATGTTCCTTTGCTTATCGTTCCTGTTTCTCTTCCGGGTGAAAACACATCATTTAGCAATGATGAATTAGCCATGATTAACGAGTGTTTCTTTGGTGGAAGCGAAACCATGCCTTTTGAATCTCTCCACTCCTACTACTACAAATCTAGCTTTGGGAAATTGAATTTCACCTTTAACGTTGCACCAACCTTTGATGTAAAGGGCAAAACGAATTATCAAAATATTACAGATATTGGAAGTTCCTCCGATGTTCTTTCTATCTGTCAAAGTGCGCTTTCATATCTCAAAAACGAAAAGAATTACGATTTTAGAAACTACGATTCTGACAAAGATGGGACTATTGATGGAGTTTGGTTCATCTATAAAGGAAAAGATTCTAACGATATGCCATTTTGGCCATACACTTCTTATACGACAAAATCTGGAACGATCGAAGAACCTGTTTTGAATACGTATGGCTGGGCCGGGCTTGATTTTCTTAATCAAGATTATTATAAGCGCGTTACTCAAACTGATGAAAACGTTAATAAAGACGCTCATGTTCTCATCCATGAAACGGGTCACATGTTAGGGCTTAATGATTATTATTCCTATGGCAATATCGATTATTCCCCATTGGGCGGAAGAGACATGATGGATATGTCTCTTGGCGATCATAACGCTTATTCGAAACTAAAACTTGGGTGGCTAATTCCAAAAATCATCACGGGTGATTGTTCTCTTAGCTTGAATAGCACCTTCTATCAAGATCAAGTTTTCCTTATTCCATATCAAAGCAAAACATATCAAAAAACAGATGAGGGAAAGATTCGTTTCAATCCATTCGATGAATACCTTCTTCTAGAACTTTATTCCTCGGAGAATTTGAATTCTTTCGATTATCTTCCAAATAAGGCGACGCATACTGAAGGTTATGGGGTGAAATTGTTACATGTTGACGCTAGAGGAGGTCAAGTTAGCAATAATTCCTTTTCTTTCTTTAATAATCCGGATGAAATATTAGATGCGCAAAATAACATCTTCATGCCTATTTCTAATACGGATGATGGCGAAAGATCTGAAGCGTATTATACAGGTATTTCTTCTGATTCCGCTTTCGATGAAGTGCGACTTATCGATAAATCCAATTCTTACATTGGATTAGGGGAGGGAGAAAAAATACCTGACAATTCCTCTTTCTTTAAAAAGGGTGATGAATTCACGCAAGATAGTCACAAAAACCAATTTATCCACGGACGTTTTGATTATTCCATTAAAAAACCGCTAGTCTCATTTAAGGTTAGCGATTTGAAATAAATAGATATAGTGTTTAAAGCCTTTTCTAAGATTTCTTTCTTGGAGAAGGCTTTTTCTTTAAGCAAAGAGGACTGCTCATTTAAGAGACAGTCCTTAAGAAGAATTTTATTGTCTTAGTCAACGATATATGGGTAGATTGTTAAGCCATAATCTGCTTCAGAACCAACAAGCAAGGTGATTTCAAGATTGGCATTTTTGTAAAGAGGGATATCTTCATTTCCAGCTGATCTTACCCAGCCAAGGCTTGTCATTTTCTCAGAAGACATGAGTTCGACATAGTCTTTTTGGAATTGTTTTCTGACATCATCAGGTTGGTTAGAATCGCATGCGGACTTAATTGAAACTCCTCCAACATTGTAACATTTATAGTTTCCTGAGCATGCTGGATTATAAACGTATGGGAGAGCGGCAATTTGGTTGTCGTTGAAGTTTTGTGTTTTAAGAATCTTATCAACGCCAGAAAGATCTTCTAGCCAAGAGGTTGGGACCTCATCTTCGCTAAGAGGGGTTAACGCATCGATTTTAGCGGCAATATCGCTATCAAGAGAAACGCCATTTCCGTCTTCTCCCCAGTCATATGTCAAAGTATAATCATCAACAATATAGCCAGCGAATGTTGAAACGCGGTATTTGATGCTAGAAACATAATCTTTTGTAGCGCCAGAATCGTTTAAAGTAACTTTTATATTACTTGGTGTGTCTATCGCATGGAGAGGCATATTATCTGGAATAAGCTTAACATTGCCATTTGGATGGAAGGTGTTTTCTTCTCCTTCTTCTTTTTCGTAAACCGCTGGAGAGCAATTCCATTTCTTTCTTTGATTAAGAGCGGTGTCATGCTTGCTTAAGGAGGAGGTTGCCTTAACCTCGCCATTGATGACTTTGAAATAAGCGACCTCATCTCCGACCATCTTCATCCCCCTATAGTCGGTAACGTCGTTTTTCGTACTCTTGATAAGATAATAATCTTTCATGAATGTCTCATCAGAGGTCATATACATGCTATTTGTGATGGTATCGAATTGTTCGGTATGGACTTTGTATGATTTGCTTTCATCATTGAAAGTATCGATAGCGGTTTTTAATCTGTCGGTGACTCCAGGAACATCTTCAGGAAGTTTGTCGGCAAGGGAGGTATTGATATCTCTTGCTGGCGTGTTAATCTCAATTTCAAGATATTCATATTTCTCATCGACTGTTGTTCCGCTCATCGAATATGTAGGGGTATAAAGCGTCGCAGAGAAAGATTTGATATAGTCCACTCCGTCTTTCTTTGTAACGTGTGCCGTAAGATTTTGAACTTCAACCGTGTCCATCTTCCACATCGTCAAATCATAAAGAATAGTTGCGGCATCAAGACCGTAATATTTATATGTGTCGGAAGAATTCTTTTTCCAAAGTTCAGGGCAGAAATAGTCTTTGAATCCTTGGAAAGCCGTGATTGATTCGCCATCATAATATTCTTTAACGACTTCGTTCATGTTGTTGATGGAGGAAGAATAAAG
Source organism: Hallerella sp. (assembly GCA_963648925.1). Taxonomy (GTDB): domain Bacteria; phylum Bacillota_I; class Bacilli_A; order RFN20; family CAG-826; genus UBA4951. The sequence continues at coordinate 48,031 of CAVJFO010000021.1, forward strand.
GCCTTTTCCATCTAATTGGTAGCAAAGGGTATAAAGAAGAACTCCATCTTTATCGAATTGTTCCCAGCTTACGCCTTTTTTGTCGGTTTGATTATCAAAATCATATTTAACTGTCGTGGTAACTGATCTGGAATTGTCTTTATTAACGGTTGAACGCGTAACGTCTAAAGACCATTTTTCACCAAAAAGATCTGGGCAATTGCTCTTTGTGAAGGAAGGAGATTCAGCAAAGTCCGAAGCGGAATTGTTAAGATAATTCTCACCGTTTTTGAAACTTGTCGTGCCAACGTTTTTGATGACGAAATCCGCTCCTTGATAATCGATTAATGTCGTATTGTCTTCATCGTATACCATAAGGTTACAAGTGAGGGCTTCATTGGAATATTTTAAGGAAATAGCTGGTGAATCCCCATCTTCAATATAGCTTTGATATCCGCCTAAAGCCGCAAGATAATAGTTAAAAGCCTTATTAGTGGAAATGATTTGGCCATTTTCCATCTCGAAAAGATTAGCGGTGATTTCGTTTTTAAGACCCGCTTTGTTGGTATAGTACTTAAGAGGATTTACGGTCAAGGTTGAGCCTGGGTAAACGATTCTCCCAACGACATCTTGGATAGCGTAGATTGAACCGATATCAACCGACTTTTCCTCTTCGTTATTCGTAAAGGCGAATAAAGCGCCTTTATTTTCGGAGAAGAAATCATCAACAACGATATATCCTCCATCAATAAGTGAGCCATATACATAATAAGAGTCGTATTGGAAGAACACCTCTTCATCTTCGTAATAATAAGTTACCGTATAGTTATCAATAAGAACGGCGTCATTAAGGAAATTAACGATTCCCCCGATGGTGTTGGAATGCTCTTTCTTGCTCTCTGAAGAGGACAAGGAGGAAGAATCCGAAATGGAGGATTCTTCGGAACTTGATGTTTGTCCTTGGCCGCATGAGGCAACCATTAGGCCAAGAGCTAAAAGAGAGAGGACTTTAAGACTTTTCTTTTTCATATTTTTTACCTTTTCTATTAATATTTCTTAACGTTAATCGTGTAGTTGAAATCTTTTTCACAATCTAATTTTCCATTCACGAACTGATCTTTGTAATCATCAATGCTGAAGGAAGAATTGGCGTTTATGTCTCCGTTTGGAGCAAATAGCGATGATGTTTTAGCAAAGTTTTGATAAGAGGCATAAGTCTTATCAGCATAAATCAAGCGTATTTCATCAAAGTAATCGGAAGTTGATGGGAGGCCGAAACGCGTTGATTCGCTTCTTTCTCCGCTTTCTGTGTTGCTTATTGCCCTGATGATATCGTGGTTGTTTCCTTCAAGAAGTTCTAGCCCTTCTTCTGGTGAAACGATTTCTGAATCATATGTGTCATCGTTTCTTCTTAAAAGAACTTTGGCAAGTCTATTATCGACATGGTATATTCTCACGCCATACCCTTTGATGGAATCGACATAATATTGCTCATATCCTTTTTCATTAAGGTTTTTATCGGTATAGAAATCAAGCAAGAGGTATTCATCGAAGAGATTGATGTTTGTAAGCCCGTCATTCTTATATTCCGAAGAGGAATAATCTAAATCATCGTATGGAATTAAAATGCATTGATCGAGGTTTTGATCGGCTTTGAGAGTGATTGTGCAATTGCCAGTGACAACATATGGTTTTTGCCATCCCATCATTAATTTGGAGAATGGGTTTTGATCTGAGCAATTGTTATCCATCATATCCGCTCTTCCAAGTGGAGCGTATCTATCTACGCCAGTCTGGTTATACGAATAATAGTCAGATAAGCCAAACATATGGCCAGACTCATGGATGATGACGTGTCCATCATTGCCTTCATCTTCTCCTGCTGACTCAAGCAAGAACGTGCTTCCTAACCAACCGAAGTTATTGATTTTTGGCTCTTCTTTTGTTCCAACCATGCCGGTTGTAGAGGAATAAGCCCAAAAATTCATGATATCGGTGCTTTTTTGATCATAAACATAAACAAACCAGGCCCCATCGATAATGCCATTATGGTCACTATCGTATTTAGTTAAATCAAGGTTATAGGTTTCTTTTGCCCAAGAGAGAGCTTCATCAACAAATATTTCCATATGCTTATTCGGATTGGCAAAATCAAAATAAGTATTAAAATCTTCGGTTTCTCTTTCTGGGAAGAAATAATCGGTGACAGTTCCTGTTATATTCAGTTTTCCATGCGAGGATTTTGAATAGTAAGATCTAAGGGATTCAAATGGAATATCATTGCTATCAGCGAAGAAAGCATTGTTAATCGTATTCCATAATTCGCCTGTCGCGAGTCTGTCGTATCCAGGAATAACAACGGGAATAATGAGAAATGGAACATTTCCTGTAGCAGGTGAATATTGCCAATTTTGGGCGTTGTTTTGCCCATAATCGAATAAATTCTTTGGGGAAGATATTTCATCAGGAGCAAGGTAGCCCTTATCCGTATTGTTTTTGTTTTTGTTTTTTATCTCAATGGTGACTTCTCTATCATCATCAACCCAGTCATTATCCGTTCTAGAAGAATAATCCACAGGTTCTTTTGAGAGGTTTTCATGTGCACAATAGAAATAGAATTGAGAGGAGATGATCTTTTCTTCACCTACAGACGAGAATGAAGAATATCCGATATTTACCGTGAAAACGCCATATCCATCAATTTCGAAGGAATCAATAGAATTTCCATTGACATCAATGCTATATTCTCCTTCTGCTAAGGTATCAATACGGTTCTTGTAATTGTCTACTCCAGTATAATATGAAGTTTCAATTTGAACGGTAAGACCGCTTAAATCGATTTTTTCTCCGATTTTATATTGAGTTTTGTTTGGTTGGGTGATCTTAAGAGTTTGAGCGTATTTCTTTGCTTTGTTAATTGTTAAGGTGAATGATTTGTTTTCACATCCGTTAGCCTTAACGAAGAACTCAACATTTTCGCCAAGCGTTGTTGGATTGATCTTGCCTTTATCTTCGATGATTTTTCCGCCCGCATCAACGACGGTGAAGTTTTGAATGTTTTCGTCGGTCTTTGTAAGCACTCCATCAGCATAGAAGAGTTTATCGACTTTTAATGATGAATATAGGAATGTGTCATATTGGTCATACTCTTTCTTAAGGGTTGTTACCGCTAACTCAGTTTTGACGTTTATTGAACTTTCGTTGCTTTGAGAACTATTGTCATTTTCTGAGCAAGAAACAGTGCCAAATATCAAGAAAGGAAGGCTAAATATGATGATCTTTTTAAATTTAGACATATTATCTCCTTGTTAGGTTTAGTTATAAAACACTAACGTGCGATAATATACCATATTTTTAATTATTTTTGAAGCAAAATGAGAATT
>CAVJFO010000022.1:0-10611 GCA_963648925.1 Hallerella sp.
ATCCAGGTCGCTGATCGTGCTGGTACAGGAGTTCCTAATATTTTTGAAACGTTTAAATCTTATGGTTTTTCTTCCCCAATTTTATCAGTAGAAAAAAATCCGTTAAGAACCGTTCTTAATATGAGTTTTCTTCAATTGCCATCCTCCACGCCTTATCGTGAAGAAAAACTGTCTATTCTTTCTTTTTTAGATTCTCATTCAGAGGGGTTAGGAATGAATGATATTTCTACTTTAATTGGAAAGAAAAACACGGTAACGACGCAAATAGTAAATGAATTACTTGCTGCTGGCTTTATTTATACCAACGGTAAAAAGACAAAAGGACGTTTGTTCTTTAAAACTAAATAACTAACTTATTTTTGGAAAAGAGGGGAAGCATCTATTAAATGGTCGTTTATGCTCCCGGAAAGAACTCCGTTATACTTACAAATAAAAACGCCTGCTATAAGTATCATCATATATTCGCTATCGTTATCATTGGCGTCATCGCCAAAAACATTAACTAAGCATTCCTTCATTAGAGACTTCCAGGCTGCAAATTCTTCTTTTATCATTTTATCTACATCGGAATTGTATTTAGCAAGGACGTAGGTTTGAACGGTTGCTATAGGACGTTTTTCTCCATCTTTTCCGTCAACGACGTATTTCATGAATGCGTTCATATATTCTTTTTTGCTTGAATAATTAGATGGAGAATGCTCTTCAAACCACTTTTTGCAATGCTCTGACATAAAATTTTTGATATGGCTGCAATAAGAAAGAACAAGATCATCCTTGCTTTGAAAATAATTTAAAAGCTTTGGGTGGGTCATTTTAGCCTTTTTCGCAATGTCGCGTAAAGAGATTGAAAATACTGGCTTTTCTTTAAGGCATAACTCAAAGGCTTCCAATATTTTTTTCCTTTCGTTTTCTTTGTCGACAATAAGTGGCATCAACAACCTCCGTTACTTGGAAAATATTATACACAAAAAATAATTAAAACTGAATTTGACAGGAAAGGAGGTTAACTATATAGTATTATTTACCAAGTGGTAAATATAAATAGGAGAATACCATGAGCGAAAAAAAGATTATTAAGACATTGAACATTCAAATGGATAAAAAATCCAAAAAGACTCTATACGCATGTGCGTTTATAATTCTTGCTTCGATTTTGATGCATGACGGCGATCATATTAGACAAGCTTTTAACTGGGGATATCAAATCACTTTTGCCTTGCTTGTTTTGAATTTGGTCGTTTATATTTTGCCTGCCGTTTCCCTTTTCCTTATTAGATCTAATAGAATGAGTTCGTCTTTAGTAACGTGTTTTACCGGAATATTTACAACTCTAGGATTTCTTATCATTCACCTGTGTGGAGCTTTCTCTGGTTTATGGGGCGTCTGGAATTATTCCTATTTTGATTTGATGAAGGGGGTTACCTACAACGGCGTATTTTATCAAGGGGTTGATGTATGGAGTTGGATCTTCTTGTTTGAAGTGCCTGCTTTATGCTTACCTTGCTCTGTTATTTCTTTCGTCACATTCCTAAAAATGAAAAAGAATGGTTCAACTGAAAACGACGAAAAATGAAATTAAAACTTAAAATATACGGCATCGATTGCGCAGCTTGTTCAAAACAAGTTTTATCAATCTTTAAGAAAATAGAAGGAATTGAAAAAGTTAAAGTAAATTTTGCTTCATCAAACGTTGAATTTGAATGCTCTTCATATCCATCTTTTGAATTAATTGAGAAAAAACTTAACCGTTTTGGCTATTCCCTTCCGAAAGAAAAAGTTAGCGTTAAAATTGACGTGGAAGCCTTCGAAAGAAAAAAAGAAGAGATCATCAAGAATATTCCTTCTTTTTATTCTTACGAAAAGAAATCGGACGGAATCGTTTTACTGCTATACCCGATTGATTGCCGAGGAAATGAAATTATAGCTTCGTTTAAAAGAAATGACCTTCCTATTGAAATAGAAAAATGGGAAAGCGGAAATCAAGAATCGCTCGAAAAAGAACAAGTATTTCTATTAAAAGAACTTATTTTATCCGTTTTGCTTACGACCCCTCTTTTATGGAATCCTAATCCGTATTTGCAATTTGCGTTGGCAACTCTGATTTTGGTCGTGCCTGGAAGAATCTTTATAAAGGGCCTCTTAAAACTCATTCACGGGGGTTTGAGCATGGATATTTTGATTTTTCTATCGAGTTTGCTTGTATATAGTTATAGTTCATATTTGACATTCACCGTTAAAGAAGACATCAAATTATATTTTTTATGTGAAGGGGTTTTGATTTCTTTAGTCCTTTTTGGAAGATATCTTGAAATTTTAGCAAAAGGAAATACCGAAAAATCATTAAGAGGTTTTGTTAATCTTTTGCCTCATAAGGCAAGAATAGTTGATGGAGAAAATGAAAAATTAGTTGATATTGATGAAGTGAATGTTGGCGATACCGTTTTAGTTAAGACTGGAGAAAGAATACCGAATGATGGTGTCCTTATAAAAGGGGAGGGACTAGTTGATGAATCTTTGTTGACTGGCGAAAGCGCTCCAGTAGAAAAACATAACGGCGATTCGATTACGGGCGGAACTCTTTTGCGTGAAGGAGAAATTCTCCTTTCAGTAACTAAAATTGGAAAAGACACGTCTCTAGAAGCGATGATCGAAGTGGTATCTCAAGCTCAAATTTCATCTTCGCCAATTAGAAAATTGGCAGATAAGATCGTGGTTATATTTATCCCTTTCATTTTTTTCCTTGCTATTTTGGTATTTTTCCTTTGGTATTTTGTTTTCGACAAAGGAAACCTCGAACAAGCTGTTCTTTGTTCGGCTGGTGTTTTAGTTGTTAGTTGTCCATGTGCTTTAGGACTTGCCCTGCCAACAAGTATCATGGTTGGAAACGGAAGAAGCAGCCAAATGGGCGTTCTCTTTAAAAACGCTAATGCTATCGAGAAAATGAACAAAATTAAAATAATAGCTTTCGATAAAACTGGCACCTTGACTTATGGTGGGGAAGAGAGCAATAGAAATCTTTTAAGAAATAATGTTCCTGAAACGATAAATGAACTTCGTAAAAAATATCGAGTCGTCATGATTAGCGGAGATAAAGAAGAAATAGCAAAAGATGTTGCCTCAAAAGCTGGCATTGATGAGATTTTTTACGAGGTTAAAGCTGAAGGAAAAGCAAAAATAATCGAAGAGTTAAAAAAAGAAGGAATGGTAATGATGATTGGAGATGGCATTAATGATGCGCCAGCTCTAGCAAAAAGCGATTTATCAGTTTCCATTCAAAACGGAACGGATTTAGCAAGAGATACAGCGGAAGTAATCATTCTTGGAGACGATATCTCGAAAATCACCATTGCTTTTTATCTATCTAAGAAAATCATGATTAATATTTACGAAAATTTGTTGTGGGCGACTTTATATAATGGAGTTTGCATTCCTTTGGCGTCAATTGGTTTGATAAATCCCTCTTTAGCGAGCGCGGCAATGTCTTTTTCGTCTATTGCAGTATTAATGAACGCTTTGCGTTTAAACAGATTAAAAGGAAAGTAAAATAATGGAAGTGGTATATGAAACTGGTGTAAGTGGGCTTATATGCCGTCAATGTGAAGATATTCTTACTAACGCTATGCTTTATGTTCGCGGGATAGTCTCGGTTAATTGTTCATATTTTAAGGGCAAAGTTAAGATTCAATATGATCCTTCAATAATCACGGAGGAAGAGATAAAGAAAAAACTAACATCCTTTGGGTTTTCGCCATCCAATAAAAACGGAAAGGGCAAAATTCTTGATTTTGCATCAGTTATTTTGATCGTTGGCTTGTTTTTGTTTATTAGATTCGTTAATTTACCAAATATTCCTAAAGCCGATAACGACACGTCATATTTAATGCTGTTTGTCATTGGCTTAGTTACTGGCACCCATTGCATTATTATGTGTGGAGGAATAATGCTTTCTCAAACTTGTCAAAGAAACATAAAAAAAGAGGCGGTCAGCAAAAAAAGAATATTTTCAACTATTGTTTACAATCTTGGAAGAGTTCTAATGGCGGCTATTCTTGGCCTTATTTTCGGACTTGCTGGGAATTATATTATTTTTTCTTTGAAGGCCAAAAGCATTCTATATACCATGACTGGAATTTATATTGTTTTTATAGCTCTAGCTATGTGGGGCGTCCCATTTTTAAGAAAATTGCAAACAGGGATACCTTCAATTTGCGAGGTGAAAAAGAAAAATAAACATCTTTCTCAAATGGGTCCTTTTTTAGCGGGAGCGTTTACAGCGATTTTGCCTTGTGCATCTTCAAATAGCATGTGGCTTATTGCTGTTTCTTCTGGAAACTGGTTAAAAGGGATGCTTACGATGCTATCTTGGTCATTGGGCACCGTCCCCTGTATGTTAATTTTTGGTATTTTATCTTCTGGATTAAACGGAAAAAGGCAAGCCTGGATGATAAGGATTAATATAATTTTGATGACAACTTTAGGACTAAATCTAGTATATAAAGGAATATCGATTATTTTGTGATTGTTGAATATATGAAAAAGACCGCCTATTATCTCTAGTAGATTTTGGCGGTCTTCATTAAAATTTTTATTGTTGCTGAGCTATTTGTCTATAACTTGCAAAGGCTTTATCTAAATCAATAAATGGTTTGGTAACTTGATCAATTCCGTCCTTGCAATCATTCTCGAGCCAGTGGATGCAAACATTAAATAAAGCTCCAGCGACAAAATAAGCGAAATATTTATCAACTTTTTGTGGCAATGTCTCTAAGAATTCATTAGATAGGAATTTAAGTATTTCCATATCAAGGTTGGCTTTGACAAGACACTTGTTGACTTCCATATTAGATTTGAAATAGATGAAGAGGTTGAGAATTACCAATTCGTTTGTGTCTGGCCCAGAAACCTTGTTCATTTCAAGAAATTTGCTTTTTGCGTTGTCGAAGAAACGGATGAGTATTTCTTCTTTGCTATTGAAATGACGGTAATATGTAACTCTGCTTAATCCCGCTTTATTAACGATATCAGTAATGGAAATCTTGTCATATTCTTCTGTTTTCATTAATTCCAATAAAGCGTTAGTAATCGCGTTTTCAATATCCTTTTGTTTCATGTTGTCTTATCTCCTTTGATAATCTTACCTTACTGTTACATAATAATATGCTTTGTAAATAAAAGCAATAGTAAAGGCACATAGAAATTTGATATGTATCAAATACTTAATTTTCATTTTCTTTTGTTGCTTGAACAAAGGAAAAATGTTTTTTCTAAACATCTCTATAAAGAGAAATAATTTGTTTTATTCTTTACAATCTTTGTATAATCAAAAAAGAAAGCCGATTTTATGATTTCGATTGCCATTTTAGACGATGAAAAAATAGCTATAGAAGAAACGAAGAAATGCCTTGAAACTTATTTCAAGGAAACCGGAGATGAAGCGAACATCAATGAATTTGATGACGCTACAAGTTTCATAAATAATTACACCCCTCGCTTTGATTTGATATTTCTTGATATCCAAATGGCCAGGGAAAACGGAATTGACATCGCTAAGAAAATCCGCGAGACAGACTCCACAAGCGTTATCGTTTTTGTGACAAATATGGCTAATCTTGCCGTAAAAGGATATGAAGTTGACGCTTGTGATTTTATCGTTAAGCCTCTCGATTATTTTTCTTTCAAAATCAAGATGAACCGCATAATGGAGAGAGTGAGACAAAATGATGAGAACGGTTTTATCCTAATTCAAACAGAAAACGGAAAAATCAAAGTTAAGTCTTCCTCAATTAGATATATCGAGGTTTTCAAACATCATTTGATATACCATCTTACCGATGGGGATTATCAAGCATACGGTTCTCTTTCACAGGTCGAAGAAAATCTTGGAAATGATTTCTCTAGATGTGCTAATTGTTACTTAATTAATCTTCGTTACGTTAAAAAGATAGACGCCTACGATCTGTATTTAGTTGGAAACGAAACTCCTTTAAGAATTTCTTTGGCTAAGAAGAAGACGTTCATGGAAGATTTGACCCGTTATATCGGAAAAGGAAAGATATATGTATTATGATTCATCAAGCGCCCTTTTTTGGTACAAGATCGTTTTCATGGCTGAACTTTTCGGCGCTGAATTTATTTTCACTTGGAAACTAAAGAAAAAGAAACTGTATCCTTTAAGAATCGCTATTGTTGGACTAGTTTCTTTCGCCGTTGCTTTTGCGATTCCTATCCTTCAATACAGTGCGTTATACTCATCTCTTTTATTTTTCGGGCTTTATTTTCTTTCAACCGTTCTTTTGAAATTATTTTGCTATGATGAAAACTGGGTTAACGTTTTCTTTTGTACGATTGCCGCTTATGCGACTCAACATATCGCCTTTGAAACATACAATTTCATCATTATTGCTACCGGCCTTAACAATGGTTTACCAGTTGAGGCATACGGTGATAAGATGCAATCAACCTATGACGCGTTAGTTAATCTTATTCATTATGAATCATATTTAATCGTTTATTGGATTTGTTATTTAATATTTGGTCAAAGAGTTAAAAAAGGCGAGAACATGCGCTTAATAAGCGTTCACCTTCTTTTGCTATCTATTGCAATGATCTTTGTTTCTGTCGTTATCAACGCGATCGTGACATACTATTCTTATTCCCATCCAAATCAGTTCTATTCAATGATTGTTTGCTTGCTCATTATTTTCTGCTGTATTTTTGTTTTGACTGCTCAGTTTAATCTTCTTGCCAAAAAGAAGGCTATCGAAGAACTTTCTGTTGTCCAAAAGATGTGGTCCTCAGAAGAAAAACAATATAATATCCTTAAGGAAAACATTGATTACATCAATATAAAATGCCATGACCTAAAACATCAAATAAGACATTTTGGTAACAAGTGTTCTTTGCCTGAGGAATCAGTTTCGGAGATGATGCAAAAAATATCCGTTTACGACACATCCGTAAAAACTGGCAATGAAGCGTTAGACATTCTTTTGATGGAAAAAAGCCTTACTTGTCTTAATAAAGGAATAAAACTAACCGTAATGGCAGATGGCAAAGCCATTTCCTTCATGGAAGAAACCGAAATTTATTCTCTTTTGGGAAACGCTTTAGATAACGCCATCGAATCGTTAGAAAAAATAAAGGACGAAGAAAAGAAAGTCATGGGTTTAATTATTAAAAACACCGGAAAATTCGTTTCTATTCACCTATATAATTATTGTGAAAAAGAACCTAAATTCAAAGATGGTCTTCCAGTAACGACAAAAGATAACCGCAAACTCGATCATGGATATGGCATGAAAAGCATGCGCTTAATCTGTGAGAAATATGGTGGAAGCCTTGTTACGAGCTTCGAAAAAGAAACATTTAACCTCGACATACTTATGCCTTTGAAGTGTAAATAACACGTAGTTGTGTTGTAAAAATTGGCAGTTATGCCGTTTGAATTGCTTTAATGTAAGCGCATTCATATTATTTAGCCAACTTCCGAATCACTCGGAGCAACATAGCCATAAGGAGGATTTTAAATGGCAAAAAACAAGAAGAAAATGAGCAACAAAAAACTAGCGCTCATTTTATTCCCCATCATGGGCGTTGCCGCTGGCGCATTAGCATTTGGCGACTATGAAGCCTACACTTGGAATACGATTATCTCCCGTTATTTCAACCAAGACACCTACAAAATTGAAAAAGTTGGAGATGGAGAAACATCGTCGGAATATTTCTCAAACGATTTCAAAACAGAAGAGGAACTTAATGCGTACAATGGTGAAGTTTCTCAACGCATCGAAGAAGAAGGAATGGTTCTTCTTAAGAATGAAGGAAATGCCCTTCCACTTGGAAATGCCGCAAAATTAAGCCTTTTCTCCGTTTCAAGCGTCGATATGGTTTATGGCGGAACAGGATCGGGTTCAATAGATACCTCCACCGCGCCAACCTTAAAGAGCGCTTTAGAAAAATCCGGTTTCTCAGTAAATGAAACATTATGGAATTTCTATCAAGGCAAGAATGCTGATGGATACAAACGTTCTTCTCCAAACTGGAGAGGCGGTAAATTCTCTATCAACGAAGTACCTTGGGCAGACGTCGAGGCTGCAACCGCATCTAGCTTTGATTCATACAAAGACGCCGCAATCGTCGTCATATCAAGAAGTGGTGGCGAAGGCAGCGACCTTACCGCTCAAAACTTTGGAGAAACGAAAGACGTCGAAGGAAACAAAGGCTCCTATTTGGAATTAAGCACCGAAGAAAAAGACATGCTTGATGCCGTTAACACCAAATTTGAGAAAGTTATCGTTTTAGTTAATGCAAACAACTCACTTGAACTTGGCTGGTTGAATCAATACGACCATGTAAAAGCAGCCCTTTGGGTTGGTGGTGTTGGCCAAACTGGTATGTACGCTATCGGAGAAGCCTTAGCAGGAAAAGTTAACCCATCAGGAAGATTGGTTGATACTTATGCTTATGATGCAGATTCTGCTCCAGCAGCTCAAAACGCTGGCTCAAACTTCTGGATTGAAAACAAACCAACCGAAGCTGGATATGTTAACGAAGCAGACCAATATGCCGTCTATCAAGAAGGAATCTACGTCGGATACCGTTATTATGAAACACGTTATGAAGACAAAGTCCTCAATCGTGATAAAGTAGGCACATATGATTATGCCTCAACCGTTATGTATCCATTTGGTTATGGTCTTTCATATACAAACTTCGAATATTCCAACTTCAACGTTACAAAGAGTGGCGACGACTTCAAAGTTACAGTTACTGTTAAAAACACCGGAAGTGTCGCTGGCAAAGAAGTAGTTCAAATCTATGGTCAATCACCATATACAGACTATGATGTTACGAACAAAGTCGAGAAATCATCCGTCGAATTAGTCGGATTTGCTAAAACTGGCAAAATCGAAGCTGGCAAAGAAGAAACGGTCACAATCGATGTCAAGAAAGAAGACTTCGCATCTTATGATTACACGAATGCTAAAACATACATTCTTGATGCTGGTGACTACTACATCTCCGTTGGTAAGGATTCTCACGATGCCTTAAATAACATCTTAGCCGCAAAAGGCAAAGTTAAGGGCGACGGAATGACTTCCGAAGGCGATTCTGCTTTCACTTACAAATGGACAAATTCCGCTTTAGATACAAAAACATATTCTAAAGATACAAAGACTGGCGTTAGCATCACAAACCAATTCGAAAAAGCAGACATCAAGAACTATTCTGATGGCGCTTCAGTTACCTATCTCACCCGCAATGATTGGCAAGGAACATATCCAACCCCATACGCTGATCGCACAGATGAAAAAGGCGAAAGATATAAGACTTTCTCTGCTGAACTTATCGCAGATTTGGCACCACAATATGTCGAAGACAAAGGAAGCTACACGATGCCAAAAACAGCAACTTCCTCCAAATCCGGCTTAAATCTCGCAACCTTAATTGGCGAAGATTATGATTCAAGCGCTTGGGATGACTTCCTTGATAACCTCACCGCTGAAAACATGCTTAAAACAGTTCGTTTAGGCGGATACGGAAACCCAGCAAACCCTGACTTAAACGTTCCTGCAACAACTGCTAAGGATGGCCCTGCCGGAATCTCCGCTACCTTAATTGGCGGTTCAAAGGGAATGGCATATCCAACAGAAGTTGTTATCGCTTCAACTTGGAATGTTGATCTTGCCGAAGAAATGGGTGTCGCCGTCGGAAATGACGCAATGTTTGCAAACGTTCAAGCTTGGTATGCACCTGCTATGAACACTCATAGAACTGCTTATGCTGGACGTAACTTCGAATATTATTCTGAAGATGGATACCTTTCTGGAAAGATCGGCTCCGCAACAGTCAAAGGCGCGCAATCTAAAGGCTTAATCACATACGTTAAGCATTTTGCACTCAACGATGGCGAAGGCGTCATTGATGAAACAAATGGCATTAAAGGTTCAAAAGATGGTATTTCCACCTTTGCTAATGAACAAGCAATCCGTGAAATCTACCTCCCAGCTTTCAAAGAAGCTGTTGAAGAAGGCGGAGCAAACGGAATCATGAACGCATTCAACCGTATCGGAACAACTTGGTGCGGACATCACGTCAACCTTCAACAAAATGTCTTACGTGGAGAATGGGGCTTCAAAGGCTGCATCATTACCGATAACGCTGGTCTCCCTAACTACATGGGCATTAAAGAAGGTTTACAAGCTGGAACTGATTTATGGATGAACAACAATGAGACAAGATATCTCATTGATGGATATGAAAGTGATCCACAAATCATGACATACCTCCGCAATGCTTCACATCACGTTCTCTATGCTATCGCCAATTCAGTTGCAATGAATGGACTTTCTAAAGATACAAAGATCGTTCCTATCACTCCAACTTGGGCAAAGTGGCTTATCACACTCAATGTTGCGGTCGGAGTCGCTTGCCTTGCTGGCATCTCTTGGGTTTGCATCCGCGGCTACAAGATGAAAAAGGAAAATGCTTCAAGCGAATCTGAAACAGAAACATCCGGAAAATAAAATCTAAAAAGTTTTGAGACTATCGAGCAATGAGATGTACCCCTAATCCTGGACAAAAACAGGAAAGGGGTATTTTTCATGAAAT
>CAVJFO010000023.1:0-13209 GCA_963648925.1 Hallerella sp.
ATTTCATGAAAAATACCCCTTTCCTGTTTTTGTCCAGGATTAGGGGTACATCTCATATACGTATTCGGTCTTTTTTTGTTTTAGTTTCTTCCTGGATAAGCGGAAGTAGTTAAAGAGAAAGATTCTATATCAATGTTTACAGACTTATAAGGACGCATATCTGGGTATCTTTGATCAAAATACGTAAGTTCATAACTTGTAGCGTTATCGATATTTATCGTATATTCCTCATCAACTGGGATATAGCAAACGAACGTGCTTTCTTCTACAGCATAGGAAAGAGTTCCAGAAGATAGCAATTCGAAATTATCAATACCAGCGACTTCCTTGCCGTCTTTGTTAACAATCGATATCTTCATCTTATCGGTAAGATCCGGAACACTTAGATAATAATAACCACCATCATCGTTATACTTACCAACTGAGTCATTGTAATTAATATCTAATGCCATAAGGTTAGAAAGACATACCTCAGGGAAATGCGCTTGGGCAAAGGATTTGATATTCGTTGTAGATAAGAAGGCAAAGAAATAATCGAAATGCAATGCAAACGTGCCAATTAAGGCGCCAATAAGGGTTTCTAACGCGTCAATTATCTCATTTGGGTTAGTTGTTATTCCCATTGAATCGAACGCAATCTTCAAGGCGTATAGCAAATCATTCTTAAACGCGCTTAAATCATGGAAAAGGTTGTTAACGACAATATCAACGTTGGAATCGTTGATGAATGTTTTTGCTAAAGAAACACCTAAGTTCATCAAAGAGAATTTGGCTTGGCTATTGTTATAAATGATTTGGCAAACCGTTCTAAGTCCATCTTGAATGTTTGTAACGTAGTTGCTTAATGATTCAATGCCAATTGTCGTTAGATTATCGAGTAATTCCTTTAAGAATAAACCCGAAACCCAATTCTTCCTCGTATAAACCTTTGTTGAAGCGTCTAGCATATCACCCTTGCTTCCACGCATATTGAAATCGGATATAACGTAATCCCCTAACGCGGAACGATTATCTTGCTTGTTATAGAAATCAAGCATTCTAGGTTCAAAAGAGGAGTAGTTGGAATTAAGAACAGAGCAAGGAAGGAAATGATCAACTCCATAACGCGTGAATTTAAACGCGGACATGGCCACAAGAGGGACTGGATCATTTAAATTGATGATGTTATGGATGTTTGAATAAATTCCATCTCGAGGAGAAATATCTTCATTCCATGAGGCGCCTTGTGGACATTCAAAACAATATGCAAAGAGATTCTCTTTCTTGATTGTGACATCTAAATCATCAAATATCGGTTTGTTCTCGTTTATTCTTTGATCGATTCTTCCGCAGGCAAGATTATTTGTCGCGGCCGCGCGAGAATAACCTACACTCCAAAGTTTTATCGAGCCAGTTATTGAATGATCTTTTAAATAATCATGCAAGGAATTTAAATAAATGCTCGAAGCTTCATAGAAACCTTGATGTTGCTTAATTGTATTTCCATCTCCGATTGTAAAATTGCTAGCCCATTCCATCTCATATCCCGCTCCACGGATACCTGCTGCAATTAAGGTTTCTCCATCAATTTTCTTTGTTGCAAAACAAACACCAAGAGAATCCGATGTTGGCTTGACCTTGAAATAATCGTTTACGTCTATATCTTGAAAACCATTTCTTTGAAGGAAGGCTTGGATATTGCGATATTTATCGTTATAGGTTTGAGTGGAGTTGCTTCCAAAAGCAGACATTGCAAGACATAAACTTGAAGTGGATAAAGACGCATTATACTCACTAGAATCATTCTTAAAATATTCATCCGTGTAATATGCTTGAGCAGTGTAATCGCTAAGCAAGGCCTGAGAGTAATTAAAAGAGAAACTGCCTGGCTTTCTTTGATCACATGAACATAGCAACAAGGCGATATTTGAATATACGAGAATCTTTCTAAGCTTCATCGGTAATATTGTAGCAAAGTAAGCGAAAAAGATAATAAAAACAAAATTCAAAAATGTTATACTCTCAAGGTATGGAAATAAGTCTCGCCTATAACGAATTTCTCTATCGTAAAAGGATGGAGACGGGTTTATCTAGGAGAAAGTTTGCAAAATTCCTACACGTACCCCCTCTTTTTTATTCCTATTACGAAAATGGGTACGTAAAACCAGGCAAAAAATACGTTAAAAGAATCTCTGAAGCGTTAGGCATTGATTATTCAATATACCTTGAAGGAGTTTCTTCCTATCCCGCTCCATTGCCAGAAAAGACTGGTTGGTTTGTTAAGCTATATCAAAAACTACTTTCTAAACTTTATATCAAGATTGGAATTTTAGTGTTATTGTTTGCATCAATTGGCTTATCGATCTTTGGCTTTTGTCGTTATTGTTATGTTATGGATCATGCGACGGAGTTTTATAACGAAAGATATTTAACTTTCGCTTATACAATGAGAGAAAAAGGCGGATCGACAGTTTCCCTTCTCCATGAGATGACTCGCCCCGAGATTCATTCCTCTAGCGATGGAAAGTTTTACTCCATTAGCACATCAACTGAAGATTATGCGATAAGAAGTCTTAACGCTTATGCATGTTATTCAAATGAAGATGAGAACGTTTATTACATCATCCCTAATGATGCAAAAAAAGCGTTAACCACCATTCAATTTCAATATATCGACCGTAAAACCCTTGTGAAATATACAAACACGATTGAGAAAAAAGATAATGAATTCACCTTTGGAAATGAATTGTATGATGGTGCTTATACTTATTATTATTCCGATAGCGATGTCTATCAAAAACTTCAAGCCAAAGCCTTAGAACATGTTAACGAGTTAAATGACTCCTTTACGTCTTTAATCAAAGAGAAACTTGATCTAGATTACAATTTCTATAATGAATTGCTTGTTGACCATGCCGATAGTGCGACCGATAACCTTTATGCGGAAGTATCTTCCCTTGGCATGGGGATTGGTGGGGCAATACTTGCTGGAGGTTTCCTTTTCTCTATTCTTTTTGCCATTTTCTTTGGTGGCAAAAGCAAAAGGAGATTGGCAAAAGAGGCAGTACGTGAACCTAAATTGGCTGATGATGTTGAAATATCTAGATCATATAAAACACCAAGGAAAGATATACGTTTCTATCCGTTTATACCTGAGACGTTCTATGAAATATTAGGCATAATCCTCGTATTCTTTGGATCTATCAGGATCATTCTATATACGATGAATCTTTTTAGCTTTGCGGGAATCGACCAATCGGGATTTGAATCGACATCAATGAGTTTGTTCATGTATTTCACGGTTGGCATGTTCTTGCTTTACTTTATTGATTTCGATATTTTCCTCGATGACCGAAGAAGCCTTAGAAATTTCTTCCTTTATGCGATTGTCTTCTTTGGCTTGTACATTATTGAAGCGACGCTTGTTGATTATTTCAGTAAGACTAGAGGCATTGCGAAGATCGTCGATCTTTTCTATGTCATACCAAATAACTTTTCAACTATCGCTTGTTATTTTGGCATCATGGTCTTCCTTTTCTATTCTCCTGAATGGATGAATACGAAAAAGAAAACGATTGCCTTTAGATGTTGTTCTATCCTTCCTCTTGCTTGGATTCTTATATCAACCATCATTTTCCAAAACTACAAGAAATGGGGGATTGAATTTAATACATGGCAAGTCTATTTCTTTAACTCTGAAAGACCTCAATTCTCATTGCTTTGTTGCTCATATCTTATTGGCTTGTATTTCTTAAGATTATATTTCATCAATCGTTATGGGAAAGCGGTGGCAATGCGTTTCTTTAACGGAAATAAGTTCTATTTTATGAAGAATCTTCTTGTCTGCGTGATTATTTGTATTCTTTCACTTACTGAATACCTTTTAGCCCATTCGAATAAAGGCAATAGAGGTTTAGGCGGTTACTGGGAAATTATTTACTTAGCCCCAATATTACTTTTCTATCATCCTCATTTTGGGATGAGAAATAAGCCGTTAGATTACTTTACTTTGATTCTTTATGGCATTTTCTTTGCGATGGGCTACGTCTTTGCGGGTCTTATCGTTATTACATCTATAACCCTTAGCTAAGAATAAAAAGAAAACCGTCCTTGTATGGACGGGGGAATCTTGGCTACTAAAGCCTTGTTTTTCAATTAGTCGCGGAAAATTGGACCTTCTTTAGCGATTGCAGCGAGTAATTTGCTGTATTCGCTGTAGTTTTTGCTTTTCTTTCTGAAGAACATATTTAATTCCTCCTATACATTGCTTTGTTTCTCAAAGCGACACTATGATAATGTGATTTCAAGAGGGTGAAATATGAAAGGCTTTTCAGTAAGCGTTTTCAGTAAGCGTTTTCATAAAAAAGTGGCGTAAAATGCTATTTTTCAGACATTTTTTGTATAAAAAAGAAATTATTTTTCATTTGTTTTCATTGATGAATTTATGAATTTTGACCTCAAAAAGGTTTATTGGCCGTTTTCCAAGATATCGTTTTTAAAAAAGCCTTATTTTTAAATTCATAAGGCTTTTGAAGGGAAAATTTGGATTTTTGAATATTGAATTAAGAAATTTTGATATTAACGCATGGGCGAACACAAATGATAGTTGATGCACCTTTGCGATAGTTAAATCCCGTATTTGTTACATAATAAACATCGCTGCAGTTAACTATATGCGTTCTCGTCCAATACATTCCGTTACCTTTTAATTCATCTTCAGTGTAAATACATGCGTTGTTGGCTGTTGCGTAGTCTGTTGTCTTACAATAACGAGAAGAATTGTCTGAAGAAAAACCATATTCTGAACTAGATAATTCATCGTTACTTAAGATGTAGAACTTATTACCGGAACTAGTTTCTTGCACGTATGATTGGTCAATAAATACTTCGTTGAAAAATGTTGAATTTAGATATGGTCGTAATGCAGAATTCTCATAGCTAGAATCCATTGTTGAACCCACCCAATATCTTACCATTATTAGTTTTGAAGTTATTAACTGATACTGACCTTCTTCGTCAGTTTTCATTATTTTCCATTCGACTGGCTCCAATTTGAACCAATATTTTTTCCCGCTTACGATTGTTTCTCCATTGTCGAATGTATAAGTATCCTCATTAGGGTTAGCAGCAAATCTTTTGTAATACTCGCCGTTATAATAACTATAGCCAGTAGCTTTATCGTAAACAGAAGAAGTGTTTAGCTTTTCGATTAACGTTTCATCAGAAACGACAGTTTGAGGATAAATGCCATATTTGATGGTGTTATTTGCTAAATCGAGGACTGGCTTGGAGTATTTTTCCTTAATTATGTTTTTCCCTTCCTCTAATTCAACAAACCTTTTATTTACTAAATTCTTTTCTTCCTCGGTCCATGTATGTGAAATTCTCATGCATGGTCTAATAAATGCTGCATAGTCAGTATTAACGCTATGGTTGATTGTATTGTTAGAATTTACGCAAGCTGGATAGCCCTTGCCGGAACAACGAGAACGCGTCCAGTAATCGCCAGTATAATTGTTGCTTGCATCGCAATAAGTTCCTATTACTCTAGACCAATCGCTCGTTTGACACATACTGTTATATGGATCTGTGGGATCTATCGATAGTTGATAACGTTGCTGATAGATATCTTGATAACTTAAAAGATAAAGTTTGTCGTTTGTGTTTTCTGATGCATAGCTGCTTCCACAAGTATCAAGAGTAGATGAACTGTTATCGACTTCAGTTGTTAGAATCAAAGAGTCATCTAAAGCAAAACATGCGTTATAGAAAACGCTGTTAATCCATTCCCTAATTTTTGAATTGTTATACGATGTAGCGCTAGAGGCAAAATAACATGTTGTTAGTAACGTCGCTGGTATTAGGGTCATAGCGTTATCTTCCGCATCAATTATTTTCCATTTAACTGGCTCACATTTAAACCAATAAGTCTTAGACTCAATCTTAGAGCCGTTGTTAAACACGTAACTTGACTTATATGGCTTAGCGGTTCTTTTAACATAATATTCTTCGTTATGGTAATAGCGACCATCAGCTTGCGAATGTTTATCTTCATCCGTTAGCTTATCTAATTCAGCAATTAGCGATGTATCGTCTACAACCGTTTGAGCCCACATACCATAGGTAACAGTTAAATTGTTGAAATCGAATACAGGGGCCCCGTATTTGTCCTGCATCAAAGAAAATTCATCTTGTTGTCTTGCTTCAATTGAAGATAATCTTTTGGCGTCTATTTGCCCTAAGATAAAATAGGCGAGATACCTAGCACCTATTCCACAAACAACTAACATTATTGCTGCAATAACTAAGCCTCTTTGCGCTTTCTTTTTTCTAATTATTTGACGAATTTCTTTTGCTTTTTTTGGCGCATACTCAAAATCACCTAAAGATGACAAATTTGCATATTTCTGTTTTAAATCGCGCAACTTGGGTTTGTATGAAGGCCAGGAGCTGTTTTCCTCCAATATCTTTTTCTTTCTTTTCAATTCTTCTTCGTTTTTAAAGTGTTTGGTTTCTAATTCTGCGCATTTCTCAAACATTTTATTTTTGAATTCTTCGGAAAAGCATACGTTTTTATTTAATAAATCTCTAACTGTTACGTAATCTTCTTGTTCTAAATATTTGTTGCATAATTTTTCAAGTGATTCTTCTTGGATTTGATTTGAATCTTTGTAATTCTTGTCGAGATTGTATAATTTTGCGAATGTCGTCAATACGCCATTGTAATTATGATTTTTGTAATGATTATTTAATGTTTTGTATAGAGCTGCTTTTTCATCTTCTAGGATTAAGTTCTTGCATTCTTCTATTTGTTTTTTGGAGTCAGAAAAAGTACCTAGTTTTTTAAACTCTTCGATTGCCTCGTTATATTTCTTATTGTTTTTTAATTCGATTGCATGGTTATATTTGGCCGTGTCTTTCTTGTTTCTTTTTTCTGCAATGCTTTTAACGATGTTATCCAATATTTGTTTTTCTGTTTCGTTAGCAACTTTTTCTGCTTTGATGAAAAGAGGCTGTTTAGCGATGTTGTTATCGTCTAACGCGTATAACTCTTCAATTGTTGAGCAATAGTAATTAAGACATAACAATCCTAAGTACGCATACGTTCTTGGCTCATATAACAATGATTCTTCAAACATTTTCTCGGCTTGTCCACGCTTTTCTTGTTCAAGAAAGATAAAACCTCTTTTGATCATTTTAGAAGCTAAATCATTAGGGCTATCGCCTTCCTTTTCTTGCTCAAGAAAGGTAAAGCCTCTTTTGATCATTTTAGAAGCTAAATCATTAGGGCTATCGCCTTCTTTGTTCTTGTTAGAAGAAACGTTTTTTTTGTTCGTTTTGCCTAAAATCTTATTAACGCCTACCTTCAAATCTTGAATGAAACCAAGTTTTGACATATCAAGTCCTTGGAAGTTTCTGATTTCTTTTGGCAAATCGTATGGATCAAGATCTCTGTAACATGGGATAAGAACTTTGCTCTTATCCTCTTTCATCATGTTAAGGAATCTTGTCCATTCATTTTTGACCCAGACCGAATTGACGTATGTCTCATCGGTTGCAATCAATAACATGATCTTTGACGTGTATAAGGCGGAATAGATATACGGTTCATATTCTTTTCCGATAACTTCAGATAAAGTTATCCTAGAAAGGAATACACGGTACCCCTCTTTTATTAAGGTCTCGTATATTTCTTGCGCTAAAACGGAGTCCCTTGTTCTGTCTCCAGCCTCATCGCTTTCTTTGTAAGAGATGAAGATGTCATAAGGTTCTTCCTTGTCAGCTATTTTGAGAATGTTTTTTTGAATGTCGGAAATTCGTTTTGCCTCATATTCGTAATTCTCTTTTGAGACAACATCCGCTAAAGAAATAACCTTCTTGTAATCTTCATCGTCAAGAATTGAGACTCTAGACATGCGATTGATGGTTGGTTTTTTCTTTCCGTCGTAATCATCGACGTATGTTATGCCATATTTGCAAAGAAGAAGGTTCCAATATATTTCCGCGTCTTCGTTTTCGTTATTTAGAAGTTGGGAAAATATCCCATAGGCTTTATCAAATTCGCCTTGGCTTCTTAAGGTGTTTCCGCGATTGATGAGTTTTAATGATGCCTCATCGTTTGTGCTTGGGATTGTTTGAACGGTGTCACAAGATGGGCATTTAGCAATTTTGTCACCATCTTTAACTTCAAGATGGTCCCCACACATTTTGCAAATATATAAAGACATAATCTACCCCCGAAAATTACTTGTTGTTGATTAGAGAAATGTTTCTTTCGTTTATTAGTCCGAGAATTTCTTCGACCGAAGTAATATTTCCTCCGTTATCGATGATGGAATTAAGATTAGAAAGAGACGTGAATATTTTTTCATCGATATCTTTGCTTCTATCATTAGAGACAGGATCAGAATATTTAAGTTTTTCTACGACTAACATCATGTTCTTTCTTGATGTTTCATCTTGGCATTTGTTAAAGATCTTTTGTGATTCTTCTCTAAGAGTCTTTATGTTATGCGTCGCCTTTTTTAATTGATCTTCCGTGTTTTCGATATGGCTAATATTTTGCTTTTTGAAAAGGAAAAGGAAGAAGAAGACGATTAGCTCAATTATTGCAACAATAAGAGGAACATAAAATGGCATTGCCACGAAAGCGTTAATAACACATTCGACGATTGATAAAACGAAATCAATAACGATGAATGTGATAACTAGATTGATTAACGGTATGCGTAAAACCAATCCTTCAACGCCTTCCCTTTTATGAAGGCCATAGAGGAAAGAACAAACAAAGATAAGAGCTAAAGCAAGCGTTAACGAATAATTAAGTATATGCCCGTAGTTGTCTTTAACTGGATATGGCAAAAGGAAGAAGAGCAAGGAGTAAGCGAGTATGACCAACGCACTAATAACGCCAGTAAAAATATATGTTTCTTTCTTAACCATTTTTATTCTCCTCTCTTATGCCCACAATTAGGGCAGAATTTTGATTTGATATGTTCAGTCTTACATTCTGGGCAAACCCATTCTTCGTCAGGTTTCTTATGACCACATTCTGGGCAGAATTTTGATGTTAAACCTTTTGAACGACATTCTGGGCATTCCCAGGTATTTTCGTTAATGGTATTCGAAATGACGTTTTTGCTTTCTTGAAGACCCGGTTTAAGGGTTTCTCCAACAGTTTGAGCGACTTCTTTCATCATTCCTAAGCCGATTCCTAAATCAATCATGCTAGAAGCGGTTGGAGAGACTCCGCCTGCGCCTCCTTCGTTTGTGACGGCACCTAATGCAACCTGTCTTTGGGTCTCTTGTTGATAGGTGTATCCCTTCATTTTCATTTCGTCTGCTTCGGCTTGAGCTTGCAAACGATAAGCTTCCGCTTTAGCTTGGGCACGCATTATTTCTTCGTTAGATTCGGTTTGAATTTCGACCATTCTTCTTTGTTGTCTTGCTAAAGCTTCATCTTTAAGAATGTTCTCGTTTCTTACTTTTAGATACTGCTCAGCATATTGCTCCTTCATCTTTCTGAAGTTTGGATCATCATTAGGAAGGAGAATGTTATTAACAAAGAATTCGCTTATTGAAAGACCATAATCTTCAAAAGTTGGATTGATGACAGTTTTCAAAATAGAAGATATTTCATCGATGTGTTCATCAACTTCTAAGATGTTGATATCGTTTTCTTTGATGGCTTTTGCTAAGTTTGTTTTAACTTTGCTAACTAAAAGACTTTTGAATTTACCAGCAAAATCTTCTTCGCCGATAATATCGTCTTGGAAAAGACTTTCTCCTGTTCCAACAATCTTGAAAAGAAGTTTTCTTGGGTCTTTGACGACTAAGTTAAATGTTCCTGAAGCGCCAATATCAACATGTAATCCTGAGTGAGGGTCAAACAATCCAACCTTATTTGGCGTGCCCCATCTGATATTCATGATGGTGGACATGTTTAAGAAGTAGATTTCACAATGGAAAGGCTGGGCGTTTTGATTTGTTCCAAGCTTGTAGAATTTACCAATAAGTGGAAGTCTATCAGTGGTTAAGAAATGTCTTCCTGGACCGAAAGTGTCTAAAGCCTCGCCATCTTTGAAGAAAACGGCTTGTTGAGATTCATGAACGATTAATTCAGAACCGGTGATGAAATCCTCGATTGGATATTTATAGCAAATGACATTGCTTGGTCCTTCGTATTTGATTATGGATATTTTCTTATTGTTCGCTGCATTTTCTTTGATTGTTTGCTTTTGAACATCAACTAATGTGTCACAGATTGGACAGGTGTAGTATTTGGCGGATTTATCAACATTTGCTTGAACGTTACACGTTGGACAATGAATGCTAACGGATGAAGTGCCAGCGTATGGATCCACATGCTTATGACACACGGGACATTCAATGTCTTTTGACTTAGCTTGATCGTAAACAACCGTATTTGAACATGATGGACAATTAAGGGAAGCCATCCTGTCGGTTTTTACGTCAATCGCATAACCGCAATCACAATCGATTTTCTTTTTTGCGAAAAGGCCTGTTGAAGCCAGGTGGTATTTTCCACAATTAGGACATTTTAAGTAAAATTTGCTCATAGATGAGTCTCCCTTCTTACTCTTCTTTATTTATTTTTAAGTATAAAGAACGAAGTGCCAAAAAAGCGCCAATCCAAGCGTGACAAAGGTGGAAAAATAGAGATTAGCAATTGAGATTCCTTTTAAGGACCAATAATCGTGAGTATTTCAATTTAACGTTTGTCTTCAAATTATTCTCATCAAAAATCCAAAAAACCATCCTAAAACCCCTCTAAATTATTTAGGTCGGCTATGAATAATATAGGTGAGACGTCTTTCCGGTTTTTAAGAATCGTTCTTTTTTTCTATAGCTAAGATTTTTTGCGATAAGTTTGAATTACATCCATGCATTTTAAATAACGTGAGTCTCTAATGATTATATTTATCCATATGTTTATAAATCAAACGTCTTAATGGGTATCATGATGAGACTTTCTCTTTTGAACCGTTATGGATGTGACAATCTCGTCTTCAAGGAAACGATAGAATATTTCTATAAGATGAGTTCTCTTACGGGAACGTTATGGGAACATGATTCAGTTTTTGCGTCCTTGAACCATTGTTTTACAAGTTACATAATCAACATCTTTTTAGACGCCTCTTTTGGCCTGAAATGGATTGATTATAAAAACAATGTTATCTACATGCAAAAGAAACCATATAGCTTAGATGGTGAGGTCGATATTCCTGTAGGGAAAGAAAAACTAATTCTTTCTTGTAAGAATGGAACTCTTTCTATTCAAAAACCAAGCGATTTCAAGATAAAGTTTGAGTAGATGTGTGTTAATAACCGCACGAAAACTCTCTGTATAAAGACTAATTTTTAACGCACGCCCTTTAATCTTTTCATAGGTGATAGATACTTTTCTATAAGTATTCTACTTTCTAAATCTTCGTATGGGCGAAAAAAAGGAAAATAGGAATATTGACAACCGATACGTATAAAGGCAAAATAAAGTTACTAAAATTTCGTATAGGCGAAAAAAGGAAAATAGGGATCTGAAATTATGGAATTCAAAAGAGACGAGTATCTAAAAAAACTGATAAATCACCAAGGAAATCACATGATCAAGATTTTGACTGGAATTAGAAGATGCGGTAAGTCTTATCTTTTGAATAAGATCTTTTATAAATACCTAATTGGTAATGGAGTAAAAACAGAGAATATCATCCAATTTGCCTTTGATTTCGATGATGACATCGATAAATTAGATCCATTCTTTTCTGAATTGCCAAATAAAATCAAGGATGAAAAAGGTCATTTGGTGATAAATTCTAAAAAGTTCAGAGCGTATATTTCAAATTTAATCAAAAACGAAAATGAGACATACTATCTCCTACTTGATGAAGTTCAACTATTAGAAAACTTTGTTGGCACGTTAAACGGTTATCTTAACTATGAAAATTTAGAAATATATGTAACTGGAAGCAATTCAAAATTTCTCTCAAGCGACATTGCGACTGAATTTAGGGGAAGGGGAGACATCATTCATATACAGCCACTCACTTTTTCTGAATATTATGAAAATAGCACCAAAGATAAAAGAACGGCTTTGTTCGAATATATGAAATATGGAGGTCTTCCGTTATGTGTTCTTGCAAAAGACGAGGAGGCTAAACAAGAATACCTAACAAATCTTTATCAAACGATTTATCTCAAAGATTTAAAAGAGAGGAATAACATCAAAAAAATAGAGGAATTCAACTCGATAGTATTCGTTGTAGCATCTTGCATTGGGAGTTCGACTAATCCTCCAAGGCTAGCCAACACGTTTAAAACGCGTATAAAGAGCGATATAACCACGATCACAATAAGGAAATATCTAACTTATCTAGAAGACGCCTTCATCATCGGCAAGGCACAAAGGTATAACGTCAAAGGAAGAAAATATATTGGCAGCCAAGAGAAATACTATTTCAGCGATCTAGGCTTAAGAAATAGCGTGTTGGGCTATAGGCAATTCGAACCAACCCACCTGATGGAAAATCTAATATATAACGAACTGATATATAGAGGCTTCTCTGTTGATGTTGGGATAGTCGAAAAAAACGAAAAATCAGCCAACGGTAATGGCACAAAAAAGTATTATGAAGTTGATTTTGTCGCCAATAAAGGATTTGAAAAATACTATATCCAATCTGCTTATTCGTTGCCAGATGAAGAAAAAACTCAACAAGAAGAAAATTCGTTTGATATCATCAAAGATAATTTTGATAAGGTAATTATCACCTTTGACGACTTTGTTACTTATCATAAAAACCAAAAAGGATACATCGTCATGAATTTGACGGAATTCCTTTTGAACAAAGAGTATATCAAATGACCATTACAGGATTCCTTAGTTCTCGATAAGAAACCCTATCATTTACCATGTTTGAAATTGTCGGAAATATCCTAAAAACATCCTTTAAATGTTTTGTCTTATCGCGGTAAGAAACCTAGCAAAACCCAACGATCGCGTTTGTTATTTTTCCAGTGCTGAAGTTTTGTCGAATGTGGCAAAAATCCCAAGCACTAAATTATCCTAAAATCCAAAAATCCATAATAAAACCCCTCTAAATTGCTTAGAGGGGCGATAAGATTATTTGACAAGCAACGGCTTAACTTGTTTGAGGATTAAATCCATTTGGCTCTGTATACGTTTGTTTTCGTATTCGATACTTTGCTTTT
>CAVJFO010000024.1:0-25982 GCA_963648925.1 Hallerella sp.
TGATCGGTAAAGACAACAAATACATTACATCACTGATGCTAATAATTCTATTTGGTGTAGGAGAAGCCGTTTGCATCTTCATCCTCGTTAAAGGAATCACTTCAATTCCAAATAACAAAATCTGCCAGGATCCGTCATTCTTATACTATGTCATATTCCCTCTTATGGGTATTTGTTTAGCTGAGATATGTTACGGTATAAGCATCTATTTACAAGACAAGAAAGAAAAGAAAAACATTTTAGAACAAGAAAAAGAAAAAACTCTTAAGCAAGACGGAATTAATCTTACTAAAGAGTAAAATAAGGCGTGCGTGTGTTAATTATTCTGATAATTCTGCAGCAGTTTCACTAAATATCGGACGATAATCAATAACGACTCTTAAGGTAGAAACCTGCGCCTTTCCTCCATCAAGTGGACGGCAATGAACATCAACGACAACGAATTTCCTATTCGTTGTTTTTTTAATCAAGAATGCCCCTCTTTTTGAAGCGCTATCGCTGTTAGGAGGGAAATCCATATAAGTCTTGCTTAAATCATCCACATAATAGCTAAAGCTTCTATCTGTAGCGTTTTCTGGCAATATCTCTGTCTTAAAGATATAAGGCATATAATAAATGCCATCGTATTCAACCTCTCCTAAAGGATCATATACAAGCACCATGCTATCAGGCTTAGTATCATCGCCTTTTACGTATTGGCTGTTATCGCTAGGAAGAATAGTCAGACTTTCAATATAAACCTTAGGGACGATTCCTTGAGGCTTTGTGCCAAATATAGCAACAAAAACTATTGCAACAAGAGTTATAGCCGCGACAAGCACAGAGACAATCTTTTTCATAAAGTTTCTCCTTTCGCATATACATAACGTATTTTTCTAATGTATTTAATAACGTCAAAAGTTAAATATAGAATGCCAATAAGTAATAATTTGAAACTAGAAGTCGTTTGAATAGAATTAATCCAAACCGCGGAATCTTGCGTGAATAAATAGAATAAATAAGTTAATAACCCGCTAATTATAAACGCGGAAATCAACGATCTATTCTCGTTGTTAGATAAGAAAGATACATCGCCGAAAGCTGCTTTAGGATTCGTAAAATCAAGTGAGGCACTATAAAGCAAATGTCCAAAATAAATGCAAAGAATTCCTCCGCCAAGCATAAGATTCTCAGCAAACAATTCTTCTCTTAAGTTAGCAATAATAATATAAGAAACACTTATTGATAAAACGCCTAGTGTCGCAGGTATAACAAGCTTGCTAGTAATCAACAAAGAATTCTTAACCGGATAGGTTCTAGCAACCTTAAAAGCCCCGCCTTCTTGTGAATAGATTCTTGCAATTAATCCATTCATCGAAAGAACAATAAGCAAGCTGATAAGTAACATTGCAACCTGCACTAAAGATAACCCCCTTGAATTTAGATCCATAGCCATAAAAATCTTGCAAATAAGAACAAGCAAGACCGGCAAGAAAACAAATACGCCAGTATAGGATGGTGCAATCTCTCCATCTTTTGCATATAACAAGAACTCCTTTTTAAGTTGAGATAAGAAGGAATTTGTCTTGTAACTAGCCTTAGCCTTCTTGCTTTGTTTTGGCAACAATTCATCATTTCCCGATGCCAATTTCAAATAGAATGGGGTAGCTAAAGAT
This sequence comes from Hallerella sp., assembly GCA_963648925.1. Taxonomy (GTDB): domain Bacteria; phylum Bacillota_I; class Bacilli_A; order RFN20; family CAG-826; genus UBA4951. Next base: position 1,656 of record CAVJFO010000024.1, read on the forward strand.
AAAGAAACCAAATAAAGAATAGGAACTGATGCAAGATAAGCAAGGAAAGTCCATAAGCCACTAATCCCTATGCCAGAGAAATATCTAAAGGAATAGCCATTAAACCCGCCTAAAAACATCAAAGACGTCTCATAGAAGAAAGACATGTAATTCATATACCATTTCATCCCATCTTGTATACGGTAGAAATAAGGAGACCAGTTAGTAAAGATATCGATCTTTTCTGGAATGATTGCAATCAATATCGAAGCAAGAGTAATAGCAATGGCAATAAACAACAAAGAGAAAATTCTTTTAGCAAGAGGATAAGAGATGAAGAAACGTTTAACTAAATATAAAGGTATTGAAAGAATCGCAGAGAATAAAACAAAGGCTAAATCAATAACTAGAAATAAAGCGAAAACCACAAAATACATATACACGGGGTAGCCGGATACAATAAAGTAACCAAGTAAAAATGGAATTTCTAAAGTTAACGCTTTAAGGTATGTATTGATATAGCAGACAAACAATCTAGCCAAGAAAAGAGTTCCGCCATTAGTTGGCAAAGTGAGCAAAACCCTATTATCGTTTGCAAAGTACAATTCATTGGTAACCTTAAATAAGGTCGTGAAGAAAGAGAATATCAACATAATGTTAATAATTATCGAAGGCACGGCCATAGGAATATAAGGCAATAAAGAGAAAATATTAAGAGATTTGCAGAAATAGAAAAAGACGTAAGAAAGACCAACGCATACCGCGAAAGTAAGAATTTTCAATGTAATATTGATAATTGATTTCTTTTTGTTTTTCTTCCAATCCATTGACAAAGAGTTAGCCAATAACATGGAAATAAGCACGCGAAAAGACTTCCAATTAACTTGGAATATATCTTTAATGGAAACGTTGTCTTTTCTTGCTAAATCACTCATATAATCTGTCCGTTTTCCTCTTCTCTGATTAATGTATTTGCTTCTTCTTGATTATCGCTTGTTAAAAGTAAGAAAGTTTTTTCAAGTTTCTCTCTTTCTTCTGGATGAGCGTTTAAATCAATATGTTTAACTAAATCACCGTGTTTGATGATAATAACTTCATCGCAAAGATTTTTAACAACATCGATAATATGACTAGAGAAGAAGACGATGTTACCTTTTTTAGCGTGTTCTTTCATGCATTCTTTGATTTGATAGATCGAATTAGGGTCTAAACCAGTCATAGGTTCATCAAGAATCCAAATCTTAGGTTCATGAATAAGAGCTGCGATAATGGTGATTTTTTGTTTCATGCCGTGTGAATAAGTCTTCATTGGCTTATCGTATCTATCCGTCATTTCGATACGTTTAACTAATTCCTCTTCACGTTTAAGACGGTCTTCTTTTGAAACGTTATATAAATCCGCAATGTAGTTAATGTATTGTCTTCCAGTTAAATTCTCATACAAGGCATAGTTATCTGGAACATAGCCGATAACTCGTTTTGCCTCGAGAGGATTTTCAATCACATCATATCCGCATGCGCTGATATAGCCACTTTCAAAACCGTGTATGCCAACGATAGATTTGATGATCGTTGATTTTCCCGCGCCATTCTTTCCTAAGAAGCCATATATTTTTCCACCATTAAGATTGATCGAGAAATCATTAATGGTATTTTTATCCGCTCCATGATATTTCTTTTGCAAATGGGAAATATTTAAGCTGATTTCATTCTTTGACATAGGGAAACCTCCTTCTGACTTAAATAATAAATAGGTTTGATGTCTGCTAATGGAATTCTTTTTAGCGTAAATAAGTAAATCTCTTTCATCAACGATTCTAAAGAGTAATTCATATAAGAACCACATACCAAATGCCAATATGACATAAACAAGGTAATAAGCAATGTCGTAACTAAGGTGGATAACGTATGTGTATTCACCATTAGTAAAGGTGATCGTTGAATTAAATAAGTCTTTTGCCCATTGCCCCAACTTATCCGCGACAAAATCAGAATTGATAAAGAAGAAATCGCTATTTTTGCCATGAGCAGTCAAAACAGTATTAACAAACATAACGAAAGCGAAATAGACAAAGAAACCAATCTGAGAATAAATGAAATATTTAATCTTCGGCCTCTTATAAACACCAAGTAAAACGATAAGCACAGGCATAAAGAAAGCGTGCCAGTGGTTAATGTAGAATTCCATGATTTGAGAAGAAAGGAAAGGTAATGAGGAAGAATAATTAGGCATTGTTAAAGCAAGGAACGCCCCAAGAACATTAATAAAGAACGTGAAATAATAAAGACCGTAACTCTTGAATAACAATGTTAAAGGCATCGTATACATAGCAGTATTACATAAATGTAAAGGCCATGACGTTAAATCAGCCCAAATATCAAAACGGTTAACGGACATATATCCAAATAACGTTCCTAAAGATATCTGAATCAAGGCAGTTCTCTTCTCTTTTTCATTTAATGGAGAAAGAATAACGTAATAAATTATTGGCAAAATAAACGCAAAATAAACAAGGAAACGATGAGATAAATCTTTTAATTCATGTGGGTTTCCTAGGGAAAATACTGTAGGACCTAAGATGTTAGACACAGTATAAGCGCTCATGGATGATAGAAGGAAAGGAATTAGAAGGGAAACAATAGTGATAATTTGTTTTTTACTACATTTAAAAGACTCTTTTTCGAGATAAGATGAAAAATAGTAAAAATCAAGAAATCCTAGCTCAATCCCCATTAAAATCACTCTGTAGCTAGTAGAATCATCTCCAACAATTCCACGAATTACTAAAGGAGAGGCGAGCGTTAAAAGAAAAGCAATAGGGGCGCCAATATAACGTCTAACTCTTACTGATGATTCTCCAAGATAAATAGATGAACCAACAGAAAGAATAATTAAGGCAATCCACATGTCGTTGAAGACTGTCGCTATGCTTCTTTCAACATGTGAGAAAGTAACCAAAGAATTAAGACGGTCGCAAATCAAATAACTTTGTAGTTGGAGATAATCATAAAACTTATAAGTATAAGAAACTCCATCGACGGAATATGTCGCAGTATCCTTAAAGAAATAAAATCTTGCAAAGAATATGCCAAATAAAACAACCGTTGAGCAGCTTAAATAAAATTTGAATCGATTTTCCTTGCTTGCAAGTTTTGCACTAAGGTTGGTTAAAAAAGACCATTTGTAGCTTCTAGCAGGTCTATCTTTGAGATAGATTTTTAGCAAAATAAAAGAAGCAAAAAGTAAAACCAAACTTACTCCAAAACTTAAAAAAGCCCACGAATACCTATTATATCCAGGTAAAGTAAGACATAAAATTAGAGCAAGAAAGAAGGCGCAAAGCGTCGTTAAAATGGTAATTGTTTCACGCCTTCTCTCTTTTAAAATCATAAATAATAATTAATTAACTTTGTGATAGTTTCCTAAAACTAAGCCGTAGTTGCAAACACCTTCGAATTTAGCAAAATCTAATGGTGACCCAGGCATTGTAACACTATTGATTGAAGCACTGATATAGCCTTCTTGTTTGAATGCGTCGCCAACGAGCTTTTCTATTCCAAGTCCGCTAAGTATTTCATCGCTATAGCCCATACTCTTAAGAATGGTGTATTGAGTATTTTCAATCCAATAGTTAGTTCCGTCAGAATTTACAAGTCCATAATGAGCAACGCCGTCTTTATTAAACTTCTTAAATGTCGTTGCTTGTTTTTGCCCAGCAAAAGTAAGTCCGTTGCCGAAATCAGTATTAGAAAGAGACTCAACGTAGCTTAAAGCGGCTGCATTGATAACATCTTGATTCCCGCTTCCAAAAGAATCAACGTAGTTTTGATAAGCATTAACGACTTCGCTAGCGCCATTCAAAGTGGAATAAACTAACTCGTCATTAATATTAATGCTAACGTTCATGCCACCAGAATTTGTGTCTAATCCGAGTCCTTCACCGCTAGAAACAGGCAAAACAAAGGCGGTGAAATCAAATTTGCTAACATTGGTTGCCTTATCGGTTTTTAAGAAATCCATTTGGAGTTGAGCATTTGTGAGTGCGCCAACGCTCTTAATCGTTGAAGCATAAGCTTCTGCACCTTCATAAGCGGCAAACCATCCACCCTTACCTTCTGTGAAGTTAGACAAGAAAGATGAGCCATCAACATTGATATTGGTATAAACAAGTTTTCCGACTTCTTCCAAATAAGCGTTTGTGTCTCCTTCATATGCAGGAAGCTTCTCAACATATGGGTTAAGGAAAAGCAATGGGCCGCCAGCTGTCATTAAATCAGATTTAGCGATATTAGCCGTGCCATTCTTATAAATATATACAGCACAATTTGCTAAATCACGGAAACGGCATCCTTCAATATCGAGAACAAAGTAGTTGAAACCTTCGCTAGTCCAGTTATCTAACATTGCCGCCATATACGTCTTAGAAATATTGACATACTTGAGTTCTGCGCTTGTTTTTGCCTTTAAGAACATCGGTCCGCCAGTGGTAATTGTTGATTCAGCGGATACGCCATTATTGCCAGAGAATTCAAGATTTTGAACAGAGAAAACACATTTGCTTGGATCAACTCCATCGCCTTCATGCGTGTAGAAAATTGAAGCGTGCGTTGAAATTGGCTTATTTGCTTCTTGAGTTTCACCATTCATGCTATCAGTAACGATAAGTGGGAATGCATCAGAATCGCCTTCCGCATCATTGAGCATCAAACGGTGGTTGTTGCCATAAATTGTGACAGTCTTTTCTTCATCGAATCTGTAATCAAATAAACCTTGCCAATCTTTGTAGGTGCCTTTGACCTTATCAGAGGTTGCATCATCTCCCCAAAGATAGAATTCTGGCAAATCAGATTTATTGATTGTAACGTCTTTTTGGAAAACTAAGCCGTTTGCATATGGAACGCCTTCTTTTTCTTTCCACGCTCTCATCTTTTCAGCATCAGCAGAATAGAAATCGCCAGAGGCAGTATCCAAGGCAAAACAATCTTTAGCAGAAGTAACGTTATATCCGTCAACAACGTTTAAAACGTATTTGATTGGATTTTCTTGATCTGGAGAAGTCATGATAATCGTGAAATGCCCAGTAACGCTATCCTTAAATTTAACGATGCCCTTGCTCTTAAATTCAGAAACATTCTCAAGGTAATCTTCAATCGTAACTGGGATATCGGTGCTATCAAGAAGTTGGAAGGTAACGCTAGATGGAATGGTATCGATGGTCTTAGTATCTAATGGATTGTCAGGGTTAATAGCAGTCATAATAGGTAATAAATTCACGCTATTATCGTTACCAACATTGTATTCGCCCTTATCCATGAAGCCACTTTCAGGAGATTCTTCTGAGGTGGAAATTTTTGTATTTATAACTGTTTCTTTTGTGTCAGTATAGGATTTATTTGGCATCCAGTTTGTTAACTGATATTCAATTTCCTTTTCCTTAACCGTATAAGTAAGGTCAGCGCTAAGAGGTTCTTCGCCATCTTTCTTATAGGTAACAGTAAAAGTCTTGCCAGCGGTAACTTCACTTGTATCAATGTTTGTGTATGTGATTGTTGTAGCGTTATCTGCCGCTTTTAAAGTCTCTATAACCTTTTTTGAAGCGTCTAAGGTATTGATTGCAAGATTGGCATAAGAAACCTTATCACCAACGGAATAAGTGGTTTCGATGCTGCCTTTAACTATTTCAATCGATGCGACTTTAGTGTCAACTTGGCTGCTATTGCTATTAGATGAATCATTGCTGTCTGTAGAACTGCTAGTTGGTTGGCAAGCGCCTAAAGCAAGAATTGCAACACTAGAAAGACAAGCAATTAACATTTTGTTCTTTTTCATATTTTTATATAACTCCCTTTTATTAAGTTTTTTTATTTCAATAGTCTTTAAAAATTTAATTGTTCTTTTCCTAGAATTTTTCCCTCCTTCTTCTAGTTGAAACATTATACCATCTAAAAACAATTACTCAAATTTAATAAATTTGTTCCTAAATTCACTTTTTTGGTCAATTGAAATCTTTTTTTCTTGTATCCGGAAAGATTATTTTATAACATATTGCAGTATCTCTCTTAGTTATCGTTTTGCGTAACTAGGCGAAAGGAGTAATTAAATGAAAAAAGACATCCATCCAACCTACCATCATTGTAAGGTTACCTGCATCAGCTGTGGTGCAACATTCGAATCCGGCTCAACAATGGGCGAAGAAATCAAAGTTGAAACCTGCTCCAACTGCCACCCATTCTACACTGGCAAACAAAGATCAGTTAGCACCGACGGCCGTATCGACAAGTTCAACAAGAAACTTGAAAAAGCCAACAAGAAATAATCGAATTAAAGGTTGTATCTTAGCTCTCGTAATGAGAGCTTTTTTCATTCAAAATATTAAAAATAAGGCATGCGTGTATCGATATTTAATTTACGCATGCCTTTTTAATTAGTTATTTTGTTCTTTGTTTTCTTGAATCTTAGCTAACATTTTTTCTTCGTATTCTTGTTGTTTTTTCAAATGTTGCTCAGATAATTCTTTCTTCTTTTCATCCCATTCTTTGCCATGTAATGGATAGAACCACATAGCAATAAAGGAGAGAACAAGTAAGATGCCAGTGATCAAGAACCAGCAAACGAATAATCCGTTCTTTGCTTGCATCGATTGTTCTGCGTAGTTAATAACCTCAACAACCTTTCCCGCATCATTGGTTATTGTCGTCTTTAAATCTTTATTGAAACCAAAGAAGGTTGCAATCATCAAAGGGAATAAAGCAGTCGCGATAGATCCGGCTGGTTTAGTAATTAAGGAGTTGATGCCAGCATAAACCCCCTCTCTCCTTGAGCCATTGTCCGCTTCATCTTTGTCAATAACATCGCCATTAACCATCGGAACAAGATAAAGTCCGCCCGCCAAACCAATTCCGCATAAGAAGAAGGTAAGAACGCAAACATAGAAATACTGTCCTAAGAAGGCGCCAAGTAAGCATCCGCTTCCCATGCATCCAGTAAGGATAAGCATTTCAGTACGTAGCCCAAGTTTATTTCTTGTGAAGTTAAAGAAGATAATCCCTAAAATGACGCCCACAATTAACGCGCCATATAAGACCATGATGGAATTGCCACCAATCCAGCCATTAGGCGCCCCATCAATTGCCCACATTCCAGAAACATATGTTAAACCAACCATCAAAGCGTTTTGAGCAAAGATGACCGTCCAAGAAACAACTTCAAATAATAAGAAAGATTTGTTCTTGAGACACATCTTAAGCCCTTCAAGGAACTTAGGTTGTTTTTCCTCAACGATATATCCGTTTTCTTTATAGAAGAAGGTAGAGATAAAGACTATTGCTCCGCATACTAGACCCATGCCAGCCATAATAAGAGGGAAAATGTTAGCGTTATGCTCAATGAGTTTGTCTAATTGAGAATTCAAAACCATTGGCGCGCCAAAGTTAATAAGCGAGAAAAGAATATTGAAAAGGAATATTTTGTTACGCGCTTTGTTTGTAACCGCCATCTCATAAGGCATAACGTAGATAGCAGAGGCTATCGCCGTATAAAGAATGTCATAGAGGAATAAACCAAGTAATTCTTGTAAGAATAGCAACCATTGGCCAACTCCATTTCCTTCTAAGGCTGGAAGCCACATCAAGGCATAGATAACAGCCATAATTGGCGCTCCATACCTAATCCACGGAATTCTACGTCCAAGCTTCGAATGAGTCCTGTCAGCCAAGAATCCATATATTGGGTCATTAACGGCATTCCAGATGCCAAAGATGATCCAAACGATCATATTGAGGGTCTCATCAAGTCCTAATTTGTTAACAAACAAATATTGGAAAGCAGCACCCTCCGCAAAGGCACATAATAACCCCGTGCCAGCATTTGCCGCCCCAAGCCATACAGCGCTCGAGGTCTTTACTTTTTCTTCTTCCATGTTTTACCTCCGAAGAATTTTATCTATGAAACTCATGCATATTTCTTCATACGCTTGAGGATTCACCTGATATGATTGGGCGTGATCCGCCCCTTCAATTAGATGGATTTCGCTATTTTCTTTTCTTGCTTGGTAGATTTCTTTCGCTTCATCTGGTGGAACGAAATTATCATTTGCTCCATGAATGATTAATAAAGGGATATTGCTCTTCTTAACTTCGTTCATCGGAATGACATCTTCCATAGAGAAATGAAAGAACATTTTTAGCATTATATTCGACCCGTATATGAAAAATGAGGGAATATGAGCTTGTCTCATCTTGTGCAAAAGAAGCTTTCTTAAAGACGAATAACCGCAATCATTAATCACAAAATCAACCTTCGGAGAATATTGCATTGCCTCTAAAACACTTGCCCCGCCCATTGACTCACCATGCAAGCCAATAGGAAGGTCATTCCCATATTTCTCACGACAATAGTTGACGATATTCACAATATCTTTGCCCTCTTTATATCCCATGGTCGTGAATTTGCTCTTATTTTCCCCATGTCCTCTTTCGTCATATATCAAAATGGAGAAACCATGCTTGTAGAAAAACTGAGCATACTTAAGTGATCCTTCTCTATTCCAGGTATAACCATGGGCAATAATCATGATGCCTTTTCCTTCTTCATTTTCTGAAAAATCGCCAAAAATATAAGACCCATCATCCATTTTCACCTTGATTGGCTCTCTTTTCATATATGACATATCAGAAGGAATCAAGCCCTTATCCACGTCCACTTTATGAGTAAATTCCTTATCAAATCTTTTTGGATGAGTTAAATAAAAAGCCAACCCAAAGGAGAAAAGAAAATAAAACAAAAGCAAAAATGCTAAAACAGAAAAAACGGTAATTAAAGTTATAGCCAGTGGTGACATCCCAATAACAATAACATCAAAACCAGTCAAATTAAAGAATTATTTAACTTCCTTAAAAAATAACATTGCACATTTTCAAACTTGGAATGTTCAGACGAAAACAAATGAGTCTTAAGACTATTTTACGTTGACTCTTTAAAATAAAGGCAAAAAACAATTTTCCATAGTTACAACATTCTTACAAATTCACTCTGATTTTATGGGCGTTTTTAAAGGTTCGCACAACAAAAAAGTTGAAAAATACTATTATACTTTGTATAATATGGTGTATGGCAAAAAAAGAAACTAAAACAAAAACAACTAAAACCAAAACAACAAAGAAAAAAGAAGTAAAAGAGGTCCTTGAAGACGAAGAATTAGAACTTCAAGAAGAGCCTATCTTCGATCCAAGTGAAGACGAAGAAGATAACCACAAAGACATCGCCGGAATGGAAGCTTTAAAAGCTGAATTCATGGAAAGAGCGAAAGAAACAGGCACTCTCAGCCAACAAGAAATTTACGACTATATCGACAAGCAACGTCTTGCCCTTGAAGATGAAGACATTCAAGAATTAATGGATTACTTCATCCAACACGATATCAAAATCGTTAGCGGCGATGACCAAGAAGATGCTGATCCAACCGAAGATCAATTATTAGAAGACGAAAGCGAAGATATCGACCAAGAAGATATTGACGCTGACTTCATCAACGCCCAGTCTGGTGACGTTAAGGTTAACGATTCCGTTAAGATGTATCTTAAGGATATCGGCAAATACAAACTCTTAACCGTCGAAGAAGAGCAAAGATATGCTAAAGCAGTCGCCGATGGAGAGGAAGCAAAGAAATTACTTCCAGCAGCTCAAGAAAAAGGCGATCAAGCTGAAATTAGACGCTTAAAATTTGCAATTGCTGACGGCGAAGAAGGAAGAAATAATCTCGTTAACAGCAACCTCCGTCTTGTTATTGCTATCGCTAAGAAATATCTTGGCCGTGGAATGCCATTCCTTGATTTGATTCAAGAAGGTAACCAAGGTCTTCTTAAAGCAGTTGAAAAATTCGACTACACCAAAGGCTTTAAGTTCTCCACATACGCAACATGGTGGATTAGACAAGCAATCACAAGAGCTATCGCTGATCAAGCAAGAACTATCCGCATTCCTGTTCATATGGTTGAAACAATCAACAAAATGACAAGAGTTCAAAGAACCCTCGTTCAAAAATTCGGCAGAGATCCAACTCCAGAAGAAATTTCTGAAGAAATGAAAGGCGAATTAACACCAGCTCAAATCAGAGATGTTCAACGTATTGCCCTTGAACCTGTATCATTAGATACTCCAATTGGCGAAGAAGATGATTCCAAACTCGGCGACTTCGTTCGTGATGATTCCGAATTATCACCAAGCGAATACGCTTCTAAAGCTCTCTTAAAAGAAAGACTTTATCAATCAATGGCCGAATGCCTCAATAGCCGTGAAGAAGAAATCATCCGTCTCCGTTATGGCCTTGATGATGGGCGTATGAGAACACTTGAGGAAGTTGGAAAACAATTCAACCTCACCCGTGAACGTATTCGTCAGATTGAAGCAAAAGCAATCCGTCGTCTCCGTCACCCAGCAAGATCAAAGATGCTTGGAGACTATCGTGATACAGCCATTACAACTGGCCCAAGCGATACTCACCATCATGAAGACTAATTCATAAGATTCGGCATGAGAAAATCATGCCGTTTTTTAATGCCAATTTCTTTGTATTAATGTCTAAACTATCTATCCTTTATGTGTTAAAATCATAAAGATATTTGCAAGGAGGGTTTCATTAGCCATGAGCAAAAAATTCTATATTACGACACCTATTTATTATCCAAGCGCCTCACCTCACTTAGGACACGCCTATTGCACGACAATGGCCGATATCATCGCTAGAGGAAAAAGGCTTAGAGGATTTGACACATATTTCCTCACAGGCTTAGATGAACATGGTGAAAAAATACAAGAAAACGCCAATGCAGCAGGCGTTTCCCCGCAAGAATTCGTTGATAATATTGCCACTAAATTTACTTCGTTATGGGAAACAATGCATATTTCCAATGACGATTTCATAAGAACCACTCAGCCACGTCACGAAGAAACCGTCAAAAAGATTTTCTCTAAGTTCGTTGAAAACGATGACGTATATCTTTCTTCTTACAAAGGCTGGTATTGCGTCCACGAAGAAACCTTCTGGACCGAAACGCAAGTTGGTGAAGAGAAACTTTGCCCAGAATGCCATCGTCCAGTCGTTCAAAAAGAAGAACCAGCATATTTCTTTAGATGCGGTAAATATGTTAACGATGTTACCAACTTATACGATTCAAACCCTAAATTCATTACCCCCGTCGGAAGAAAAGCCGAAATGGTCAATAACTTCATCAAACCAGGCTTAATGGATTTATGTGTTACAAGAACAACATTTGATTGGGGCATCCCAGTAAATGAAGCACCAGGACATGTCATATATGTTTGGCTAGACGCTTTGACAAACTACATCACCGCTTTAGGATATCTTCAAGAAGATGATTCCAAATTCCAAAACTACTGGATGGATGAAGATGCTGAAATCGTTCACCTCATTGGTGCGGATATCACCCGTTTCCACACGATTTATTGGCCAATGTTCCTTAAAGCGTTGAACCTTCGCCAACCATCAAGAGTCTTCGTTCATGGTTTGATGATGATGAAAGATGGCAAGATGTCTAAATCTAAAGGCAATGCCATCCCTGTTCCTCCACTCGTAGAAAGATATGGCGTGGACGCAGTTAGATATTACCTTGCTAGAGAAATCGTCTTTGGACAAGATGGACAATTCACCCCAGAGCAATTCGTTGATAGATTAAATGTTGATTTAGCAAATAGCTTTGGAAATCTTCTTAATAGAACAGTTTCCATGATCATCAAATATTTTGATGGAGTCATCCCTGCATATAAGGGCGAACTTAATCCATTAGATGAAGGATTAAAGGAAGTCGCAGAGAAAACAATCAAATCTTACGAGATTCTCTCCGATGATTTGAAGGTTACTGAAGCGTATTCTTCCGTCATGGATTTAGTTTCTGCCGCGAATAAATATATCGAAGAAAGCGCTCCTTGGGCCTTAGCAAAGGATGAAAGCAAGAAAAATGAACTTGCCTCATGCATGTCTCATTTAGCAAATGCAATCTTCTTAGCGGGCACATTAATGTCGCCAATTCTTGTCACAAAAGCAGAAAAACTATATGATCAATTAGGAGTTCCTGCGAATATGAGGAACTACGAAACTGCGACTAAGTTTGGCTCTCTTGAAGGAGTTAAAGTCACCAAAGGCGAACAACTCTTCCCTAGACTTGATGTTCCAACTGAGGTTGAATTCATTGTTAATCTAATGAAAGCGCCTAAGGAAAAAGCCGCTGCATAATCTAGCCCACCTACGGATGCCTTAACGGGCATCCGTTTTCTTTTTTTAAAATAAATCCTATATATTAATAATGTTTTTATAGATAGCCGTTTTTAAATAGTTAAGTTTGCGCACTAAGAGGCTGACCAGCGTTTTATTGCATCTAAATTGAAAAATGTGTAACTGTTGCACATAATTTAATTGAAAAATGTGCAATCGTTGCACATAATTTAATCAAAGGAGGATTTGCCCCTTATGTTAAAAAGAACAATAGAAGATCAATTACTCAGTTGGAAAGCTGATAAACATAGAAAACCATTGCTAATTGTAGGAGCAAGACAGGTTGGAAAAACATATACGATTAAAAATGTTTTCGGCCCTCAGAATTTTGAAAAGGTTATTTATGTTGATTTCCGCGAAGATCAGCAAGCAAGAAAATTTGTCAAAAATCACCCAAGCGCAAAAATGATAATCGATTACTTAAGCCTGAAATTTGAAACGGAAATAAATTCTAATACATTGCTCTTTTTTGATGAAATCCAAGAAGCGGTGCAAATTCTTACTGCTGCTAAATATCTCAGCCAAGACTTTCCAGATATTCCAGTGATTATGACTGGATCATTAGTTCGCGTAAGACTAAAACAACTTGAAACCAGCGGGGAAAAGAATTCAATTACATTAGACCCTGAAATATCTCCAGACAATCAAGATGGTCATAACAATTTCCTCTATCCAGTAGGGAAATTGCAACAATTAAACATGTATCCTATGACATTCGATGAATTTTTGCTTAATTACAAGCCAAAGTTATACGAATTCGTAAAAGACTCATTTGATAAGAAAACCGCTTTAAGCCAAGAAATCCATCAACTTGCCCTAAACGCCTTTTATATCTATTTGCAAATAGGTGGAATGCCCGAATCCGTGAGTTCTTTTATCGAAACCGAATCCATCTTACATTCAACACAAATCATACAAAGAATATATTCCGATTATCTTTCTGATATGGGCCTATATCAAATATCGCCACAAACAATAGTTAGGTCCAGAACGGTATATGAAAATATCTATACCCAGTTAAATAAAGAAAATAAAAACTTTAAAATCTCAGAAATCGAAAAAGGAAAACGTTTCAGAGACTATTTAACGCCATTCGACTGGCTAAGTTTAGCTAGGCTGATATATAAATGCAACGCATTAAAAGAACACGTAACATTGCCATTAATGACCGACAATGAATCGCTTTTTAGAGTATATTTACCAGATTGCGGATTGTTTGCCATCCAATCAAAAATGAATCAATCAAGTTTTCAGGAATGCTTGAGAAACAATACACCGTCTGGCATATTCATGGAAAACTATGTGGCAGTCGAGTTAAAAGCACGTGATGTTCAACTTTTCTATTGGAAAGGGAAAACATCATCCGAATTCGAGTTCATCCTTGATTTAAATAATTCAATTATTCCTGTTGACGTTAAGAAAAATAAAGGCAGCCTAAAATCGTTAGAAGTCTTTAAAACTCTCAATCATTACGATTATTCAATAAAGATTTCACAAAACAATTACGGTTATGATGAAATAAATAAAATAGAAACAATCCCATTCTACTATTTATCCTTCTACTTAAACGAATTAAAGCAAAAATCATTATTGTAAGTCACGTTTGCTTTCAAATGGAGATAAATAAATTTTATTGAGGAGACTTAAAAAATAAGCGAATAAGACCACACGCATACGTTGTTTTGTATGATTCGCTAAAACTATTTAATATCCGTTTTATAATTTGGCGCATCCTTAACGATTTTCACATCATGTGGATGTCCTTCTCTTAAGCCGTTGTTAGTAACTCTAATAAAGACGGCTTTTTCTTTAAGTTCTTCGATATTATGCGCCCCACAATATCCAAATCCGCTTCTAACCCCGCCTAATAATTGGTAAACAACAGAAGATACTTCACCTTTATAAGGGGTTATTCCTTCAATTCCTTCTGGAACAAGTTTTTCTGTCTTGGTGTCTTTTTCTTGGAAATAACGATCAGCAGATCCTCTTTTCATAGCAGCTAATGAGCCCATGCCAACATATGATTTATATTGTTTGCCATCAGATTCAATGATTTCACCTGGCGCTTCAAGAGTTCCGGCTAATAAAGATCCAAGCATTACAGCATCTGCCCCAAGCGCTAAGGCTTTAACGATATCTCCAGAATATTTGATTCCACCATCAGCAATAACTTTGATGCCTTTATCTTTGCAATAAGATACAACTTCATCAACAGCACTTGCTTGTGGACATCCAACCCCTGAAATAACCCTTGTCGTGCAAATTGAACCAGGACCTATACCTACTTTTAAAGCAGACGCACCCGCTTCAATTAAATCTTTTGCCGCTTCTTTAGTAACGATATTTCCAACGATTAATTCAATAAAAGGGAAGTTACTTCTAATCTTTTTTACCGTTTCAATAACGTTTTTTGAATGCCCATGGGCTGAATCAAGTACAAGGACATCAGCACCTGCGTTAATTAAATAGAAAGCACGCGTAACTGCTTCAGAGTTTGCACCAAGCGCAGCTCCGCAAAGAAGACGTCCTTCTCTATCTAAAGCGGCATTTGGATATCCATCAGTTGAAGCGGTCTTAACTTTCTTAACTTCTTCAGCTTGTTTCTCGATGCTTAAATTTTTATGAATGATAGAGATTCCTCCAACTCTTGCAAGCGCAATAGCCATTCTAGATTCGCTAACCGTATCCATGGCCGCGGAGATTAGAGGAATGTTTAGGTGAATATTCTTTGTTAAATAGGTATCGAGCTTAACTTCTTTTGGTAAGACATCCGATGCCTGTGGGATGAGGAGCAAGTCATCATAGGTTAGACCTAAGGCGATGTTTTCTAGTTTCATTTGAACTCCTTTGAAAAATATTTCGGATAATTTAGCACCTAAACAAGCGTTAATCTATTTATTTTTATCTAAAGCGCTTTCTAATATGAAAGAGACTTTTTCTTTGTTAAAATGTTATTCTGCGTGCGATTAAATATTGAAAAATTAATGAAAAAAATATCTTTTATTACCACACGTGTTGTCTATAAGAGTGAATCTAGTTGAAACTTCTAATAGGCAAATAGATAATTTCTTTACCTATATATCTATAGGATAAATAACCATCATCAAAGAAAGAGAGAAAGCAACATATGAAAGATGAATTGATAAATACAAAATTCCTAGGAACATGTTCTTCTCTTTCATATCTAGGATTAGGTGAATGCAAATATAACGATAATCTTGTATATGTCCCTAATTTTTATCCAGGAGATGAAGGAGAGATCCTTATTTCCTATAGACGTAATGGGCAATATTTTGGCAAAGTATCTTCTTTGAAGAAGAAATCTCCAAATAGGATTGAATCTAAATGTCCTTATTTCTTTGGGTGTGGAGGTTGTTCCTTTCAAGATTTTGACTATTTAGCAGAGAAAGAGCATAAAAGAAACCTCATCAAGAATCAGTTACATAAAATCGGAGGAATTGATTTTGACGTCTCTCCTACAATCGGGATGGAAAATCCAAATAACTACCGTAATAAGATTCAATTACATTTCGGAAAAGACAAACATGGGTCAACTGTTTTAGGCTTCTATAAGAATAATTCCCATGAGATATTCCCAATTAAGCGTTGTCTAATCGAAGATCCTCGTGGAGAAGATATTTCTAATAAAATTCTTTCTGTTGTTAGAAAACTTGATATCCCACCATATGATGAAAGTGAAGATTCAGGCCAACTTAAGCATTTGTTAATAAGAACATCTTTCCATAAAGAACAAATCTTATGTGTTTTAGTAACAAAAAATCTCAATTTCATTGGCAAAGACCGCTTAATTGAATTAATAAGAAGAATATGTCCCGAAATAACAACTCTTGTTCAATCGGTTAATGGAAAGAAGACAAATGTCATTCTAGGAAATAAGAATGTTACCTTATATGGCAAAGGATATATCGAAGATAGCTTATATGGCCTTTCATATAAGATTTCCGCTCATTCCTTCTTCCAAGTTAATCCATCCATGACGGAAATCTTATATTCCAAAGCGATGGAATTGGCTTCATTAGATAAAAATGATGTTGTTTTAGATGCCTATTCAGGAATTGGAACGATTGGCTTAACCGCGGCTAAATCCGTTAAGAAGGTCATATCAGTTGAATTAGTTCATGATGCAGTCTTAGATTCTTTAGCAAATGCTAAACGTAATAACATCACCAATTTTGAAGAATATGAGGATGATGCGACAAAGTTCATTGTCAAATATGCCAAAAATAAGGGACACGTGGATGTGTTATTCATGGATCCGCCAAGAAAAGGATCCACCCCTGAATTCTTAGATGCAGTAAAAGAATTGATGCCTAAGAAGATCGTATATATCTCCTGCGGTCCATCATCTTTAGCAAGAGACTTAAAAGAATTGCTAGACGTATATGAAATAAAAACAGTTCAACCAGTGGATATGTTCCCGAGAACCGTGCACGTAGAAACGATTGTTTTACTAGAATCTAAAGTTAATAAGTGAGATTTGATTATCACAAATGTGGCTAATATTGAATATATCCTGTTGATATGTTTAACGTGTATGAATATTATGGGAAAATCTTTAATTAGTTTTATAACCACAATTTTGCACTGGTAACCTTAAAGTAGACACTCCATTCAAATCTTTGGACACCTTAGCCTAAGATATACGCAAGGAGGCCATAAAAAGAGACATTTTGAGATTGGCGAAAAAATACATTTTGAGTTTGACTTTTATATTTAATAACAAATAACTAATTGATGTACTGATACGTGCACATGATTTAAATGGTCATACTATAATTTCTATAAACAGCTAATATGTTGTTGTGGAGGTAATAGTATGGCTTTTTCAGATACAAGGATACATCAAATAGAACTTTTGCTAACTTTAGACTATTTACTTAGATTCACGGACGAAAATCATCCAGCAACACAACAAGATATTTGTAGACATGCCAACAACTTCGGTTTGAAATATGATTCCAAAGCAAAAAGCGGCAATGATGTTAGAAGACAAAGAATTGCAAATTGTCTTAAGTTTTTAATGGACGTGACAACTAGATTTGTAGATGAGGCACCATTTGTTTTAGAAACAACTTCATCTGGAAAATACTACATTGATCAAAAGAACTATTTGTGTGAAGAACAAGTTATCAAGATTCTAGCAGCTGTTCAAAATGATAAATATACTCAAGATGAGGATACAGAATTCTTAATCGAAAGATTGTTGGACTCGTTATCGAATGTTTATAATCGAGAACACTATAAAAATGAATTAAAGAAGCTCAACAAAGGAGTTAAAAAATATAATCTTGCCACAAACAGGAAAATCCGACTCGTGAACAAAGCTTATAACGAAGGCAAGATGTTGAAAATCAGATATGAAATCTACGATAGAAACAATATTGATATTCATGTTTATGACTTCTGGTATAGGGTTTATAAGATAAAAGAGTATAGAAGCAAACCTTATGCGATTTTAATTCCTATCTATACAGGCGACATCATTTTCTATAAAGGATTTATATTTGATTCAATTGAAAACCTTAACATTCCAAAGGGGTCTGATAAAGAAGTCTTATGCGATGATTTTGATGATAAAAGAGATTTAGATAAATTATTTAGAGAAAAATCAAGATGGGCAAAGAAGTATTATGATTCTCCTGAAACAATGATTGAAGAAAACAAAATGCCTGTTAGTGGTATTGCGTTTAGAACAAGTTTCTATGTTAAAAAAGTATTCCTTAAATTTGTTAAACCATCGTTTGAAGAATTCTTCTCAACCAATTTTGAAGCAGTTGGTTGTGTATCGTTTGACACTGTCGGTAGCAAAGACATTGATCCAAAAAAGAACAAAGAAGACTATATAATTCCACATCCCTTAAAAGAAGGCGAAAAACCAGAATTCTTTGTTGTTAACACATATATTGATCCAGATGCGTTTATGTCTTGGCTTGTAAGTGATGTTCACGGAAATGGTAACATAAGCATATCTGACATGGTTGTGGTGGTGGGTCCTCAAACATTCAATAGAAGACTTTATGATTTCTATATTGGTCACGCAAAGAAATATATTAATCTTTTGAGTCCAGAAGATGTTGAACGAATTAATAAATCAACAGATAGATTTTTAAAATAAAGGAGTAGTACCATGAAATTCATATACGTGCTACGAATGGAAACGCTTTATACTGGAGCGATTACAACGAACCCGAAGATTGGCTCATTAATGAATTGCAGATGAGAAAAAACATCTGATGTGATTAAGAAGGTTTTAATTAACAGCATAACAAAGTGGTGCAAAAATAACGCATATTTAATAAAATATTAAGCAGGAAATTTAAATGAAACACATTTGGATTAAATCATTCACAATTGATGATAAAGGTATATTTTCAGATGAAGCCTTAATTGTTTTATCCCCATCTTTAGAAACCAAACAATTAAAACTCAAGGCTACAAATGACAAGACCATTAATGATGCTTTCGTAAAGGTTTCTTTTACCAACCAAACTGCAAGAATAAAGTTCTACAAGAATCCTATTTCAATAGGTGACAAAAAATATCTCATGTATAAGAGATCAGCTAGTTCTTCTAGACAGGGCAATGTTCTTTTTATTAGAGAAGATTTGTTTGAAAAAATGGATAGCTGGTCTAAATGCGGTATTGATTTATCTAATCCTGAAAATAGAGAAAAAGTGTCAAAGAACTTCTTGGCCTTTCAAGCTTATAAAGCTTTAACGCTAAGTGGTTGTGAAAACTTTATTCATCTAAACCCTAAGAATATTTTGATTATAAAAGACCTATATTCAACATTTTCAACTTTAGCTCTTTCTGTTAGTGACAAAGAACCTGAAACAGAAGTACATAATCTTTTAGATATAGATAAAAAAATATTCGCATATGAAAGCTCTGATAACAAGATAAAAAATTGTATTTGGGATGGACAAGGTTTTTTAGATGACTCTGTGTTTAAAAATCCAGATATCGACAACAAAAATGACCAAGACAAATATCAAAAAAACTCGATGATGATATTGAGAAATAGATTCTTTAAGTCGTGCGTATTTAGAACAAAGCTCCAAGAATGGTTTAGAGATAATGGCCTTGTTGGAGAAATTGAAAAAGATTCTAACGGAAATCCAATTCGTTTAAATGGATATACTGAGGCTTCTCGCTATGAAGATATTAAAATGGTGATTACATATTCATCGTTAAAATATATTAAATTTTTCAATAATCCAATAGATGCCATCAAGAAGTGGATGAGCGTAGTAAAAGATTTGTTTGGAATAGTTAAGACAGATAAACCAACCCCGTACTTTGGCGGTAAATATGTAAGAACGAATTATCAACTTCTCAATACCATTTATATGACAGAAGAAAATGCTTTAAAGTTTTTAGAGCAGAACAAGAAAATGATTGAAAAGATTGGGACCAGTTCAAAAGATTTTATCACTTACGTAGAATGTTGCTCTGGGCGCATCGATGATATTACTGAAGAAAAAGAGATAGATGGTAATAAACTTTTTGATAGTCCTTTTGAAGAAAGCGATGATTATTTTGATCCAAGACTAGAAGTATGCCGTGAATTAGTAAGACTCAATAGCAAGTTTGACAACACCTCTTTTTATAGAGTTTTTATAAGAAAATATTTAAAACAATTATCCAAGAATATTGAAATTGGCAAAGTGTTAATTCAAGGAACTTACGCTACGATTGTTGGCAATCCTTTTGAAATGCTGAAATACATCGTCAAACAATATGATATTCGCGATGGAGAATGTGGTAAATCTTTGATGAGAGGGGAAATATATTCGCCATTCTTTGCTGATGAGGTTGATGTTCTTGGATCGAGAAGCCCACATATTTTACCAGGCAACATTCTCGTAACAGAGAATAAAGGCAACTATGAAATTGATAAATACTTTATTTTTAATCAACAAATAGTTTGTATCAATTCAATTGGAAGCTTAATTCTTCATAGATTAAATGGAAGCGATCAAGATGGAGATACAATTCTTCTCACTAATAACGAGTTTTTAGTTGATGAGGCGAGAAGGTTTAATAACCGTTTGCTCATGAAGTTCACTGTTCCCGTTAATTGTATCTCCGAAGCAGAAAAAATAGACTATATTAAAGATGGAAAAATTGATGTTAGAAGATTTGCAAAGGCTGACCACAAATTATCAAACAATCTGATTGGAGCAATTGTGAATCTTTCACAAAAATATAACTCCATTCTTTGGGACACTTTCATCAGAAAATACAATAACGATCCTAAATTAATGCGAAATCTTCATGAACTATACTATCTAAATAGTATTTTAGAAGTTTTGTCTAATAATGAAATAGATGCCGCCAAAGGAAAAACCGATTTTGAATCAAACGGTATTTTGAAACAGTTGGAAAAAATAGCTAATGATTATCATCCCAACGATCCTCTATTCTTTGTTGGAATAGAAGAAAAGAAAACGCAAAGAGAAGTTGAGAGAAAACCTGAAGCTAAAGGAAAACTCGCGATTGGCGATGACAGCACAAAAAGAATTCTCTGGTTTGAACGAACTACATCAAACTTGGATGCGATTTCTTTAAATAATGATCTATGGACATATAAGCCTGACAAAAAGAGTTTCAAAAGAAATATAGAAACAAAAGATTTGGATATTGGCGACGAAGTGAAGTTGCTTTTTGTCTGCAAAAAGTACCCAAACAGCATTTCGTTTCGCTCCGTTTTGATTAAAGACGAAACGTCTCTATGCGGCTTCGCTAATCACATACACAGTTTCAAGAATGTTAAAGAAGCTGTTGAATATAAAAACTATTCTGAAAACGAACTATATTTTGTTAAAGGAAACATACACACCTTTGCGCGTTTTAAATATGATAAATATGAGACAACGATGGATTATATCTACGAAAACGCCAACATTAAGCCTCTCGGCGGTCAAGGAAGAGCATACACTAAGCTTTCTGATTGTTATAGAAAGGGTGAAGGTGTAGCGCCTAAAAACAATTGCGACGCGATAACCAACGCCTTTATTAAAAGATTAATCTTTGCAGAAAAAGTAAGACAAATACTTCTAAAAAGTGAAACCACAGCAGAAGACTTGAAGGATCTTAAAGCTGCTAAACTTCAAGAAACACGTTCTTTTGCTGATTATAAGGACTTCTTATTTAAGTGTGCTGAATTTGAGGGAGATAATTTCTTTGCCTCTAAAGACAGAATTAAATCTCTAATACGCATAATAGACGAAAAAGACAATGAAGATACTCGAAAAGCATTCTATTTGGCTTTGTATCTTTTATTTAATGAACCTAAATCAAAATATAAAGAAATTTTTGAAGTAGAATTAGATAGACAATGTATCACTCCTGAAGACATAGATCATCTTTTATACCTCTAATTTTGGGAAACGTTTATTATTTAATTACTACGTAATTATTATTAAGATAGTTTTTCCCTAATAGGATTAACAAAGAAAAAAAGAAATGGGCCATTCTTAATAGAGTGGCTCTTTTTTATTTATAAATCATAAAGGAGAACGCATATGTATTTCAAGAATAAATATTATTTCTCATCTAATATGTATCCACGTGATATTGAAATAGTTATCGACGGCAAAAAATACAATTTCACATGCGTAGAGTCTGCTTATCAAGCTCATAAACGCCCTGATAGAGTTTCTGAATTTATTCAACTAAACGGATATAAAGCAAAAAGACTTGGGACAAATCTTAATGGAAATTAGAGATGATCTCATTTAATTAAGATGGCACTTTTTGTCCTTTAATAGGTACACTTTTCAGCCATATCAGAAAAGCAAAAACAAACATTGTATATTGTTAATTGATAGGAGGCATTATGTATAGTTACGAATTAGTTAATAATCATTACATCGTCGAGATCGATGGTCAAAAATTCTTGATTGATACAGGAACCCCATCTTCATTCTGGGTTTCTCATCCGATTAAAGAAATAACAATTGATGGGAATAAATATCCTCTTAAAAATAGACCTCTTAACTTTGGAGTTAATCAAACAAATAATCTCGTCGGAATCATAGTGGATGGTTTTATAGGAATGGATATTCTTTCTCAAACTTCCCTAACTATTTATTCTGGTCGGGAAGAGAAAAATATTGATTTTGGTGAAATACCAGAATCCTTAATCGAGAACATGAGAAATGATAAAACTCGTCATTTAATAGAAGCGCCAATGACAACAGGGTGGCCTTTAACGGTGCAAATTGACTCTAATCTTATGACAGGAAAATTTGTCATTGATACTGGCGCTAAATACGGTTATGGAGTAAGCGGGTTGTTTCATGGACAGACATCTTTTGATCATGTTAATGACTATAATCCATCACTTAGGCATCTAGATAGTGACATATATCACTTAGAGATTGCTATTGGCGGGGAAAAGAAAATAATAGACGTCTGTAACAACTCAATTGTTGCTTCAACATTATTAATACATATGGGTGCACTTATGATAGGAAGCGTTTCCTCTTTATATAACGACGTGTGCTCGCTCGATACTAAGAAAGGAAAATTAATACTTATATAACTATGGAAAACAAAAGAAGAACTAATCAAAATTAAAAATAAGTTAGAAAAAGAAATCTTATAATACGCTTCTGACTTCCATCCAGATGAATGTGACTGTGGAATTACAAGAGGAGCAGACACAGAATATTGGTTTATTGATGAAGACAGTAGATTAGGATTTATCACACTTTATTCAAATTACATAAAAATGATAGATGAACTTTTAAAGGAGGAAAATAGCAATGACTAAGGAAGAATTCTTTATTGAAATGGGGAACAAAACCAAAGAATTGAAAGAAATAGAAGAAAGATTAGACAAAATATGGTTTGAAGAAAGATTTGGCAAAATAGGGTTTACCAATAATGAAGAATGTGATCGTTTAAGAGAAAGACGAGACGAAATATGCGATACGTTAAAGTGGTATCAAAAATTGATTGATAAGACCGCATCATACAGCGACTACATCTGGGCTTATGAAAGATTTTTAGAATACTCCAAAGAGCATAATCTAGAAGAAATCCCCTCTATTAGCGATAAAATTTCATTTCTGAAACAGCATTACAGGAAAGAAGAACTATTTTCAGTCGACTTTAATTACGATCCTTATAATTTAGGTGCTATCGAAAATGGCTTTGGTGATAAGGTTATTCCTTATCTTGAAGAAGACATTAATAACGTCCTACATTACTTTAAAAAGAAAAAGGAAAAAGACGTCTATAAATGGGAGTTAGAATACGCCACATTCTTGTTATTCTACGATCAAATATGTCATACATCTCACTCAGTCACTCCATTAGGTAACTATAAAGAACTTGAAAGAACAAAAGAATGTGAAGAATACGTTAATAACTGCGACAAGCTCATCAAAGAGTTGAACAATAATAATACCTTCAGTTTCAACTTGTTGCTCTGGACTGTATATAAAATTTATCATTATCTGCGTAATCAGAACTCAGAATTCGTAGTGAATAAATCTGATTTGATATTGATCGACAGACTATTCACTTTGAGTCTTAAAACTACTCGAGAAGTTTGGGACAAAAGAATTATTAAAGAGAATCAAGATTTGACTGAGGATGAAAAATACTTCATATTCAACTTATCCCAATTACTTTGCTTAGATTTAATACACACTATTTATGGGTGCTTTCCTGATTATTACGATACTTGCATTATGTTCTTAGGGGATGGGTTATATATTCCTGGAGGATGTAGCTATTTAACCGCAAATATGAAGAGTTTTGGACGCTATATCGACGACATAACTGATTATGATTATTGGATAGAAATAGATGAGCGAGAACTAAATGGGCCTGAAATCTTTGAAAAGATGAATATCAAAGATGATTATAAGGAGGTACTAAAAAACAATGACCTTATATAGCTATTTGAAACAATTTAAAAATATTTGCTGGTATCCGTCCGCTTTAAAAGATTCGCTAGCGATGGTATGCCTTTCTTACAAGAGCTTACGAGACTATGGAATATCAAGGCACGAAGCACCAG
>CAVJFO010000025.1:0-6694 GCA_963648925.1 Hallerella sp.
CTAACGTGCGATAATATACCATATTTTTAATTATTTTTGAAGCAAAATGAGAATTACCTTTCTCCTTTGATAACAATTATCGATGCATTTAAAGAACTTTAGAGATCTAACTATTGCTTGAGCTCTTTCTTACGACAATATTTTGTTCTTAATGGAATATGCATAACAATTAAAAAGCGACTCAGTTCAATTACAGCTAGGCCACCTTTTTATGCTTTCTGCTTATTTATATTGTAGAGTGATTCTAGTAAATTAGCTGATGTAAGAAATTCATCATCGAATGATTTTAAATATTTGATGTTTACTTCATACTGTTCAGGGAATTTGACAAATTCCTCTGTCATCCTTTGAATACCTGCACCACATAAATATGATGGAGTGCTAAAACCACTAGGACCTAAAGAAGGTATTTGTTCTATAAACATTTCTTCATCCATATCAACATCAAATAAAGTTTTAATAGCCTTCTTTGTTAACTGGATAAAGTAAGGTATTCTTACCACTTTATATCCTAATTCTTGATAAAACTTAGTTTTTTCCTCATCTCCTCTAATTGTGTCAGGTTGTTTATAATGAGGAAATCCATCAAATTCTACAATCAATTTAAGAGATTCACTACGATAATCAGGTCTCAATTTTCGTCCTGAATTAGGTATTATTTCATCATGAATCCAGTCATCAGTTTTAGGAAATATGGCCTTTAAATAATCATATAAACTAGTTCTAAATAACCCTGTATCAGCATCAATGCCAGCCTTGTCAGCGTCTTCCTGATCTTCTCTTAAAAATCCCCATTTAGCATCTTTTACTAATTCTTCAAATTCTTTTTTTGCCACAGTTAACACCTTTAAATTAAATCTTTCAAAGAAGTTCCAGCATCATCTTTCCAGTCGGTATTCCCATTTGATGGTCTGCCAAGAACGATTGCGGATGCAGCTGAAGGCGATGAAAATTCATAATTCTTGGTGAAAGTTCCGTTTATGATTGTTCCATCTCCTTCTAGTTTATTCCTTAGTTCAAACCAACTTACTACATTTGTTTTGAAAGAAGGAACGGTATGATCCGACACTATTGAGTTTTGAAGAACCGTAAATCCATTTGCTGATACATAGCCTTTTGCGGATGCATTGTTCCCCTTACAATAAAGCATTTTTACACTTGCTTTGGGTTTTGCGGGAATTTCAAGAAAATCATATCCAAGAACTTTGAGAAGAATTTTTATGTTATCGATGAATTCTTCCATATTAGCCTTTTGAGATTCCTTGATGATTGTATTTTTATAAGTATTCTTAGTTAATACGCTATATTTCCCACTTTCATTTGCTATTTCAACAAGTCTTTTTTCAAGGTATCTAATTAGAGTTTTGTTTAAATCTCTACCAACAAAAATTATAGCTGTAGCCCAGTAATATTGTTCTTTTCCGGCGTTATAATCGTTGATATGAATTGCTAATCTCTCTTTTATATTTTCAGCTTCGCCTATGTATACGCTCGTTTTACCATCGTTTTCTTCACATAAAAGAAAATAGACACCAGGCTCAGTTATATCATCTCTAGTTGATTGCTTTAACTCGATTCTTGGTATTTTTATTGCTTTACCACTCCAATTCGACAATTCAGCGGTAACTACGCCATCGTTAGTGCCGTCTGCTAAAAATAATTCAATAGTTTTTCCATATGCCATAAATAACACCTTATTTTAATCAAATAATCCTTTAATATTTTTGCTTAAATATTCTTTCACTTCATTTATAGATTTTTATAAGTTAACTCTACTCCCCCTAATTTTATCCAACTCTTCAAAAGATGGATAATTCGTTTTAAATCATTAGTCTCTTTATAAATAGCGCCAATAACAGCCTCAACGCAAGTTGCAATGTATTTATGATTTCCACTCTGATGGTTATCATACTCGTAATCATTAGGAAGATTCTTATCCTCAGAGTCTTTATGTATGTGCTGAATTAGATCATAATGCTTTGCAACAACTGTTACTAAATACCTGTCAGATTCAACCTTTGCCTTATCATTGGTCAAATTTTGTGACTTATCTAACATCAGTTCAAGATAGCAAAGTTTAATTACCGCATCTCCATATGTGGCTAAATCGGTGTTGACTTTTTCTTTGTATTCAACATGAAGATTTCTTTGGTGTTCAGCTTTATATGAGTTATCAGTTAAAGCTCTTTTTATCCATTTGGAACTATTTTCTTTACTTAACCATTTTTCAAAAAGATCCATAATGTCACCTGCTTCTTTCAATTAATCAGATACTTGTTGAGTTCTTTAAGTGGCTTTTTCCAAACCACTGGTTTGTTCCTCAATGGGATTCTCAACATTCTTGGGCTCTAGCTTTTCAGTTTTGGTCAAAACGATTTTATCCCCTTCAACCTCTACGGCCACATACTCACCAATTTTAAATCCTTTCTCTTTAAGCCGCTTGCCTTCAGAAAGATTGTTGACACTAATATGTAATTGCCGCCGCCCATTGATTGTGCATAAAACTTTAGGTTTCTAATAACGGCATCTCCCTTAAAATCTTATGTGCTTTTTGCAGTTTTTATTATAGCGCATCGCTAAGAAATTATTAACGATGTAAAAATTAAATTTATTAAAATGTATCAAAACTTTATCTTTACTTTTGACTTGAAAAAATTTAGAAAGAACGGCTATGTTTAACATCTAAGCGTTGTGCATTTAACAAAAACCGCGCAAGACACTATTGTAAAAAAGGTCTGACACATAATCAAACCTGTTCTTGCTATCGGCAATAACTACCTATTATGATACAAATGAATGCCCTTGCCGTTTTTCAGCTGAAAATGCGTACCCCTACTTAATGTCATTTTTGATTTTGCATACCCTCTTGCCTGATGACGTCATTTATCTTATCAAAAGCGTCTTTGCAGTTATCGATAAACGACTTCTTCCAATCTTCAAAAATGCCCTTCATCGGCGGAACGTAAATAGGAAAGGTGTAAAATTTCTGCTTTGAATTGAATTTACTGATTGAGTGAACGTAATCAAAAGATTTTTCGCCCACCTTGAAAGAAACGTCATCGATTTCTAGTCTTTCCTTGGTAGGAAAAATGACACCAGTTGCATTCGCATTTATCGAAACCATATCTCTTATACATTTGTCATAGTCTGATAACAGCAGATCACCAATCTTTCCGTTTTGTGCCACCGCTAACCAACCAGGCTTAAACTTCGCGTCTAAAATCATGTAAGGTTGATCGTCGTTATAAAAAACAAAATCTGGTCTGGTATTTTGCTGGTACTCCTTGTCCGAATTGACATCAATAATTTTGATCTGGTCTTGTGATTTGAATTTTAAGCCTTTGAAGTGCTTTTCGATGTATTTTTCCCAAAGTTCTGGAACATACATAAGGACGCCTTCAACTTTGTCATTTTTATCTCCGTTAAACGGAGACATTTTTTCTTCTCTTAATATCTTGAGGCAAGTTCTGCGAAGCTCTTCGTATTCCGTGTAAAACGGATGTGACATAGGTCTTGAAGTCTTAGCAATCAAAGTCTTTTTTGCATATTGAGGATATGAAATTATATATTTCAAAGACTCCAAAGAATCTCTAATCTCTATTGAGTTCTTAAATGCGTAATTGGTCTGCTCTCTATATTTTTCTTTCAGCTGTTCATATGCGGCAATTATAAGATGGTTTATATAATTGAATTCGCCCTTTTCCTTATAAGAGTAGGCGATTTTACCGTTGTCTAGTCCGCAATTCAATCTGATATGCCTTGCAACATCAATTGTTCCCTTGACATGTGCATCGTTTTTCTGAATGTTATGATACGTTTTGTAATAGCCTTTCACATACGCTTTTTTGTATTTTTCAACGAACGAAGACAAAAGGAGCGTGTCAGTCAGAGCTTCCGGGTCGCTACTAATTTTGGAATTTGACAGAGGAACAAAGCCATCAAACAATAAAGTCATAAGAAAGAATGGTTTAAAACCTTTGCTTTCTGAGTCTTTACCACCATGCGGAACACCTTCCCCGCAAGCCTCAGAATCCATTCTGGTATTAATTTGAAGCGTTATGTCATAACGTTTGTTTCCGTACTCGAAATCCTTTATCGATACAACTCCAACAAGCCCACCAAAATACATACTCTGGTTATGATAGTCAAAAAGAAATTTAGCTTCATCATCAAGCGACGAATCAAGGATCATGTCGTCTACATTCGCCTGAGCAACCTCTAAAAATTGTTTCAAAATATCGAATTGTTTCTCTTTATTTGCGTAAAGGTCTGCCAAATCGCCTTTTGCACCTCTCTTTTTACAGCCGTTAATTTTTCCAAAGAACCCAAAACCATATATTTTCTTGCCTTTCTCAATTTTTACGATTTGAGAGAAATCGTTTCCGATAAATAACAATTCAACGTTATTCATGTTCAGCCTTATCGTTTACGGCATCTGTTGATGCAGTGTTCTGATTTGTTTCTTCATTATCAGATTCTTTCTTCCACTTGTAGTTATTGTCTAGGCCGAATTTTTGTCTGCATTCTCCAAGAAAAACATCGATCGAATTCTGATCCCTTCCTCTGACGTACTCTTTTAGTGTCGCTTCTATTTCGTTTTTATAAATGTTGGCTAATTTTGTTTTGTAATTTCCACCAGCTACCTTCCCATAAGATTCATAAGATTTGAAATAAGCTGGGCCGATATTATATGCGTCCGAAAGACCCATTCCGTTCGTTTCAGAATCCGAGATAAACTCATTTAATGCCTTGATTTTATCTTTTACGAAATCACAAGCTTTTGTATCGATAACGAACTTAGGCAACACTTTATCCATAATGTCAGAAGCCTTTACTTCAAACCACTTGAATCTTCTCCTTAAAGCAAAATCAAATGATTCAACGCTTCTGTCGATATCGTTCATGGTGCCGATAATATAAACGTTCTCTGGAATATAAAATCCATCTGCAAAAACGTCATTCTCGCCAAATGAACTAATATCTATTTTTTTCACATTTGCAGCGTCGTCATTAAAGGCTTTAATTTCTGAAAATGTCATCGGCCCCTGTTCCGTATTGATGTAGGTGTCAAGATTGCTGTATTGCGTCTTAACCTTACCAGAAGCACCTCTATATTCTAAACAATACATCAATTCGCCAAATACCTTAGATAAGTCGGCACGGTTTATTTCGTCGATAATGAAGTAATATCGCTTGTTGTAGCCATCATCTGACCCTGAGTCCTTCATGTAATTTATATGGTCATAGGCGGCCCTTCTGCAGAATTCTTTGAAAATGCCGTCCATTCTTACGAAAGTTGTATTCCCTTTGATGCTTACAGGTCTTAATCCCTCAACAAAGTCACTGTAATCAAAGGACGGATGGAACTGAACAAACTGGTATTTAATATCGACATCATTCCCGTTTTCATCGGTCCCTTTTGATAAGATCTCAGCATCTTCGTCAGACATTGCAATCTTCTTTGCTGCATAGGTTTTACCCGTTCCTGGAGCACCTGTAAGTATGATTTGTTTATTGTTTGCATTAATGACTTCGATTATGTTTTTTTCCATTTTTGAAATGTCATGCGTGAAGTCCCATACAGTTCTTTCGAAAAGAATAACTTGGTTGGCATTCATTTCATTGCCTTGGATAGAACATAATTGTTTACATCTTTCGCAGAGAGCTTTGCTTTGTCTAAATGGATCCAACTTATCGCCAGAGAGATTACATAAATTCTTAAATTCTTTGTTTTTCAAAATAGCGTCATATTTGTAAATCCAAACCAAACCATATTGATAATCAAAATGGCAATTTCCGTCTCTTTCGCCTTGAGTCAAATCCTCATCTTTTAGAATGGAGTTCAAAAACACGATGCCAAAAACAAAAGAAGGATAAGATATAACATCAAAAGTAGGATCTCCGCTTAAGAATTTAAGCAAATCTTCCCAATTATATTTTGTTATTAGTTCTTTCAAAAATGTATTATTCTGATCTACATATCGCTCTTTTTCATTTTCAGTTTCCAATTTTGCTTCTGCAAAATAATAAGCCTTGCTATCGACTGTTCCTGTGGCCCAAAGTCCAAGTTTTGATGATTTTATTGTGCCCAACGTTCCAAAGTAATCGGTCGCACAAGTATGTTCGATAAACTGTCTCAACGAGCATTTTCCATTATTGAAGAATTCAGTTTTTCCATTATATTCTTCAGGAGTCAATCCTCCAGACAAAATCTTCTCCCTGAAACTTTTCCAAGTTTTCACTATCTCGTCAAATTGAGTAGGGTTTAATTCGTACTTTCCTTTTTGATTATCGTAAAACTGTTTGAAATTCATATTTAATCATCTCCTTTTCCGTTCTTAACATTGAATTTTAATATAGCACAAACAGGACCTATTTACCAAATAAACAGGACCTATTTACCGATATTTCAGTTGATCTTATTTCTCTATCGTTACCGTTTGAAATCGGATATTTGTGTACCCCTTGCCATCAGCTTGTGCACTGATTGATGTGTACCCAATTTCCTGGACAGGTTAATTGGATTGTATCACAAGCCCAACATGGATGTTCCCTGAATTTTGAAGGGGGCATCCATTTTGTTTTGCTCTTGATCCTTTCGTTGTTGTAATAGTCGATATATTTTTCTATTGCTTTATATAGATCATCGAATGTTTTGAATTCGGATTCATGGCCATAGAACATCTCGTTCTTG